>JABMPE010000207.1 GCA_013203845.1 Rhodopirellula sp. | reverse complement strand
TTTTCGTAGGGATCACGCTGGGAATCAGTTTTTTTCTTGGAAGAAAAGCGCAGTCGTCGCAGGGCTACTTTGCAGCTCACGGTCAGATTCCGTGGTTTGTGAACGGCGTTGCGTTTGCCGGCGATTATCTGTCGGCAGCGTCTTTCCTCGGCATCTGCGGGATGATTGCGTTCTACGGTTACGACGGATTTCTGTACTCAATCGGATATCTCGCCGGCTGGATCGTCGCACTGTTCGTTATCGCCGAACCGATGAAACGACTCGGTAAGTTCACATTTGCCGATGCGCTGGATGCGAAGTTCCAGTCGCCGGGCATCAAACTCGCCGCCGGAATCAGCACGCTGGTTGTCAGCGTCTTCTATCTGATTCCGCAGATGGTGGGGGCTGGAGTTCTAGTGCAGCCATTGCTCGGACTGGAACACTGGCACGGAGTTGTCATCGTCGGCGTCACCGTGATTCTGATCGTTGTGACGGCGGGGATGGTTTCGACGACGTGGGTGCAGTTTATCAAAGGTTCGCTACTGGTTGTGTTCAGCGCGGTCCTGACACTGACGCTGCTGTCTCAGGGATTCAAAACCGGGACGGGCGGCAAGGATGGTCACAGCTTCCAGACTTTCGGACCCATGAGCGAGAAGCTGGATGAAGCGGCGATCGCTCAGCAACTGAATGCAACAGTTGTCGTGCCAGACGGCGGTTGGGCTGACACCAAGGTGAGAGGTTATGTTCGTTTCAGAGACAACGAGACGAACATAATCTCGACATGGAGCTATCGCCCCAGTGCAGCCGCGGATGTCGCCGATGGAGCGGACGTGTTTCTGGACGAAGCACAAACCGTCGGAACCGATGCAGCGAAAAACGTCCTCGTCAACGGGGAAGTCAAGGGAACGAAAAAGGGCGAGCCCGAACTGCACCCGGTGGGCCACATCAGCAAACTTCCCGGCGGCGTCGACAAGACGGGGCCAGTTGGCCCACTGTCGTTCTTCAGCACGTTGCAGGAAAGCGAAGTCATCCTCTGGGGCAGCGAGAAGGTCAAGGAAGCCGACGGCACAACGACGACCGTCTATTTTCAGAAGCCCACACCCGGTTCGCAGGTTCTGAAACCGGGCGAGTACTTCAGCGGGATTCGCAGCAGGAACCTGTTTGACAAGCTGAATTTTCTGTCGTTGATGCTGGCCCTGTTCTGCGGGACAGCGTCGCTGCCGCATATTCTGATTCGATACTACACGGTCAAGGATGCGGCTGCGGCACGTAAAAGTACGATTGTCGGCATCGGTGCCATCGGCTTCTTCTACGTTTTGACGCTGTACATGGGACTGGGAGCGATGACCAGCGGCGGACTGGACGTCACCGACAGCAACATGGCTGCGCCGCTGCTGGCTCGCAGTATTGATGAGCGTCTGTTTGCGGCAATTTCCGCGACCGCGTTTACGACGGTGCTGGGGACTGTCAGCGGCCTGATTCTGGCGTCGGCGGGAGCCGTCACTCACGACCTGATGTCGAGTTTTCTAAAGATCGAAATGAACGATCACGAGAAAGTGCGAGTCGCCAAGTTCGCGTCGGTCGTCGTCGGAGTCATCGCCATCGTACTCGGCATTCTGTTCAAAGAATTGAACGTCAACTACCTGGTAGGCTGGGCCTTCAGTGTGGCGGCCTCTGCGAATCTGCCATCGCTCGTGATGATTCTGTTCTGGAAAGGCGTTACTCGACAGGGTGTCATCGCGGCAGTCGTCGTTGGGATGACCAGTTCACTCGGCTGGATTCTGCTCAGTGGCGATACTTATTCCAAGGTCTACGGAATCAATGCCGCAGACGCTCTGGTCCCGTTCAGTCAGCCGGGCATCGTCACGATTCCGCTTGGCTTCATCACGCTGATTGCCGTGTCCCTGATGACTCGGAAATCTGAGCCAGAAGCTGCCGCTGCTTGATACCAATTACGCACCTACCGATGGCGTCGTGCAGCAAGTGTCAGATGCTCTTCGAGGGACCGTGTCGCTGGTCCGATGCCGAAACGGGACAGTACCGATTCTTCAGCGTTGCTGGTGCGGTTGCCTTGGTTTGCATCGGCGTTCATGGCCTGCTCGATTCCGTCGGCAATCTTCTGCGGATCGAAATCCGGAACGAGCGTCCCGAGTTTTCCGTTCTGCAGAATGTCGCGAGGTCCGTGCGGGCAGTCGGTCGACAGAACGGGCACGCCCAGCGACATCGCCTCGACCAGCACATTCGGCATCCCTTCGTAGCGTGACGTCAGACAGAACAGATCAGCAGACCTGATGAGCGGGTATGGATTCTCCAGAAAGCCAACGAAGCGAACGACCTGTTCCAGGCAGTGCTGTGCGGCCAGATATGTCAGTCGCGCTTCCTCAGATCCGCGTCCGGCAATCGACACCACGATATTGAGGTGATCGCGAACGTTGACCAGCTCGTTCAACGCTTCGAAGAGAATGTCAAACCCTTTGCACTCTTCAAGACGTCCTGCGGCCACAATATGAAACGTGGATGGCGGCAGTGCTTCGAGTTGTGCTTCTGCACTTGCGAGACGCTGCAGCTGCTCAAAATCAAAACCGTTCGGAATGACGATCACCTGGTCGTCGGCCAGCGAGTAGAACTCGCGACACGCCTGAGCGAGCGGTTCCGAGTTGGCGATGACTCGTTCGGCCAGCCGATATTCCTGTTTCAGAATTCGGTACTTGAACCACCTGAATCGCCCGATGTTGTCACGTAAGTCATGGGCCGGATTTGAGACAACTGTCGAGAGGCGGGGAACACTGGAAAGGTCGCACGCCGGCCCTGTAATCAGCGTCATGTGAGGAGTGCGGTCGTAGACGACATCGATCTGCTTGCGATGCAGTAAACTGGTTAAGTGAGTGATCTGTGCTCGCCGGATTCTTCCTGGCAGGTAAAAGCCACCAGGCGACGGCTCATCGTCAAACGCGACGACCGGGACGTCGTCAGGAACCTGACTGAGGAACTCGCCGATTCGACGGGCGAGGTACAGATGCGGTTCAAACTGCGATCGATCGATGTGTCGCAGAATGTTGATAAGCTGTCGCTCGCTGCCACCGCCCTCCAACGACCCGATCGCAAACAAGACTCGGATTCGATCGGGCATGGCAACGGCTCAATAGAAAGGAGTTTCAGCAAACGGCGTGCGGTCTTCTGAAGATAGCTGGGCACCATGCCTTGGGCGATCGAACCTTGCTATGCAGCCTCCGGCTTCTTCGGAGCGATCTTTCTGGTGCCTTTACCGTGCTTGGCTTTGAGGTCAAACAGACCGAAGATCTCGGCGGCGTTCAGACTACGCGTCGCATCTTCCACGTCGCCATCCCCCAGAACGCTGTTGAAGATTGCCCGTTTGTGTTGCAGAACCGCGTCGATTCGTTCTTCGATCGTGTCGTTACAGATAAACCGTGTCACGATCACGGTGCTTGTCTGTCCAATTCTGTGGGCTCGATTGATTGCCTGATCTTCGACAGCCGGATTCCACCACCGGTCGAACAGGAAGACATAGCCTGCGAACTGAAGATTCAGGCCGACGGCACCCGTTCCGTAGCTCATCAGCAGAATGTGCTTCGACGGGTCCTCTTTGAACTCGGCAAGGATGGGTTCACGTTTTTTGGTAGGCACTCCTCCGTGATAGATCAGCGGGTTGAACTGCTGCAGCCGCACCGCAAGCCAGTCCAGTACCTTCGTCCATTGACTGAAGAGGATTGCCTTGCCGCCACTTTGCGCGATCTCTTCCATGTCCGCAATCAGGCGATCGAGCTTTGAACTTTCGTTCGTCAACGGGTCGAAATTCGTAATTTGCTTCAGACGCAGAACGAGTTCGAATACATGCTGAACAGTCACCTGGTCGCCCATCTCATTGAGCTGCACAACGCCCTCTTTCTCGGCGACAGTATAGGCGTATTTCTGGGCGGGACTCAGTTCCAGATACGCATCGCGATCTAACCTGGGTGGCATGTCTTTCATGGCGATGTCTTTGGTTCGCCGCAGAATGTACTGGTCCGCAAGTTTGGAAAGCTGACGCAAATCCGGCGTCGCTCGCGCCGAGACCACTTCCAGGAATTCAAATAGTGACACGAGTTCTTCCGGTCGGTTTTCGATGGGAGTTCCGGTTAAGCACCAGCTCCGCTTTCGCTTCAGATCACGAGTTACCACCGCTGTTTTCGAGTCACGATTTTTGATCCGCTGTGCTTCATCGAGAACCACCAGATCGAACTTTGGCCGCTCTTCTTCCGGCATGGCTTCCATGTCTCGAACCATGACTTCGTAATTGGTAATGAGAATCGGGACGCCAGGCATTTTCCAGATCAGGTTGCGTCTGGCGGTGTCGCCTTCCACTGTGACCACGGGAAGTTCTTCGGCCCACGCGCGGAATTCCCGTTGCCAGTTCGGGATCAGCGGCTTGGGGCATACCAGAAGAATTCGGCGAACCTGGCCGCCACGCAGCAGCAGCCTCACGGCAGTAATCATCTGCATGGTCTTGCCGAGACCCATTTCGTCCGCCAGGAGTGCCGATTCCTGCGAAAACAGCCAGCCGATGCCTTCATACTGATGCGGAAACGGCTCGAACGGCATGATTAATTCCTGCCCGGCCAGCATTGTTTCAAGCGGCGGCTGCAGGATATAGAACAGTCGATCTTCGAGCGACAATGCGTCGCTCGGTGGCTTAAGCCGCGTCTTCTTTCGGGCAACCACTTCGTCGTCAGAGTCGTCTTCGCTCTTTTTTTTCTTTGGTCGAATGATTTCCAGTTGATCGTCGTCTTTTTTCTTCTCAGGCGGAAGAAACTCGATGGCCTCGGGGAAAGCAAGAC
>JABMPE010000206.1 GCA_013203845.1 Rhodopirellula sp. | reverse complement strand
TTCAGATACAGAATCTGGCCATTGAGAAAGGGAAGGACGAGGCACTGTTGAGGGTGTTCGTTCCCGCAACGGTCGCCGAAGGAACCTACACGCTGTATCTGCAGGGACAGGGACAGGTTTCTTATCAGAAGAACCTCAAGCGGCTTGAGCGGGCAACGGCTGCTCAAACGGCCGCCACCGCTGACCTCAAAGTCGCGACGGATGCTGCGGCTGCGGCAAAAACGGCGGTCGATAATTCGACCAAAGAGCTTGCTGCTGCTGTGGCGGCGCAGACGGTTGCTCAACAGAAAACCGACGCGTCAAAGAAGGCGTTAGCGGACGCACAGAACGCAGAGAAGGTGGCAGTGGCCGCAAAGGTGACGTCCGACAAAGCCGCTGCCGCTGCCCGGACGAAACTCGACGAAGCCGTCAAGGCGGTCGAGGCTGCAAAAGCCGCCAGCGAAAAAGACAAGGAAAATGCTGAGCTGACGAAGCAGTTGGCCGCTGCTCAAAAGATACAGGTCGATGCTCAGTCGGCATTCGACGTGGCTCAGAAAGCGGCGACAGACGCAGCAGCAAATGTGGAGAAGGCTCAGAAGGCCACTGCGGCGGCGACAGAAGTGGCGACGTCAACAGCGAAAATGCTGACGGATGCTCAGGCTGTGGTTGTCGCAGCAACGGAAAGTAAAAAGAAGACCGACGAAACGAAGACACAGGCCGATGCCAGGGTCAAAGCACAGACCGCCGCGAAGACGGCTGCAGACAACGAGCACAAGGCCGCAACGGCTTATTCAAAGGCTGCCAACGTTAATGTCTTTGCACCTTCAACTCCCATCGTCATCTCGGTGCGAAAGGGAGCATTTACTCTGACGGCGGCTGGTGGAGGAGACCTCAAACAAGGGCAGCAGGTCGACATTAAAGTCACGCTGAAGCGGGAAAAAGACTTCTTCGGTCCGGTGACGGTGGGACTCGAAGTGCCGCCGGGAACCAAAGGGCTTTCGGCTGCCCCTGTCACCATCGCGGCGGATCAAACCGAAGCCGTTCTGAAGGTCACGGCGGCGGCAGATGCGACTGAAGGCGACATTGCAAATCTGGTGGTACGCGGCACAACCGACTGGAACGGTCTCCTTTCGGCTGATCAGGCAGTTAAACTCAAAGTGGTCAAGTAACACTCAACGTTCGGCAATAGCCGATTTTCGAGGTATCCGATGATTCGATCATTCTCATTAATTTTCGTATCCACCGTTCTTTCCGTTTCGGCTTTTGCGGCTGACGAAGCTGCCAGCAAACCGATTGTGCCCGAAGCGGTCTCTCTTGGCCGACCGGTCAGCTTTGAGAAAGACATCCGGGATATCTTTGAACTCAACTGCGTCGCCTGCCATTACGACGGCGGTGCCGAAAGTCGACTCGTTGTCGAAAATGCGGCGGGAATGCTCAAAGGAGGCAAACGCGGAGCGGGCATTGTTCCAGGCAAACCGGACGAAAGTTTGATTTATCTGGTCGCATCGCGGCAGAAGGCTCCGCATATGCCGCCGCTTCCGAACAAGGTCGAAGCTGCCTCGCTGACGCCGAAAGAACTGGGTGTGCTGCGACAATGGATTGTGGAAGGTGCGAAGTCGGATGAGATGGATACGGGCACTCAAGTCAACTGGCAGCCGATTCCTGCAGGAATGACGGCCAGCTATGCCGTGGCGCTTTCCCCTTGGGCCGATCGCGTCGCGGCCAGCCGAGCCAACAGGATCAGCGTCTATGGAATCAGGACCGGGGACGAGGCCACACTGATTGATCCGAATCTGACCTCGCTGAAGTTCGAAGATCACGAGATGTATCCAGGGGGAGCCGCGCATCGCGACTTCGTACACTCACTGGCCTTTCACCCAAATGGTCGGATGCTCGCGTCCGGTGGCTTTCGCGTCGTCAAGCTGTGGGAACAGCCTCAGAACGTTCAGACGTTAAAGACAGCTTTGGGAGCCGTTGCTGCTGATGTCGACATCAATTCGGCGAAGCAGTTGGTCGCGTTTGGAACACAGCAGAACACAATCACGATTCGGTCGCTTGTGGACGGTAAGGAAATCAAGAAGCTCGACGGTCATACCGGTCCGGTTTCCGGAGTTGCCCTGACTGCTGATGGAAGTCAAGTTGTCTCTGGATCAGCAGATAAAACCGTACGCATCTGGTCGGTCGAATCCGGAGCTGTGACGCGTCAGTTCGAAACTCCCGCACCGATTCACGACTTGTGCCTCACACTCGATGGCAAGCAGGTGATCACCGCTCACGAAGACGCGGTGATTCGCGTCTGGAATCTTGCCGCGCCGGAAACAGCTCCTGCCGAAGGAGAAACTGAAAAGCCCGTACTGGAAATAAAAGGGCACAGTAAGGCTGTTCGATCCGTCGCGTTGATACTGCCAGCGGGTACACAACTTGTGTCAGGATCCGATGACAATACAGCTCGCATCTGGACATTGGCGAATGGTGCTGCCGTTCGATCGCTGAATCATGGTGGCCCAGTGGTCTCGGTCGCCGCACGGCCTGACGGGCAGTTCCTCGCTTCTGCAAGTTCGAACAAAACGGCAAAGCTCTGGAATGCCGCGAACGGACAACAGGTTGCAGAACTTCGAGGAAATCTACCCAGCCAGCGGGCTGATCTGATTGCAAAGGAAGAAGCGGACCTCGCGAAACAGCTCGTCGCCCTTGCTGACGCAGCACAAAAAGCTGCCGAGAAGAACGCGACCGAACGGGCCGAGGCAGTGAAGAAATCGAACGAAGCCAAAGAGAAAGCGGTGAAAGCAGTTGACGACCAGACAAAGAAACGCGACGAGGCCAAAGCAAAGGCTGACGAAGGTAGGAAGAAGCTCGACGAAGCCACAAAGGCTTTAGCCGACGCGCAGACAAAAGCAGATGAAGCGAAGAAGGCAGCGGATGCCAAGACCGACGACGCCGAGTTAAAGAAGGCCAGTGAGGCAGCGGCGGCAGAAGTCAAGAAGCTGACGGATGCGTTGAAAGCTCCAACGGATGCTCAGAAGAAACTCGATGACGAGTTGACCAAGCAGGAAGACGAATTGAAGAAGCAGGATGAGGCACTTAAATCCGCGAGCCGCAGCGTTGACCTGGCAGTCAAAGCTGATGCCAAAGCCAAGGAAGACTCGGCTGCAGCCGCAGCCGCTCATGTGAAGTCGCAGGAGTTTCAAAAGACTCAGGATGAGGCCTACAAGAAGGCTCAGGAAGCAACAACCGCTGCAGAGCGCCCATTGACCGCCGTGGCGTTTTCAACAGACGGGAAGCGACTGGCAACTTCAGCGGACGACGGATCAATCACAATCTGGTCTGGCGACACTGGCGTTCCTTTGGATGTACTCGCAGGCGATGGTGGCCCTGCCCGCGTTCTGGTGTTTTCGTCGGCGTTGTCGCTGGTCTCCGCTGGTGACGATCAATCTGCTGTTGTCTGGAACACTAATCCTGACTGGAAACTGGTCGCACAGCTGGGAGCGGCGGCCGACGATCCCCTTAATCTCTCAGCGTCTCCGTTCGAATTTCGTGTGCTGTCACTGGCATTCAGCCCTGATGGAAGTCTCCTGGCAACCGGTGGTGGTGAACCTTCACGAAGCGGCGAGCTGATGATCTGGGATGTTGCGAAACGAGCGGTGGTTCGCGAAATCGAAGACGCTCATAGTGACACTGTTTTTGGAATCGAGTTTTCGCGGGACGGAAAGAGCATTGTCAGCGGCTCGGCAGACAAGTTTGTCAAGATTCATGACGTGGCGACCGGCAAGCATGTCCGTTCATTCGAAGGGCACACGCACCACGTGATGGACGTTTCCTGGCAGGCAGACGGAAGCACGCTGGTCAGCGCCGGTGCCGATAACGCGATCAAAGTCTGGAATGTTGAAACTGGGGAGCAGATTCGCACGATCGCCGGTTACAGCAAGCAGGTGACGTCGATCGGCTTTGCTGGCATCACTGGTAATATCATCAGCAGCGGTGGCGATAAGACCGTGCGCCAGTTTACGGCGTCGAATGGTGGTGCCGTTCGCACTTACGGTGGTGGGACAGACTTCATGTATGCGGCAGATGCTTCACGTGATGGAAAGCTGATTGTTGCCAGTGGTGAAGACGGTGTCATTCGCGTGTGGGACGGAACCAACGCGCAGGTCATCCGAAACTTCGATCCGCCGGCAGTCGCTGGAGCGGCTCAGGCCAATGCTGCCAAGTGACGGTCTCTGTTTGTTAACCGTTCCAGTCGAAGGTCGATCTACAGGCACAGTCGCCAGCACATGGAAGTTCAAATCCAGGTGCTGGTTCTGGAACACCAAACTCCGGGGCAACGACATCAGGATCGGGTAGTGCGACACCGACGTCTGACGAGAACACCTTTGAGAGACGTTTCTGGCAGTACCTGACAAACTCGACTTTTCGTTATGACGAATGGGCGCCGTTCGCCGGCCGATCGGATACAGCGTTCAAAGGAGAGAGTCCTCACGGTGCCTTTGTGAAAGTGATCGCCAATAAAATGGCTCGCCAGAATCCGCGGCAGTTGCCCTATGGTTCAATCCTGATCAAAGAGAACTACGGAGCTGACAGCAAAACGTTGATGGCGATCACAGTCATGTATCGTACGCGCGGGGCAAATGGGCAACCGTGGGATCCCGAAAATCCGACTGGTACTACGTGAAATACGCACCTGCTGGAGAGGTTGAATCTTCGCCGCCAGAGATGGATTCTAAACGGCTTGCCGGTCGAGTGCAGTCATGCATCGATTGCCACAGTGGAGCCGGAGGCAAGGACTTCGTCTTTCTTAACGATGACCTGAAGTAGCAGGCCCGAAGTCGCGATTCAGCCTGAAACGTCAGGCCTGAGTGTTGCGATTTCATGGTCCTATAACGTAGGCGATACGCGCGTTGCAGGCAGAACAGTCGGCAATGCCTGTCGGTGTTTCGCGGCCTCATATGATGCACGTTCGCATCAACGTTCACGCGGTGAGTGACACATCGGACCAGGTGGAATCTTTCCACGTCTCAAAAGAGGATTTCGAGGTCTTGATGGGACGCCCCCAGCCAAAACAGGCCTAGGTTAGCCCTTGTATTGCAGCAGCTAAGTCGGTGAGGGCAACCTGCAGTGTGTCGTTAACGGCCCCCTCTTTTGCCTCACCGGACCTTGCTGTTCCGATTGCAACGATTGCGAAAATCATGCGTCCGGAATGGCTTGTCCGCAATTTGACTCTGCATCTTTGAGGCATATAGTCGATCGTCGTCGGGTGAGGCCTTTGAGCCTTTAGACAATTGTCAGCCATGCTTCGATTTTGCCGGAAATCCGGTATGAGGATCGGTACAATTCGCAGGCGGACGGTGGGCACCGTCGCTGCGAAGTGATCTTCGCAATCACCAGAGGGGGGAACATGATTCTGGGACGGCCAACTCGAAAATTACACCATTTGATGCTGCTTCTCGGCCTGTTTGTTTTTTGCACTTCTGCAGCGAATGCAGAGCCACCACTTCCTCTCGACCTCGACGACAGCCGCAGTGCGATGTCGATCGGCGAAGAGATGGAGCGGTCCGGCCAGTGGCTCGAAGCCGTTCGACATTACGAACGCGCTCTCGAACGATGGCCAGAGGATGAAGACCTCAAGTACGGACGTCGCCGAGCGCGGGTTCACTTCCGTGTTGAGCGTCGATATTCCGACTACAGCTTCAAGAACTCACTGCTGGGTTTTTCGCAGGATCACGCGTTAGACCTCTTCGACGAAACAGCGTCCCGCATTCGGAACAGCTTTGTCGATCCGCTCAGCCAGTTGTCAATCGTTGCTCACGGCACGGAAAGCCTCTACATCGCGCTGGCAAATCCAAAGTTTGTCGAAGCGAATCTCCCGGCTGCGAATACCGATGCTGAGAAGCAGGTGCGTCGTGAGAGAATTCAGGAGTTTCGTCGTCTTCTGCGAGAGCAGTACTGGAACAGGCAGGTTTACAATTCTCAGCACGCCCGTTCGGTGATCGTTGAGGTTGCTCGGCACGCCAGCCAATCGCTGAAGATTGCTCCGGCGGCAGTGGTGATGGAATATGTTTTCGGCGGCTGCAACGCATTGGATGATTACAGCGGCTTCCTGACCGCAGACCGGTTATCGGATCTCTACAGTAATATCGATGGCGAGTTCGTGGGACTCGGCGTCGAAATGAAAGAAGAGAAAGAACTCGGCATGTTGCTCGTCAACGTGCTACCCGAGAGTCCGGCGTCGATCGGTGGGCTTCGCAAGGGTGACTGCATTACATGGATCGATGGAAAAGATATTCGGGCGGCCTCGATCGATGAAGCGGCGGCTTTGATGCGGGGGCAGATCGGCAGCCGAGTGAAACTGAAAATTCATCGTCAGGCTGAAAACCGCGATTGGGAAGCGGTCCTGATCCGTCGATCGGTCACGGTCAAGAGCATTCCTGTCGCCGAGATCGTCAATGACGACTACAAAATCGGGTACATTGAACTGGCTGGTTTTCAGAAGACGACAGCCGCAGAAATGGACGATGCCCTGGCAACGCTTGGCCACAGCGGAATGAGAGCACTGATTCTCGACGTTCGTGGTAATCCCGGTGGCTTATTGACGGCTGCTGTCGCGATTCTCGATCGATTCATTGAAGACGGCGTTCTGGTTTCGACGAAAGGTCGCTCGGGCGACCAGAACTGGACTTACCGCGCTCATCGCCAGGGAACACTCGGTATTCCGCTCGTGCTGCTGACAGATGGCGATAGTGCCAGTGCCAGCGAGATTGTCGCTGGGGCAATTCGTGACCACGGTCGTGGCACGCTTGTCGGTCGCAAGACCTACGGCAAGTGGTCTGTTCAGAGTATCTTCAATGTTGGGCGGGAAACCGGCTTGCGGTTAACAACCGCCAAGTTCTACTCACCCAACGGCCTCAACCACAGCAAGGTGGGAGTTGCTCCAGATGTCCTGGTCGAAGAGCCACTCGAACACAATGTGGCATGGCGAGGTAACAACGGTGCAGACGAACGTGACGTTGACCTGGAACGAGCCATTGAGATTCTGAAAGGTCAGTTGAAATGATTCCAAGATTCCTTCGACGCATTTGACCGTTCGGCAGATTCAAAGAGCCCGGCATCGACCATGCCGGGCTCTTTTTGTTTCAGTGGAATTCTCCCGCTTTCGCGGTTGATCGTTCCGAATTATCCCAGACGTTTCAGCTTCGAGACGCGACCGGTTGATACCCACTCCGCGACGAAGATGTCGCCATCGTGCCCGAAGCAGGCGTCGTGAGGATGGACAAAGCGGCCATCGATCCACTTACTGCTGTCGTTTCTGATCCCTTTTCCCGATTTGATTCGAGCGGCATCGTCACCCAGTTGCGCGACAACTTCGTTCTTCGAATTCAAGAGTGTGACGCGAGCGTGCAGTTCCGGAACAAGCAGGAGGTCCTGATAGCTGTCGACGTTCGCTGGCAGGCCGTAGCCGGTCAGCGTCTCGATATAAGTGCCGTCGAGTTTCAGAATCTGCAGCGTATTGTGCGCCCGGTCGCAAACGACGACTCGTTCTTCAACACCGGGACGACGATCGATCCAGATTCCATGCGGCGTTGCGAACGTTCCTTCACCGTTGCCCGGGCCACCAAATTTAGAAACCCAGTTGGCATCTTTATCGTAACGGTGGATGTAGAACGACCCGTAACCGTCTGCCAGCAAAAATCCGCCATCGTCCAGAAACGCGAAGTTCGTCGGCAGGAAGCGATCGCGTCCCCAGATCTTTTGAGGGTTGCTCGCTTCGCCCTCGGCATAGACCCCAGATTCCATCGGTGCATACTTCTGCCAGACGGTTTCTCCCTGGAGCGTCAGCTTGGCGAAACTCTTTACCTGCTGGTAAGCACATACATAGAGGAACTCTTCGCTGCCCTCGGCACGAACCTCGATTCCGTGACCGCCGCCCTGGAACTGACTGCCGAAAGCCCGAACAAATTTCCCTTCGGAATCGAACACGAAGATCGAAGGATGATCCGTTAACGCGGCGTTGCCTTCGTGGATGACGTACAGGTTGCCAGCTTTGTCGACGGCAACGTTGTGAGTTGTCTGCCACGTATACCTGTCCGGAAGCTGCGGCCAGGCGTGCGTTACTTCGTACCGGTAGTCACCTTTTCCCAGAATTGTTGTGGAATCCGTCTTGCTGGCCGTCACGACGCCTGGAGCGACCGCGGAAGCTGCCGTCGCCGCTGCCGATGTTGCCAGAAACTGTCGTCGTGAAAGTGAGTGGCTCGAAGTCATGCTGCTGTTCCTTGTTCAAAATCTGGAAACAATTTCAAGCGATAATATTTCAAGCGATAATGTCGCGAATGACCTCGCCCGCGACGTCGGTCAGGCGGAAGCGGCGACCGTTGTACTTGTAGGTCAGTTTTTCGTGATCCAGTCCAAGCAGGTGGAGTATCGTGGCGTGCAGATCGTTGAGATGCACTTTGTCCTCTGCTGCCTTGAATCCAATTTCATCCGACGAACCATAGTCGATGCCGCCTTTCACGCCGCCTCCTGCCAGCCATGCGCAGAAGCAGTGCGGGTTGTGGTCTCGCCCTGGCTTCTTGCCGGTCTGCGCGATCGGAAGTCGACCGAATTCGCCACACCAGATGACCAGAGTGTCATCCAGCATGCCTCGTTGCGCCAGGTCTTCCAGAAGTCCGGCAACGGGTCTGTCCGTCTCACCGGCAAACTGACGATGGTTGCCATCGATGTCGGAATGGCCGTCCCAGGAACGTTGATTCTCCATGCCGCCGGAGTAAATCTGGACGAACCGCACTCCACGTTCGACCATCCTGCGAGCGATCAGGCACTGCTTTGCGAAGTGGTCACACCGATCGTCACCGATTCCATACAGGTCCTGGACAGTCTTTGATTCCGTCGAGATGTCGAGAGCTTCGGGAGCCGACGACTGCATCCGATAGGCCAGTTCGAAACTTTCAATCCGTGCAGCAAGTTCGCCTTCTGCTGAATGCTGATCGCGGTGCAGCGAGTTCAGTTGCTTCAGCAGGTTCAGTTGTCGTCTTTGCGACATGTCCGTCATCGCTGCTGGTCGAATCAGGTTGTCAATCGGTTCTCCCTGAGGTTTGAGATACGTTCCCTGATATGTACCGGGCAGGAACCCGGCGCTCCAGTTGGCAGCGTGTCCTTTTGGAAGTCCACGGCCTTTCGGATCGCTCATCACCACGAAGCCGGGCAGGTTTTCGCTTTCGCTGCCCAGTCCGTAAGTCACCCAGGAACCAACGCACGGAAACCCCATGCGAGGCATGCCGCAGTTCATGGCGAACAGAGCAGGGGAGTGGTTATTCGATTCCGTGTATCCCGATCGGATGAAGGCCATCCTGTCGACGTGGCGGCCCAGGTGCGGAAAGATCTCCGGCACCATCTTTCCGCATTCACCCTGCGGAGTGAACTTGAACGGCGACTGCATCAGATTGCCGACTGAGTTTTTAAAGAAGCCGGTTGTGTTGTCGAACCCGGAATCAAATTCTGTGATCGACTTGCCGTTCCACTTGTCCAGGGCCGGTCGATGATTCCACGTATCGACGTGGCTTGGTCCACCATTCACGAAGACCCAGATCACCCGAGTGGCTTTGGGTGTGAAATGGGGATCCTGTGGAGCCAGCGGATTCAATGCTCGATTGGCGAGCGGACTGGCCGCAGCGTTGGCCACGCTGAGCAAGCCGTTTCGCTGCAACAGGTCCGTCAGACCGAGCAACCCGAACCCGGCACCGGCCTGTCCCAGCACACTTCGACGAGGAATCAGCGGAGTCTCGGGTGACTCTTTCGTTTTACCATTCCCAGGGATCTGTCTGCTGTTCTGCATGGTTGACTCACTCATTCCACTTGAGACTGCACCTGTGAAAAGGCCGCTTTATTGGCTGATCGTCCTCAGCTAATCGACGTAAACAAATTCATTCATGCTTAAAATTGCCTGGCACAGGTCTGCCAGGGCCACCTGTTCGGCATTCGCACTTCCAGCGTTCTGGTATTCTGCCGACTGACTCCTGATGAATGCTTCGGCGAGTTGTTGCTCCGGAATCGATGGTTCACGTCCCAGCGCAAGACGATAAGCCTGAGCGATCTCGTCCGGTTTACCATGCACTCGATTCGCCAATGACTCGGCACAGGAACGGCCCTGCTGGCTGTTCATGAACAGCAGAGCCTGCGGAGCGATCGTTGTACTGGCTCGCTGCCCGATACTCACGAGATGTTCCGGCCAGTCGAACAGCATCATGGCAGGAATCAGTTTGCTGCGTTTAATGAAGAAGTAGACGCTGCGGCGCTTCATGCTGGCGTCGAGCGTTCCCGGCCCGAACATGCTGGGATCAAGCTGTCCGGAGACTGCGAGCATGGCATCGCGAATCGCCTCTCCCTCCAGCCGCTGAGGAGCTCGCCGCCAGAGCCACGTATTCTCGCGGTCGATTTTCGCGCGAGCTTCGTCATACTCGCCGGACTGCATGTAAACGCTGCTGGTCATCATCAGCTTGTGCATTCGTTTCAGCTTCCAGCCACCGTCGATCAAGTTGTGAGCCAGCCAGTCGAGCAACTCGGGATGCGTCGGTCGCTCACCCGGAAACCCGAAGTCGTTCGGTGTCGACACAATGCCGCGTCCGAAGTGGTGCTGCCACAGCCGGTTCACCATGACTCTGGCGGCCAAATGTCCTGCGCCGGATTCGGCGTCTGTGATCCAGTTAGCGAGCGATGCTCGGCGAAAGCTCGTTCGATTCCAGCCTGCGGGCGCGTCGATTTTCCAGGCGGCGACTGTTTTTCCGGCAGGCATGAGCACCTGCAGAAAACTTTGCGAGACCGTTTCCTTCTTCTGATGAACGTCACCACGGTTCAGAAAACTCACTTGCGGGTAAAAGTGCGGATAGCCTCGGCCATCCGCGTGATGGCTCATGTGCGGGTAACCTTCGCTCGAAACCATCACCTTCGCGAGTTTGAGTTCGGGGCCTTTGGCTTTGTGATCAGCGACCGCCTTGTTCAAAGTCTGCCACTCGGGCAACGTCGTTTGAAACCAGTTCGTCGCCGTCTTCCACGCTTCGGAAGTCTCATCGGCATGATCTCTCAACTCCGACAGAGCGGAGCTGATCTTCGCGTCGAGTCCAACGTTCCCGACTTCTGCTGGCGGTTGCTCTCGATCAGAAACTGACAGGCGAAATCGTCCAACCGCGTGACGGGAATTCGGATGGTTGAAGGTCAGCGTGATCGTCAGTCGGGTCCCCTCTTCGAAGCCAACCGGTGATTCAAAGTCGAAGACGGCCGCCTGGTCTTTTCCAATTCCCCCCGCGTCGACCGCCCACCCGCTGACTGGATCGTCGTCGATCGACGCGGCCACCGAGAGCAAACCCGTGTTCTGCTCGTGCGTCGCTCGAGCAGCAGACAGCTTCGCCTCTTTCGGTGAGTCCGCCGCTGTTCGCGGCTGAGCGGTGATCCTGATAGTCCCGAGTGCAAAGTTTCCGTTGGCGGCTCGGCCTGGCCCTTTGTTCGGCAGCGAATCGTCCCTGAGCGCTTCCAGCCGAATGGCCCTGATCGATCGTCGCCTGGTTTCCGCAACGATCGTCAGCACTTCCTGGTTCGGAGCCACGCCGGTCGCCAGATGAGAGCCGTCACTTTGCTTCTCGAATTTTGAACCACCAGAAGACTGGATCGACGATGGATCGAGAGTTTCCCAAGGACTCAGTTCCGTAATCGCAGGGGCATTCTTCCGCCATTCGCGAAATTTCGCAGGTACATCGTTTTTCTCGAAGGCGCGTGTCGCCGCTGTCAATTCAGCGAGCTGCTTCTCCCATGCCGCCTTCCTCGCGAGGTTGGTTTCCGGTTCGAGATCGATGTCGATCTCACTGCGGATCGTTGTCGCGAAACTCGCCGCCATCGTGTAGTAGTCACGCGACGGAATCGGGTCGAACTTGTGGTCATGACATCGGGCACAGCCGATGGACAGCCCCAGAAACGCGACGCCCGTGGTCGTCACCATGTCGTCGAGTTCGTCGTACCGAGCAGATTCAAATTCCTTTTCGGTCAACTGAGTCGGGAAGACGCCCGCTCCCAGAAAACCCGTTGCCATGACGGCCAGGGGATTGTTCGGGGCAAGTTCGTCTCCAGCGAGTTGCCACTTCACGAACTCGTCGTACGGCAGATCGTCGTTCAGACCTTTGATCAGAAAGTCGCGATAGTGGTAGGCGAACGGTCGGTCGTAGTCCTGTTCGTAGCCGTGCGACTCAGCAAAGCGGGCGATGTCCAGCCAGTGCCGTGCCCAGCGTTCGCCGTAGTGTGGTGATTCAAGCAGCTCGTCGATCAGCTTCGGCCACGCTTCCGGATCCGGATCATTGACGAAGGCGTCGATCTGTTCCGGAGTCGGGGGCAGCCCGAGCAAGTCAAAACAGGCGCGACGAATCAGTATCTGTCTTGAAGCCAGGCCGTTGGGATGCAGCCCGAGTTCTTCCTGCTTCGCGAGAACCCAATGGTCGATGGGCGAACGGACCCAGGCTTCGTTCTTCACGTTCGCCGGCTTCGCCAGCATCAGCGGCTGAAACGACCAGAACTTGCGGTCGTCCTCAGTGACAACCATTTTAATCGGCTCGGCATGGCCCGTCTTTTCAACGAGCGGCTTGTCGTAAGGCGCCCCGAGGTCGATCCACTGTTCAATCTGCCTGATGGTTTCTTCTGGAAGCTGTGGCTTCTTAAACGGCATGTGCGGCTCTTCGGTATGCCGAATCAGAGTTATCAGATGACTGTCGGCTGCCGTTTTTTCGACATAGCCGCTCTCCATCAAAGCCTTACGCGAGGAAAGGTCGAAGTCCGCCTTCGTGGTCTTGCCACCGTGACAGTCGAGGCAATGCTCGGTGAGCGTTGTTCGAACGTGCTGCTTGAACAGAGCCGTTCCCTTCTTCACTCGCTCAGCATGATCACGAGAGACAGTCTTATCATCAGCCGCGTCCGCAGGCGGAATCGCCATGCAGGTCACTACCCAAACGGTCAGAGTAAACAGCCAGCGCGACATGCGATGTTATCCAGAGTTCGTGGCAAACGAAGAGGGGAGAACGTGAAATCAGCCAGGTTGCTCCCTCAGAATTCGGGGCGTTATCGTCGCGCAACGCGAAGCTTCGGACAAGCCCGCGTGAAATCTCGACCGGTGCGAAGCCTCTCATGCTTGCTGTGAAGCGAATACAAATGTGGAAGGTCACCGCGCGGCGGCGACGGCTTCGGCGACGTTGATCGTGCCTTCGTAAAGCGCGCGACCGATGATGATGCCGTCGAGGGTGGGCGTTGTTTCGTTGGCGGTTTTCAGACGGTGAACGTCATCGATTGTCGTGACGCCGCCCGAAGCGATGACAAGGAAGCCGAGTTTTGCCAGTTCCTGCATGTCGTTGATCGTGGCTTCGTCGACGCCCTGCATCATGCCGTCATTGGCGATGTTGGTGTAGATCAACGCTGCCAGATCGAGGTCGGCGTACTGC
>JABMPE010000205.1 GCA_013203845.1 Rhodopirellula sp. | reverse complement strand
GACACTCACTCTATTGCCCCAGCCCAGCCAGATAGTTGGTCATCCAGATAATGATTCCGACCATCACCCAGGCCAGCACAAAGCCGATAATTCCAATCCGGCTGGGAGTCGGAATTTCAAGGTCCGGGTGATTGATTAACTTGCCTTCGTCTGCCGGTAAATGACCTTCGGGAAGGACACAGGGGGTCGTAATAATTTCACCGGGACGGACTGGTGTGCGAATCAAGGTATAGAAACGGTCCAGCTTTTCTGTCGACGTTCGACGACTCATGAGACTGACCGCGATTCCGGACACAGCACCCGAGGCCAGATACATCAGAATCTGCCACGGTACGCTCGTCTTCACTGAGAGCAGGGCTCCGGTTGCATCGAGCTTTGCGACCATGATGCTCGGGCAAACTTCGTAAAGCCAACCGCGAAACAGGCCCGGCAAATAATCGATGTTCCGCTGCAGAAATTCGGAATCACCGATTTTCGCGACGAGTTCAAACGGCGTATGCGCCTGCGTCAGATACCAGGCAGCAGCGGTGACTAGTGTCGAAGTCCAGACACCCGCAGGCGTGTAGCCCCGCCAGGTAATTCCCAGCCAGAACGCCAGCCCCATGAAGGCGGGAATCGCCTGGATGTAGGTTGTCAGCACTTGGATCACGTTGTCAAACTGCGTGAGCATGACCAGTGCACAGCCCACGATTCCGAGACTCGCCAGACGTCCGGCCATCAGATAATGCGCGGGCGACTGAGCTGGTCGAATGAAGCGACGGTAGACGTTTTCTGTAAACAGTCCAGAACCCACAACCATCTGTGCGTCGCAGGTGCTCATGACAGCAGCCAGCAGCGATGCCATCAGCAGCCCGACAAGGCCGTGCTGAATCGTGGGCAGGATGTCGTGGGCGGCCAGCCCGAAGACCTGGTTCGAGAAGGCCTTCATCTGATCCGGATTGGCCTGCAGTTCCGCCAGACGGTCCGCACTCAGGTAATCCGTGCCGGGACTCATGTAGATGATGATGCAGGCGAGTCCGGTAAACGTCCAGGCGATCGTACAGAATCGCTTGATGAAGTTACCAAATGTAAATCCGAAACGTCCCTCGAACTCCGTTTTTCCGGCTCCGCAAACACCCATGATGTGCGGCTGCACGACAATCCCGATGAGGCCGCCGATGGAAAGCATCACCACATAAAAGAAAGTGATTGGCTCCGCGCCGGTGCGTTTCAGGAAGTCTTCCGTCAGGGTCATGCTCAGGATTTCGTCGCCCGACCGTCCCGGAATTCCTTGAGCCAGCGCTGTGAAGCCGCTCTCGGTTCCAGCGACGCTGGCCGCCACATTCAGTGCAAACGGCAGGAGCAGAAATGAGAAAACGATCGTCAGGACGCCCTGTAGAAAGTCTGTGACGATGGCGGCGTTGAGTCCTCCGGCGAGGCCGTACGTCACAAACAACACCGTCATTCCGGCAATTGCATAACTGGATGGGAAGAACGGTTTCCCGGTTGCCGGATCGAGACCGCCAGCCAGGCCCTCGATCATTTCGCCAGCGCCGTACAGACCGCCGGCAATAAACACGATCGACATCACGATCCCGACGACTGAATACAATGTCGCGGTGGAACTGCTGTAGCGAGCTTCAAAAAAATCACTCGTCGTAAGGGCTCTCATGCGGCGAAAAACCGGCGCGACGATCCAATAGAAAGGGGTCGCCCACAACCACAGAAACTGATACCAGATCCCGGCCAGGCCATAACGGAAGGATCCGGCCGCCACACTGACAGCCTGCTCGCTGCTGGTCCCCGACCCAAAGGCGAAGAACATCATGAAAACTTTGCCGAATCGACGACCTCCCATGAAGAAGTCGGACATGTCCTTGACCTTCCGCATGGACCAGATCCCGACTCCCAGGATCACCAGGAAATAAACGGCGAGCACCACCCAGTCGAGCCAGTGAAGTCCGAGAAGCTGGTTTTCAATGGGATCTGCGGCGAGAAACATGGCGGGACTCAGCTAAAGAGACGCGAGAAGGAGGCTTAATACAGCGCCAAAGCGTAAGCAAGCTTTGATCTGTTAGAAAGCAAACGGGCCGACTGTGCTGAAAACGGCGCCGTCGACACTCGCGAAACACCTGCGCATCCAGTCACAGCGATGGCAGCCAGGAGCAGTAATACATGGCTCGCGGGACGGTCGATTCCATCGCCTTCTGCCAGAAGAATTCCGGGGCGCGAGCTTCTGCATTGCCCAGCAGAATGTCCAGAACGGTCGGTGTGAAGGTGTACTTCACTACTCGAACCTTGGTCAGACCGAGGTCTTCCTGCAGCTTGTCGACGACTTCGTCGTCAAAGGCAATTTCGTCGATCAGACCGTTCTTCAATGCCTGATTTGCCGTGAAGACCTGACCGGTGGCCAGCTTTGTGCGAACGGTTTCTTCGTCGAGCCCTTTCCGGCCTTCCGCGACAATCTTCACAAAACGATCAAACGAGTCATCCATGATCGCGCCCCACAACTCTCGATCATCTTCCGAGAGCGGCTTGAACATGTTGAGCGAATCTTTGAACGGACCCGTTGTCAGCGAATCTGATTTTACTCCGAACTTTTCAGCCATGGCCGAGAGGTCGTATCGTGGAATAATGACGCCGATCGAACCGGTCCAAGTTGTCGGTTCGGCAAAGATCTTTCCGTCCTCGCCCGCTCCCATCGCGATATAGACACCGCCGGACGCAGCGATTCTCTTCATGGCCACGTAGACTGGCTTCTTCGCACTGAGCTGTTTCAACCGGTGGTAAATCTGATGACTGTCAGCCACGAGGCCGCCTGGGCTGTCGACAACCAGCACGACGCCCTTGACGTTGTCGTCATCGCGGGCGTCCTCGACCATCTCAATGATCCGCTCGGTGAACGGTGGCATGATTGTCCCGCTGGCTTCGATGATCACGATCCGGTCAGTGGCCGCCTCGTCGCCGGAAACGAATTTCTCCTGCGTTCCCGTATCAAGATTTGCGGTGGACGACATCAGCGCGAAGTTCAGAAACACCGAAAGCAGCAGGAACGAAAGCAGCAATCGAGAGAACCACGCCCGGAAGAAGCCTCCGTTCTGCGGTGGAACGTTGACGATAATCTGCGGCTGACTTGAGCTGCTGTTCGATCCGTCGGTGCTCATGTTTTGTTCTCTGCCTTTGCCCTGGTTGAGCCCTGTAAAACGGAAGTACCCGGCGTCGCGGATACTCTGCCCGCCGTGTCGTCGTTGAGAATCAGGTGGTCGCTGCCCACCCTACGGTTCATCCCTGAATTCGGTTTGAAACTTAATCAGGCCATGCCACGATTTTTAAGTTCAGCCATGACGGACTGGACAATCTTTCCGATTTCCTGAGCGTCGAGGCCGCCGTCCGTCAGAGCATCGCCCGCACGACAACCGCCCACTGGTTCGTCGGTAAAGCCCTGGCTCGCCAGCATACACTGGATGCTGCGGCTGAGAAGTTCCAGATCCGTTCGCTGATTGTCCGACTGTGGCTGACGACTAACTCCCATGCTGAATCCGCGGAGTTCGACCGCCGCTCGGAACCCGTTGGGAAATTCGGCCTGGTAAAGCATCGTGTCGAACAGTTGAACAAGGTCGTACTGAATATGCCTGGCGGCGTCGATCTGTCCGGAAACCGTCAGGTCGTAGAGCTTGCGGGTGAGTTCCGGAACAACTCCCGAGCTGGCGTTCGTTCCGCCATCGCAGCCAATCAGAATCATTGGCATCAGGGCGGCGTCCCAGCCGGTCAGGAACGAGAACTCCGGTCGATTCGGACGCACGGCCTGGATCATGCGGATCATATGCGGAAGCTCGCCCGACGAATCCTTGATCGCAACGATCTTTTCACACTCTTCCGAAAGCCGCTGCACAGTCGGCAGGTCAATCGGTGACGCAAACATCGGAATGTTGTAAAGCGTAACGTCGACGGGAGTGTTCCGACCGATCTCGCGGAAGTACGCGTAAACCGAATCCGGACTCAGCTTGTAATAGAAGGGGGCGACAATCGCGACAGCTCGAACGCCGAGTTCGTGATAATACTCGCACGCTTTGATTGTTTCTTTGACGTTTGCCTCGGCCGCTCCGGCCAGTACGGGCACACGGCCACGATTCTGGTCACAAACGATCTCGATGATGCGACGACGTTCTTCGACGGTAAAACGAGTGAACTCGCCGGTCGACCCGTTCGGGTAAAGACCATGTACGCCGCGGTCGATAAGCCAGTCAACGTAACGTCGTAATTCGGGCTCGTTGATTTCGCCACGAGCGTCCAACGGGACCAGATTCGGCGTAAAAATACCTTGAAGACGTTCCTGAGGCATGGCGGTAAATCACAAACACGAGGTCCGAAACGGGGAAATTGCAGTCGTACGGATGGCGACCTCTGTCGTCAAGCCTGGAAAAACCGATAGTTTGCACCGGTTAGGGAGACTGCTCTGTCAGCATACCACCTGACGGTCGAGCGTCCATTGAGCAAACGCTGTTCAATTCGAAGTGGCCGCTCAGGTAAACCGTTCGTACCGGCTGCATGGCTTTCAATGAGGCTCCGGCGAGGATCTGTCAGCGTTGGTTGACTGCGTTCGGGCGGTTTTCGTACGATCCCCGCTTCGCTTTTCGGAATGCAAAATTTCTGCACGCGCAGAAATACCGTAACTACTCCAGCAAAGCTGGGTTACGACAGTTTTCGAGTCATTAGTTCGTCAAGTCAACGGCGGGCAACAGCCCTGACCGCCTCGGCGAAAGACTCTCACCCCGCAGATACTTCGAGTTCATCATGGCTGTTCCTAAGAGAAAAATCTCCAAAGCACGTTCCCGCAGCCGCAGGGCTCAGTGGAATCTGAAGACTCCGCAACTGGGCAAATGCCAGAACTGCGGCCATCGCATGCCAACCCATGTCGTGTGTCCACAATGTGGCCATTACATGGGGCGTCCGCTCGTTGACATCGGGGAATAACATTCGATGCGGATCGCTCTGGACGCGATGGGGGGCGATAATGGCCCCGCTCCGAACGTACAGGGAGCCATCGCCGCTCTGCAGGAACTCTCGGATATCGAGATTGTTCTTGTCGGCGACGTGCCCCTACTGGAGCGTCACGTTTCCGATGCCGGCTTTTCCGACAGTCGACTGACTTTCGAACAATCGGATGGCTTCGTGGAAATGCACGAAAAGCCGACCGACGCGCTGCGGAAAAAACCGAATTCGTCGATCGCTGTGTGCTGGAAGCTGATGGCGTCTCGCTCGGTCGATGCGCTGGTCAGTGCCGGTCACACGGGAGCGGTTGTCGCCTCCGGTCTTCGCACCCGTCTGTTTCTGAAAGGTGTGAAGCGACCCGGTATCGCCGTCACCCTGCCGACACTCAAAGGACGTTCACTCCTGCTGGACGTCGGAGCCAACCCCGCGGCTCGGCCTGAGCACCTTTACCAGTACGGCGTCATGGGTTTGATTTATGCCAAGGAAATCCTGGGGATCGAGAACCCGAATGTTGGGCTGATGAATATCGGCAGCGAAGAGGGCAAGGGCAACGACCTTTACCGAGACACGCACACGTTGCTTTCACGCAGCCGCCTTAGGAATCGCTACGTGGGCAACGTCGAAGGGCGAGGTCTGTATCAGGGTGAGGCAGACGTTCTCATCTGTGAAGGATTCGTCGGCAACGTCGTGCTGAAGGTCAGCGAAGGCATGGCGGACTTTCTGTTTAAAGCCATTACTCCTCAGGTCGTTGGCCGACTGAACACGGAACGCCATCTTGCAGTTGACGCTTTCCGCGAAATCGGACAGCAGTATCAATACAGTGAGCAGGGTGGGGCTCCACTACTGGGTATTGACGGAGTGTGTGTTATCTGTCACGGATCAAGCGATGCTCGCGCGATCCAGAATGCCCTCAAGTCATCATCAACGCTTAAAGATCGCGATATCAACGGACAGATCACAACGGACCTGTCCGAAGAAATGGTCGCTGACGCAGGCTGAGTTCTGGCCGGCCAGAGAGCGGCCCCCCGAATTGTCTCCCCACGGACGGTGACGACGATTCCTCATGTTCCCTTCTGGTGAGCGGCCTTCGTTAAGAGAACCCTGGCGAGCCGTGTACCGTTCGGAGCACCAACGACAAGTTCAGGTCTACCGCGCGGCAACAGATGGTTCGCCAAAGTCTCGATCGAGACGACGTTAAGATGTAAAGCGATCTCCCGGACCTTCCGTGCCGGACAACAGGAGAAAGTAATGACAACAGCATTTATGTTTCCCGGCCAGGGTGCTCAGCATGTCGGCATGGCAAAAAAGATTGTTGAGAACCACTCTGCCGCCAAAGAACTCTTCGAACGAGCCAACGAAGTGCTTGGCCTGGATCTGGCAAAGCTCTGCTTCGAAGGTCCGCAGGACGAACTCGACAAAACCGACATCAGCCAGCCGGCGTTGTTTGTCTGCAGCTTCGCCGCTCTGGAAATTCTGAAAGCCGAACAGCCCGAAGTCGTCGAACAATGCTCGATGGCCGCGGGTCTGAGCCTCGGCGAGTACACCGCTCTGACGTTCGCTGGAGCAATCTCTTTTGAAGACGGCTTGAAGCTGGTTCGCAAACGCGGCCAGGCCATGCAGGCTGCCGCCGATGCGGCTCCCTCCGGCATGGTCAGTGCTCTGCTGTTAAACGATGAACAGGTAGACGCCGTCGTCGCTCAAGCATCTGAAGCGGGCGGCATCTGGGTGGCCAACCGGCTCTGCCCGGGCAACACCGTTCTGTCCGGTGACACCGCCGCGTGCGGTCGCGCTGCGATCCTGATCGAAGAAGCCGGAGGACGTCCAATTTCCCTGTCCGTCGCCGGCGCGTTTCACACGCCATTCATGCAGCCAGCCGTTGAGCAACTTGCCGAAGTTCTGGATACGGTCCAGATCAGCGCTCCCCGAATTCCGGTTATTTCAAACGTCGATGCCGAGCCACACAGCGATCCTGCTGAAATTCGATCCATTCTTGTCAAACAGGTTCTCAGTCCGGTTCTCTGGGAAAAATGTGTTCGACGAATGCTCGACGATGGAGCCGACCACTTCTATGAAATCGGGCCTGGTAAAGTGCTGAAGGGCCTGATGAAACGAATCGCCCGCAAAGTTCCCTGCGACGTGATTAACGACTCCCCATAACGCAGCAGGCAGCCCATCAACCCTGCTGCAAAACAACACCAGGCGTGAACCGAACAGGTAACCTTCTGGTCCAGTCGCAGGCGGGACGTTCTTCCTGGTATGAAGAACCACGACCTGCATTCGCTTTGTTCTGAAAACTGAAAGTGACGACCGTGTTTGAGACAGTTGCCGTAATCGGTGCCACGGGTGCCGTTGGACGAATCATTCTTGAACTGCTGGAAAAGCGAGACTTCCCGGCGAAACAGTTTCGACTGCTGGCGTCAGCGCGGACAGCCGGCACGAAAGTCACATTCAAGGGTCAGGAAATTACGATCGAAGAACTGACACCTGAATCCTTCGATGGCGTCGACCTGGTAATCGCCAGCACGCCCGATGACACGGCGGCGGAGTTTCTCCCTTACGCGGTCAAAGCCGGCTGCAAAGTCATTGATGAATCCGGCTACTGGCGGATGAATCCTGACGTGGCGCTGGTCATTCCGGAAATCAATCCCGAAGCGGCCCTCAACGCCAAAGGGATTATCGCCAGTCCCAACTGCTCGACGACACAACTGGTCGTCGCCCTGAAGCCGCTGCATGACGCGGCGAAAGTCAAACGAGTCATCGTCTCCACTTACCAGGCAACCAGCGGCGCCGGTCTGCAGGGTAACCGCGATCTGGAAGCGGGCTCTCGCGCTTACCTGGCAGGAGAGGACTACGAATATAAAGCATTTGCCTACCCGATCGCTTTTAACGCGATCCCGCAAATCGGCGGTCACAAAGCAGACGGCTACACCAGCGAAGAACTGAAGATGGTGTATGAAACCCGCAAGATTCTCGGCGACGAATCCATCCTCGTCAGCCCGACCTGCGTCCGCATTCCCGTCGCCAACTGTCACAGCGAAGTCATCACCGTTGAGACTGAACGACCGGTTTCTCCGGAAGAAGCTCGCGAGTTGTTTTCGAACTTTCCGGGCATCACCGTCGTCGATGACCTCGACGCCAAACAGTACCCGATGCCCAGCACTTGCAACGGCAGCGACGAAGTCTTTATCGGTCGCATCCGAAAAGACATCTCACATCCGAACGGCTTGAACTTCTGGTGCGTCAGTGACAACCTGCGAAAAGGCGCGGCAACTAATGCCGTGCAGATCGCAGAACTGCTGGCAAAACACCAGTCCTGATGACAAAAGTCAGCCGCTTCCCGCCCGATCGGGGGACGAGGTCGTCATGTGGAATATCATCATCGGAATCGTCTTCGTCGTGGGCGGCCTCAGTGGACAACTCGCCCTGCGAGGATTCGACAGCCCGAAGGGGCTCGCGGCGTTCGGCGGAGTTCTGATCGTCTGGGGCATCGTCCAGAAGGTCCGAGCAAAGAATTCTCAATAGATATAAGTCGTCATTCCCACGCAAACGGGAATCCACTGCATGACTCGCAACTGGATGCTCGACTGCGTGGGCATGACGCGGACTTAAAACCGTTTCGAGCAACAACCCAAGTCAAATAGAACTCTAAGAAACAAACAACAGGTCACGCCATGAACGCCTTTCAATACCGCGAAGGGGAACTCTTCTGTGAAGACGTCGCCGTTGCTCCGCTGGCCGAAGAATTCGGCACGCCGCTGTGGATTTACTCCAAGGCTCAGCTGCTGCATCAGCTCGGTCAGATCCAGGAAGCGTTTGCCGACGTCGAGCCAGTGATCTGCTACTCGGTGAAGGCCAACTCAAACCTGACGCTGTTGCGGACCATGAACGAAGCCGGTGCGAGTTTTGATGTCGTTTCCGGTGGCGAACTGTTTCGAGTCAAACAGGCGGGAGCCGACACCACTCGCGTCGTCTTTGCTGGCGTTGGTAAAACCGACGCAGAAATCCGCTTTGCCCTGGAATGCGACATTCTGAAGTTTGATGTTGAAAGCGAAGCCGAACTTGATGCGATTTCCGCTGTGGCAGCGTCGATGGGCAAAGTCGGTCGAGTCGCTCTTCGACTGAACCCGGACATCGACGCGAAGACTCATGCCAAAACGACGACCGGTAAGAAGGGCAACAAGTTCGGCATGGACATCGAACGTGCCGGACAGCTGGCCGACAAAGTGCTGGCCGATCCGCATCTGCAGCTCAGTGGAATCCACATGCACCTGGGGTCGCCAATCCACTCAACTGAGCCCTACGAGCGAGCCGCTCAAAAAGCCATTGAGATCGTTCGCGAGTACCGCGCCAAAGGTCACGACATCAGCTGGATCAATCTCGGAGGCGGCTTCGCCATCAGCTACCGCCACGAAGAAGGACTGTCCGCTGCCGAGTACGCAAAGGTTATCGTGCCGGCAGTGAAAGAAGCGGGATGTCGACTGGCTCTGGAGCCCGGTCGGTTCATCGCTGGCAACTCGGGCGTGCTGATCAGCCGAATCATTTTCTCGAAGCGCGAAGGCGGCAAGCTGTTTTACATTCAGGACGGCGGCATGAACGACCTCGTCCGACCAGCCATGTACGACTCGTTCCATCGTGTCTGGCCGGTGAAGCCAGCCGTGGAAATGCCCGCCGATGCCGAGTCACAACCCGATGGCTGCGAAGCGGCCGACGTCGTGGGCCCTGTGTGTGAGTCGTGCGACTACCTCGCGAAAGATCGTCACCTGCCGCCGATGGAACGCGGCGACCTGCTGTGTACGTTCAGCGCGGGAGCGTACGGCACCGTCATGAGCAGCAACTATAACTCGCGACCACGTGGCACTGAGATCATGGTTGACGGAGACTCGTACCGAGTCGTTCGTCGCAAGGAAAACTACGAGGATCTGGTCAGGCACGAACTGGTCGATTAAAGTCGACCCGCTCTGTTGATCTTTCAATGCAGAGTGCGTTGAAACTGTGGCAGCTTCGCCATCGTGCAAGTTGCGAGTTTCCATGTACTCTGCATTTTTATTGGGTATGAACTTTCGGAAGCAGCTCATGTCAGCCACTGAGACATTCGTCGCTAAAGAACCGATCCGCCGTGAAGATTTGAAAGCCGACGAGAACCTCTGCGAGTACTGCACGGCGAAGTGCTGCCGCTACTATGCCTTTCCAATCGACACTCCGAAGAAGTGGAAAGACTTCGATTACATGCGGTGGTATCTGCTGCATGGCAAAGCGTCGTTCTTCGTTGATGAAGGCTCGTGGTTTATCATGGTGCATGCTGACTGCAAACACCTGCAGGCAGACAACGGCTGCGGCACCTACGCGACTCGTCCGCAGATTTGCCGGGAATACACCACCGACAATTGCGAGTACGACAACGACTCTGGTTACGAGCAGCTCTTTGAAAGCCCCGAGCAGATCGAAGAGTACGCCGAAGCCATTCTGCCTCCGAAGAAACGCTCACCGTGGGTCCGCGAACGTGCCGCTGGGCTGACCCTTCCCGTAATCAGTGGATAACCCGGATGTGGTTCACCGAAGATGCCTGGTCGCCGATTATCCTCTGTACCGTCATCGCGGCGATCTTTTTTATCGCCTTCATGACGACTCAGCGAGCCAGGTTTCTGTTGGCGCTGCCGTTGCTTCTTCTCGTAGCGATCACGATCTACTTCGTCGAGATCGCCGTTGTCACCGACAGCGAACAGGTTGAGAAAAACCTGTTGGACCTGGTCAACACGTTTGTTGAAGAGTCGCACCAGTTTGGTGTCGGATCGGCGACGACGCCGGAACAGGCTCGGTGTCAGTCGTTCTTCGCGGAGAGCAACACCGTCGACCGAACTCGCGTAGTCGCAGCCCTGATGTTCGTCCAGGTCGAAGGCGACATCCGTGTCACGGATGTGAAGATTCAACTGACCAACAAAGACACAATGGCTGTCACTCACTTCCGCGCGAATGCGACATTCGCAGCGGGATCACAAAGTGGCCATCATCCTTCCCGCTGGGAGATGACCTGGCAGAAGCAGGCGGGCGAGTGGAAGATTACTCGCACGAAAATGCTGAACGTCGTGAATGGTCAGGAAATGCAGGTGCCCGGTGTTGACGGACGCTGAACTCGTACAGGATGTGTCATGACGATCGACTTTCACAGTGTGAACCTGCCTGCCGAAGTGGATGCCGCTGGCGTTTCTCCGGCAACGGCCATTGCCTTTACCGAAGGCCCTGCGGCGGCAGCCGACGGAACCGTCTACTTCAGTGACATTGCCAACAACCGGATCATGAAGTTTGATTCGGTGACCGGAACGACGAGCGTTTTTCGAGAATCCAGCGGTCGCGCCAATGGGCTGCTGTTTGACCCTCAAGGTCGGCTGCTCGCGTGCGAGGGCAATGAGTTTGGTGACAACGACGGCAATCGCCGGATCACGCGCACGGATTTAATGACCGGTGAAGTCGAGGTTCTGACGGACAACTTTGACGGAAAGAAATACAACGCTCCCAATGACATCGCCGCCTGCAGCAACGGGCAGATTTTCTTTACCGATCCGTGCTACGGCGACCGTGCGACGATGGAACTGGATCACGACTCGGTTTACCGGATCGATCTTGATGGTTCTGTTTCGCGAGTCATCACGCAGCCCGAGATCCAACGACCGAACGGCATCGCCATCAGTCCTGACGAGAAAACACTTTACCTGGTTGATAGCTGCCCGGTCATGGGTGGCAACCGCAAGATATGGAAATTCAACCTTTCGCCCGCCGGCGAAGTCAGCAACCAGCAGATCGTTATTGATTTTGCTCCGGGACGCGGCGGCGACGGCATGGCTGTGGCACAGAACGGAGACCTCTACATTGCGGCCGGCATCTCGCGACCACGCGGTCCACATGAAGCGACCACCGTTCCGCCAGGCATCTGGATTGTGACGCCTGATGGCGACGTCAGAGGTCGTATTCCCATTCCCGAAGACGTGCTCACCAACGTGACGTTCGGCGGCGACGATCTGCAGACACTCTACATTGCTGCCGGTAAGACGCTGTTTTCAATTCGCATTAACACTCCAGGCTTCGTCGTTCATCGCCGCCACTAAACAGAGGCCTGCCGTCTAACATGTCGTCGTCCAGGAAGCCCGCATCAAAGAAAGCCACTGCGAAAAAGTCAGCGGCGACCACTCCCGAAAAGTCTGCCGCCGAGTCCTTCGCTGAGGAATGCTCCGGTCTGAATTGCGGAACGATTCTCGCCGATCCACCCTGGCAGTTCACCAATCGGACCGGCAAGGTTGCGCCCGAACACGGTCGACTGACCCGTTATCCAACACTGAAGCTCGACGACGTGAAAGCAATTCCTGTGCACGTCGCGGCGGCCGAGAAAAGCCATCTCTATTTATGGGTGCCCAACGCGCTGCTGGCAGAAGGCCTCGCGGTCATGGAAGCCTGGGGCTTTACTTACAAGTCGAATCTCGTCTGGCACAAGGTCCGCAAGGACGGAGAACCTGATGGCCGCGGCGTCGGCTTCTACTTTCGCAACACGACCGAACTGGTACTGTTTGGCGTGCGAGGTTCCATGAGAACGCTGGCTCCCGGTCGCCGCCAGGTCAACATCATCAAATCTCGAAAACGCGAGCACTCGCGCAAACCGGACGAGCTGTACCAGCTGATCGAAGACTGCAGTCCCGGCCCATACCTGGAACTCTTTGCCCGCGGAGCCTTCAGCCCGAACTGGAATGTCTGGGGCAACCAGGCCGACGACTACACCCCCGACTGGCCCACCTATGCCAACCACAGCCAGGCCAACGTCAAGCCAGTTTCGAAGCCGTCCGATCGGTGAACTGACTCTGGTTGATTCCGCCGCGTCGATTTCGGAGCGAGCAGGATTAAAGACCAACGGCTTCTGGCTAACCAGGGCCAATCACGCCGCGAAATGCTCAGCCGCTGCGTCCGAAGCGAGTTAATCTGGGCAATCTTTTCCGATTTTGCCGATTTTCCGGCCTCGAATGCCCGGATTCGCTGCGGCAGAGGCCCTGGCTTTGCCGAATTAACTGATCAGGACAGGTAGCAAGACCGCTACAACCGGTCCAGTCATACAGCCCCCGAGAGAACTCGACGTTCGGAAAAAGGCGACCTGCGATGTTGAACGCACGGCCGACAACTCGAATCTGTCTTCAGTGCCTGATCCTGAGCGCGTGCATGGCCGTCGGCCTGTCGCACGAAGCTCGCGCTCAGGACCTTCTGGAGTTTGCAGACGCAGATAGCGCCTCGATGTCTGGAGTCCCTTCGGGATCACCCCTCGATCGACTTCCTGATCTGCTGGGAGATTTTTTCCAGCCAACAGGTTCGGCGAATGCCACGTTTCGGCCGGAAGCAGCTTTTCCAATGTCTGCTACTGGTCCGGTTGTCCTTGACGCCGCCAGCAACCGGTTCGTCTACATTGATGGAAGTAATCAACTGCTGGTCCCAGGAAATGTCGGGCTCGGTACCAACTTTGTGTTCTTCCGCGCGGCCGGAGGCGGTCTGCTCACAGAAACCACCAACGCTGCAGGTGTGACGGGCTACTTCGGTCTGGAACGAGTCTCAATCAACAGCACCACCGGCGCTCAGACGGTTACGAGTTCCATCGACATTCTCAGCGGAACGACACCAGCCACCGTGACTGACCCGGTCAGCGGCACACCGTTTACGGCAACGCCCGGTAACGCAACGCTTTCGATTGTCTCGGGTACGACCACGTCGCCATCGCTTGGTAACGTCGGACTGATGAAGATGGCGTCCGGCGGCAGCCCGATTCCACGTGACCGGGTTTTCTTCAACTACAACTACTTCGGAAGCGTTCCGCTGGCCAACCGCACGAGTGTCAATCAGTTCGTGCCCGGCTTCGAAAAGACATTCCTGAGCGGCCTGATGTCTGTTGAAGCTCGTTTTCCGTTCGCTGCAACGCTCGACACGAATATCAACGTCAACGGATCGACCGGTACAACGACCGGCCAGTTTGGAGACATCTCTGTCGCCCTGAAAAGCATTCTGTCCCGGAGCGACAACTGGTTAGTCAGCGGTGGTCTGCAGCTGGTTCTGCCCACGGCGGACGACATTTCATACAGCGTTACGGATGGGGCTTCGACGCGGGAATTCCTGCGGATCGAGAACGAAGCCGTCCATGTCATGCCATTTCTGGGGGCGTCGTATCTCGCCGGAGGTGGCCTGTTTCTGCAGGGCTTCTTCCAGATCGACGCCGATGCGAACGGGATGCCGGTACTCGCGAACTCCAGCCCGTTCGGCACAGGCACGATGACTCAGGTCGGGCGTCTGAACGCCGCGACGATGATGTACCTCGACATGAGCGCTGGTTACTGGCTGATCCAGGAACCTGCAGAATCCACCTCGCCGCTCACGGCAGTCATGCCCATGTTCGAACTTCATCTCAACCGATCACTGTCCAGTTCAGACTCGGCGAATTTTTCACCGCTGGGCACAATCGGGCGACAGGACAGTTTTCAGCTCTTGAACACGACCTTCGGTATGGTGTTTGAATTTCACCACAACACCAGAATCTCGGCAGGTTACTCGACAGCGATTCCCGGCGGCAAAGCGAAAGACTTCGAAGGGCAGTTCCTTCTGAATGTTTCCCATCGATTCGGCAGGAACTGATCCCAGGCGTCGCGAACGCACACCACGATTTCACGGATGCAAATACCGAGGCGGCGACAGCAGCGTCGATTCAGCTTCGGCTTTAATGTTGCGAGGGATTGCAATGAGTTTCAGACACTGGCTGGCAGGATTAAAGCAGAAGAGTCCCGTGCAAGCACGTCGTCGTCGGCTGTCAGGTATGCAGCGT
>JABMPE010000204.1 GCA_013203845.1 Rhodopirellula sp. | reverse complement strand
TTTCGAAGCGGCAGAGGTAGACTCCCCGGCTGATGTCACCTTTCCTCATTGAAAGTTGAATCAAATCCGATCGGATAAAGCGAGTAACACTGTTCGAAAGTTCGAGGACAGGGTTTTCCGATCGAACGGGTAATCTGGCAGAGTTGGATTCTCTTGCAGCCCGTTAACACAGTGTCGACAACGTTGTCGCACACTTCTGCTGCCGACCATCGGTTGAGTTGACCGCTCTGGAAAAGCCGCTGGCGTTGTTGTGGACGCACCGAATTCTGTGACTTTCTTGTTTGTCCAGAATTCCTGAAGAAGCGCACTTCGCTTTTCCTTTGACGTCAACCATGCCCCGCTGCGACTGATGTATCGCCTGTTCTTTTGACGATCCTCAGACCGTGCCCCTGTTAAATCCCTGTGAAAGCCCCAGGTGCAGCTCGGACAGCCAGGCAATCAATCAACCCTTGTAAGGATTAACTTTGAAGACTTTCGCTGAAATAGATTTGATCGCCCCACTGCAGCGCGCACTGGTTGACGAGAAATATGAAATACCAACGCCCATTCAGGCACAAACGGTTCCGGCGGCCCTTTCCGGTCGTGACGTACTGGGTTGTGCTCAAACCGGCACTGGCAAAACTGCTGCTTTCGCACTGCCTATTCTGGATCGACTCGGTAAACAGAATCCCCCCAGCAAACCAAACTGCCCACAAGTGCTGGTGCTGGCTCCGACTCGCGAGCTGGCCATTCAGATCGGAGACAGCTTCGCCACCTATGGAAAACATCTGCCGATCCGTCATGTGATGGTGTATGGTGGTGTCAGCCAGACCAGCCAGGTTCGCGCCCTGAGCCGCGGAGCACATATTCTTGTCGCGACTCCCGGTCGGTTGCTGGACCTGATGAATCAGGGTTACATCCATCTGCACCATCTTCAGGTGTTTGTGCTGGACGAAGCCGACCGCATGCTCGACATGGGCTTCCTGCCGGATCTGAAAAAGATCATCAAGCAGCTCCCGGAGAACCGTCAGTCTCTGTTTTTCTCGGCGACCATGCCACCAAACATTATCGAGCTGTCTCAGCGACTGTTGACGAATCCCACCAGCGTCAATGTGACACCAAAGTCCACCAGCGTCGAGCGCATCGAACAGCAGGTTTATCATGTCGAACGAGACGGCAAACGCGACTTGCTGAAGACGATTCTCACCAGGCCGGACGTCGATCGAGCGATTGTCTTTTCGCGAACCAAACGCGGTGCCAACATGCTCGCACAGAAGCTACTGCTGAGCGGAATCAAGGCGGCGGCAATCCACGGGAACAAATCGCAAGGAGCTCGCCAGCGAGCACTCGAAGCGTTCAGAACCAAACAGGTAGAGGTGCTCGTCGCCACGGACGTCGCCGCACGAGGAATCGACATTGATGGCGTCACGCACGTCATCAATTATGATTTGCCTGCTGAGCCGGAAAGCTACGTACACCGCATTGGACGAACTGGCCGAGCGGGTGCGGCTGGCTTGGCGATCTCATTCTGCGGTTCTGACGAACGAAGTGATCTGCACGCTATCGAAAAGCTGATCGGACAGAAAATTCCGCTGGCTCCCGGTCAACCTGCACCACCGCCAGTCTCAGCTCAAAGCAAGCCAGCAGACGCACCGCGAGGAGCACGCGGCAACTCGCGACACAGACACACTCCCAACAGTGGTCCAGGACCACAACGTACTACAGGTCGCGGTTCGACAGAAGCATCGGCCACTGACGGTAAACCGAAGCCACGTCGACGCCGCAAAGGAACACAACGACGGCAGCAGTCAGGACAGGCAAGCAGCTGACCTGAAGCTGACGAGACATGTTCCGCAACAACCATTAATAAGCCCCGTCGAAACTTAAGGAGAAATCCCATCGCAAAGAATCAAAATACGTTCGCCAAGCGTCAGCGAGAGATGGACAAAAAGGTCAAGGCTGAAGACAAACGTGCTCGCCGCAGCAAACAGAAGGAAGACACAGATGCCGGCACATCTCCGGCTGATGCGAATTCCGCAAACACACTTCCCCAGCCGTCTCAGGAAGAACTCGACGGGCTCTTCTAAACACAGATCGGCAATCAGGCTCATGTCGAAACCGTTTCAGAGAAACCCGACATCAGCGACCACGGCAAACCCATGTGTGGTCAAAGTAGCGTGAGTGTTTCACGCATCGACGGCGGCACACTATTTTCGAGAGTATTGGAACACGACAATGGCTGAAGGAACGATTAAGAGAATTACCGACAAGGGCTTTGGTTTCATCGAAGATGGATCCGGAACCGACATGTTCTTCCACAGTTCAACTGTGGAAGGCATCAGCTTTGAATCACTCCGCGAAGGTCAGCGAGTTTCGTTCAACGTTGGCAGCGGCCCTAAAGGCCCGCGTGCTGAGAACGTACGACCTATCTAAGTCCGTCTTTGGACTGGCTCAGAAACGGACTGGCTCAGAAACCCACGTCGGAATTCACAGCTTACAAACAACAGCTTGCGGAATCGGACTAAGCTTCTGACAGAGACACAGGAACGGTAACGCGGATGTCACGGCAAAGTGCATCGTGGCGGTCGCTGCTGAAAATATAAAACACCGGGAGCCGTTGTGGTTCCCGGTGTTTTTTCTTGCGCGACGTCAACAGTCGTCAGCGAACAAAACCATCCACTTTACGCCCACTGCAGCGACTCATACGATGACCGCCCGTCTGCTGACATGGCAGCAGCACGAAATCCCGTGTCTCCTTTGGAAGGAACAACCTCATGCAACGAAGTATTTCAGTATGGGCATTGGCTCTTGTCGTCGGAACGTTTGCCAGTTTTGGCAGCAGGTCTGTCTCGGCAGCAGACGAATACGATTACGACCTGGTGCATTCGTCCGTCAGCTTCAAAGCTCGGCATCTGGGCATCAGCTGGATTCATGGCCGGTTCAATGAGGTTTCCGGAAAGTTCTCGCTCGACCGAGAGAATCCATCGAAATCGACGTTCGCGCTGACGATCAAGACCGAAAGCGTCGACACGGCCAACAAAGCCCGCGACGAGCATCTGCGTCGACCGGACTACTTCGATTCGAAACAGTTCCCCACGATTGAATTCAAAAGCACCAGCACCAAACCGATCAAAGACGGTTTTGAAGTCACGGGCAACTTCACGATGCATGGCAAAACTCAGAAGATCAAACTTGTATTGATGGGCGGCCAGGAGCATGACTTCGGAAAAGTCAAACGT
>JABMPE010000203.1 GCA_013203845.1 Rhodopirellula sp. | reverse complement strand
GCGCGGCGGCACCTGGATCGCGCGCGTCACAAAGCAGGATCGCGAAGTGAGCCACCGTGGCTCCACACTGGGTGCGAAAAGCCCCGTCGTCGCCTCGATCGAGCAACGTCTCCCTGCAAACGCCAGCGACCAGACGCAAGCAACGGACACGACGGAATCCCGTGCTGCCGTGAGGAACGTTCCAATACTGCCGGCAACTGCCGATCCGTTTGCTCCCGCCATCCCGCCTGGACGCTTCGAGCTGGAGACGACTGTCTGGGAAATCGATCAGAAGGCGATTCGGGACGGAGTCACCGGGCCGCCGTTGCTGAATCCGCGTTCGGCGCTGGAGTTACTCGATCCGATCGTGTCGGGCGACTTCAAGTACCCGCACGAGGAGTTCTGGGATCAGCCGCTGCCGCCGTTTGTGCTGTATCGGACTCGGGAAAACGTCACGCAGGTTTTTCACGCGCCGCCGCTCAACAAATGCGTCAGGAAAGTGAGGACCACACCAACGAAATCAGAGCACGATCCTGAGCCCGAGTCGGTCAGCCGTGCCTACACCGATGCGGATACCGGGTTCCTGACGACAGACGGTTCTCAATTCAGCCGCCGACTCGCCCCGTCGCTGAACGCCGCCGGGCAGATGACGCTGACTCTGGAGTTTGAACGGGCACTGCGCATCGGCGAACCGGGAGCCGAAGACCGGACGCGTCGCAAGACATTCACAGTCGATCCGCTCCACGTGGACGAAACGCTTGTCGTTCTGGAAGTGGATCCGGAAGCCGACAAAGTCTGGCTGTGGGAAATCAAGCCGGGCCAGAAAGGACGGAATCTGCTGGCAAAATCCGTCCCTTCAGCCGTCCCGCTGACGGTGACCGACGTGCCGTTTGGCCTGCGGACGACAGTCTGGCAGATCGATCAGAAGGTCCTTCGCAGCGGAGCCATCAAGCCGGTCACGTTGCAGCCGCATTCGGTTGTCGGGCTGCTCAGTAAACTGGTGTCGCTCAAGTTCTCAAGGCCGCAGCATCCGTATCCAGCGTTCGAAATGTTTCGCACGCAACTCGACGTCGCCACCGTGCTGAAGCAGCCGGGACTCAGTCATTGCACCGAACAACTTCGCACCAGCGTTTCACGGCACGATCACACGCAGCAGGTCGGAACGTTGACGGGACCGCTGACCAGCGAGGACGTGTCGGCGGTCGCGAAGGGCGATGGTCGGCGGATCACTCTGAAGCTGACACCGGTCATGACCGAGGCGGGATCGATCGAGCTGAACGTGCAGGCCGATCGAAAAATCACAGGGCCAGTTGACGCCGAACAGCATCGTTCCGGCGACTTCGATACTCGCGTCGATACCCCGGCCACACAGAACTTCGATTCGAGTTTCCTGGCGTACGGCCAGTCGCTGTTCGTGCTGGAGCTTGATCCGCTGGCGGATGAAATTCTGCTGTTCGAGATTCAGCCAAAGCGGCCCGCGCTCGACAGGAACTCGTTCGCACCTCCGACCGTGAGTTCGACACCAGTACTACCGTTTCCTGACGTTCCTTCTCAGGCGGCTGCGCTGCCCGAACCGGTCTTCAGCGGCAAGACGTTCGACGAGTGGAAGCGAGTGGTCCTGACCGAACGCAATCCGGCAGACCTGAAGACGGCGGTTGAAGCATTGGGGCGGCTTGGTCGCGGGCGGCGGGATCGCGAAGCCGCCGAGACGATTCTCAGGATTCTCGCGCCGTTTGATCCGGCGATTCTGCTCAACCGCAGCAGCCGGCAACCGCTGTCCGGAGAAGCCGGGTTACTCACAACGGCCCTGGCGCAGCTGCGACAGTTGAATCACGACGAACTCGTACACGTTGTCTCGGAAGTTCTGCTGAAACCACGCGGCCATCTTCAACGGCTGGTGCTAGAACAGCTCGCAATTCGAAGCAATCAATCCATGCAGGAAGTGCTGGCGAAGTCATCGGAATTCCTGGACGCCGTCATCGCCGCCTGGCCGGACCTCAACGAGACAGACCAGTCGTACGCCTTCCAGTACCTGCTTGACAGCGAGCGTTCTGAAGTTGCCATCAAAGCACTCCGCAACTGGTTCGATGGCCTGATTCGGAAGCCGGGTTCGAGCTTTTACATCGCCGCAATCCGGTTCCGGATCGAGCTGACACCGGACGACGTCGGCACACTTCCTGAGCAGTTGCTGGAGTTTCTTGAAGAGCCTGACAAGCCCGGTCCGGGAGTCGCTGAAGGAACGGACCCGAATTCGAAATCGTGGCCGAGCTGGGTTTATCGCGAAGAAGATGCCTGGGCCGGACTCGCTGCGTTGCGAGACAAGGCGGCTCCGTATGCCGGGCGCATCGCCGAACTGCTGCAACACGCTGACGGCAAGCTGACGAATCGCGGCATTGATGTCCCGGTGGATTTCGGTTTGAGAAGCGATCAAACTGATCAGGGATTTATAATCACGCAGCCCGTTTCCAACGTGACGAAGCGTCTATTGATTTACGAACTGCTCGGTCGGCTCGGCCCGCTGGCCGCGGATCAGTCGGTCGTGTTGCAGGAACAGGAAGCGACGCAATTCGCGGTTCTACCGGACATCGACGGCGACTACGGATTCGTCGCCGCGGATCAGAGCTTCGTACTTGATCTCACGAAGATTCCGTTCTCGATCGGACCGGCGTCCGTGTCGAGGTCGGACCCGAGCAGTCCATACATCCGCGGAGGTTTTCCAGCACAGCAGCCATCTCACATCCCGGACGCCAACGCACGAGTCCGTAATGCACTGTTACTCGCGCTGCAGCGGATCAGCGGACAACCGGTGCGGTTTGGCGAGAACAGCGTCGGGATCGATCTGGCCGATTCGCCCAATGAGAAGCAGAAACAGGTCGCCTCTGGCGACCGGCGTTCAAGAGAGTCGCAGCGGCTCTCACCGCGACTGGTCAGCTATCTGGGCCGGTCGTTCGGTGAGTGGCTCAATTGCGAACCGACGACTTCGGAAGAACGGCGATCCCTGGTGCGCGGCGTGACCGTGCTGTCACGCGATGCTCAGGAAGAAGATGCCAGCAAGCTGCTCGGAGTACTCACAACTCAGCTCCGCGCGTTGCTCGAAACTGAAGACTTCTGGAAAGAAGTAACAGAAAGCACCGCCGCCAGAGATGCGGCCAACGAAGCGGCGGCGTGGCTGGTGGAACTCAAACCTCAACCACTGGAAGACTTGCTGACGCAGATGCTGCGCAACGGCTTGCCGCAGGCTCGCCTGGCAGTCCTGCGACTGTTCGCGGCTCCGGAAGTGATCACGAACGGGGTCGCGTGGCCGGTCGCGACGGCTGTGTCGAAGCATCTCGACAAATCGGACCAGTTTCAAACGGCTGTTGAGTCGGTGTTCGAAACGGCGTCGAAGCAGCAGCCCGAGGTGCTCCGAACGGCAATTCGCTACTGCATGCGTCGACCTGTCGCGCGGACGATTCCAACATTCGAACTACTGAAGCCGCTGCTCGACGCCGACGACAAAGCTGTACGCGCCGAGACTGCCATCACGATGACACGGCTGTTGGAAATGACTCGGTCCTACGCGACCGGGACCGCGTGGTACCAGCTGACGTCTAAGGAACTCGCCCCCGGTCTCGCGGACCGCCTTCTGGATGCCATCGAGAAAACACCACCAGACGTCGAGATGCTGGAAGTCGCGATCGCTCTGCGGGAAGTCATGCCCGCACTGCGAATGAGTGACGAATCGCCGGAGCGGACCCGTCTGAACGAGCGTCTGCTGAAGTTGCTCGAACACGACTGTCAGGCCGACCAGACGCCTCTGATACAGATCACACTGACTGCTCCACCGAGTGGCGTCCCGCTGGTGTTACCGCAGCAATGGCTGGTTCCTGGCTCAGGACTTCACGACCATGAATCGACAAGCCACGTTAGCCCCAGTGAAGACGCAGACTCGCACGCTGAGCCGACGCATTCTCGCGGCCGGCCTGTTGCAGTACGCGGTGCGGATGAGCAACCCCAACGATCGGCTGTCCGTTTACCAGCGGTCCGGGAAGCTGGCCGAGTCTCTCGCCAAACGCGACGGCAGCGAGCCGGTGACACCAATCGCGTGGGCAGAGGACTTGAGACCGAACATGCCGTTTCTGTGGCCGCTCGAGTCAGGCCTGTCGAATCTTAGTGACGCACTGAAAACGGTCTGGCTGGGCTCGTACCCCGGCATCCGTCTGCACACGGAACCCGGCGGCGATGCGACGGATGAGTCAAAACAATTCCGACGGCTGCTGGCGTTAATATTGCCCACGGAGTAGCCGACACGACGCTCGCCTCGTAATTCACACCGACATGTCTCATTCATGGCCGCTTCAGGTATGATTCTGCCACGACTGACGCCGAAATCGCATTGCCGGAGAAATTGAAAAAAGCTTACCCTTCAGCCCTCGTGACAGTCTGCCGGCTGAATTCACATCTGAATCTCGACATTCGAAGGGCCGGACATGGACGTTCGTCGCTTGCTGCTTAGCTTCGTAGCTGCCTCATTGATTTGCGGTTGCACGATCAGCGGATCAAAAGACGCAACTTGCGAAAAGGACACGTCGGTCAACATTGGCCCGCTGATCGGGCTGATTGGAATGGCCGTCGACGGTGACGACAAAGACGACTACGAGCACTTCTTCCACGATCACAAGCACAACTGCTCTTGTAAAAAGTGCAGGCACTGACATGCTGCACCCTCGCCCCACACGCGAATCTAAACTCAAACTGATACTGGAAAAGTAAGCGAAGAGCTGGCTGAATTCAGGCGAGAATCTCGTGAACGACTCTCCCGTGAACGTCAGTCAGACGAAAATCGCGACCGCTGTAGCGGTAGGTCAGTTGTTCATGGTCGAGCCCCATCAGATTCAGCAGCGTTGCGTGCAGATCATGAATGTGAACGCGATCCTGCACCGCGTAATAGCCATACTCGTCCGTCGCTCCAAAATGAAAACCGGGCTTCAAGCCCCCACCAGCCAGCCACCACGTGAAGCCGTGCGGATTGTGGTCACGACCGTCGTTGCCTTCGGCGGTCGGAGTGCGGCCAAACTCGCCACCCCACATCACCAGCGTGTCGTCCAGCAGGCCTCGCTGATGCAGGTCGGTCAGCAACCCCGCAATCGGTTTATCGACAGCCTGCGCCAGTATCGGATGATGCTTCACCAGGTTGGAATGGTCGTCCCAGGTGATGCTCTCGCCTTCGCGATGCGTACACTGGATGAAACGGACGCCGCGCTCTGCCAGTCGCCGAGCGAGCAGGCATTGCCGACCAAACGCCGAAGTCGGCTCGTCGTCTGTCCCGTACAGCTGGTGAGTTTCTTTTGACTCCTGACTGAGATCGAGTGCTTCAGGAGCTTCTCGCTGCATCCGAAATGCCAGTTCGAACGTTTTAATACGAGCGTCGAGTCCACCCGCCGGACCGACGTCAGACAACTGCAGCTGATTCAACGAACGCAGCAGGTCCAGCTTGCGGCGCTGCAGCGTTCCATCGGCTGACGGTTTCAAATCGTTAATCGTGGCGACCTTACCGTAGACTCGCACGCCCTGATGCTGAGCCGGCAGAAACGAACACCCGAAGTTTTGCACGCCGCCGTGGTTCAGAGTCGGGTCGATCGTGACAAAAGCCGGCAGGTTGCTGTTTTCAGTTCCAAGTCCGTAGCTGATCCACGCGCCCATACTCGGCCGCACAAAGGTGTCTGAACCCGTATGAATTTTCAGCAGTGCCCCGCCGTGAGCCGCGTTCGAACCATGCAGTGAATGCACGAACGTCAGTTTGTCGACCTGCTGAGCCACGTGCGGAAACAACTCGCTGACTGCCGAGCCCGACTCGCCATATCGACGAAACTTCCACGGGCTGCGAAACAGATTCTTCGTCCCGCGGAACTGAACTCGCGGCTTATCAAAAGGCAGAGGCTTGCCGTGATCACGATCCAGCAACGGCTTATGGTCGAACGTGTCGATCGACGATGGTCCGCCG
>JABMPE010000202.1 GCA_013203845.1 Rhodopirellula sp. | reverse complement strand
TCCTGAAGCTGCGAAGTGGCCTGCTCGCCAGCAGTGTTCTTGAGCGTCGGAGCTGCTTCCACTTCGCGAAGAGGCACCAGACACGCAGCCACCACGAACACAAACGGTCCGACCATCTGACGAGCAAATCGAACGGGACGATACTGCGGCAGACTCGCCTTCCAGAGAGTCTCCAGCTGAGGCAGCCGTTGCTCCCACTGTTCGCTGGGAGCTTCGCACAGCGTCATCAACAGGCCGCCCGCTTCAAGCCGGTTATCCAGCAGCGCGACAGATTCGGTCCGGGAAAACAATTCGCGACCGGAAATCCACCACGCAGTGACGGCGACAGGAATGGCTCCCGCAACCAGCCACAACACATGCGGCCAGAACTGAGGCACGGCGAGCTTCGTGATCAGTACCGTGCTGCCGAGCACAAACAGGTAAACCGCCAGCCAGTCAGCCGCCGAAGTCAGAAACTGCCCAAACCGCAACCGCTTCCAGCACCGAGCGATCCAGAGCTCCGCGTTCGGCGGTGATTGTTTTCCAGCGGCCATGAAAGCAGCTCCCGCGAAAATTCCGATGTTGTGAGATGGTATTAGCCCCGACGAATCCTGAATTTAACAGGACACTCTTCAATGCGGCGTCAGTTTTTACAGTGTTTACTTTTCACCCGTGACTACTTTGGGCCGCTGCGGCGGGAACGCGACAACCTGCTTGCCCGGTTGTTCCTGCTTCTTCTGCAGATCGCGACAGATGGCGTCGAGATCGTAGTCAAATCGCCGAGCGTATTTATCACGGGCCTTGCGGACTTCATCAACAATCGAGTCGTCATTCATCTCGCGGCACCTCCGTCAGTTCGTTTGGGGTACAGAGTACCGGCATGGCGTATCCCGAGTCTTCACAAATCGCCCGGATGGATTTCTGAAGCGTTGCATTGGCAATGTGACGACAGTTCCACGTGAGCAGAAAATCCATCCCGTTCACCGTAGCGATCGCGATATGAAGTGCGTCGAGACTGGCCTTCTTCGGCAGTTAACCAAACGCAATCAGTCTCTTCGCAAGGTCGCGTACTTCGGCGGTAATCTCCAGTTCTGGAATCCCGCGAATTGCATCCAGTCGTCGTTTTGCCGCCTCAGTGTCACCTGCCGCCGCTTCCTCAACAACGGCTTCAGAAACGTACAACTCGAAATGACGCCGCTCTTCGTCCCACCATTGCCGCGTTGTTTCCTGATGCGCGGCCATGATGAGCTGCGGACTACGCCACGCTGTCAAATAGCTGACGATCGTCGTTTCAATGTAGACGCGATGAAGGTTCATTGAACGGAGGTCACAATTGCTGGTTCAACCTGCTGAAACGAGCAATCAGTCTACTGAAAGTCTGCACAACAAGCCACGTGGGTTCGACATTACGGGGTGTCTTCCGGTGATTCACTACTGTTCGTGGCTGAGCTTTCAACGGCAGCTCGATTCAGCGCTTTGAGATACGCTCGGGCGCTGGCGGCGACGATGTCGGTGCTGACGCCTTTGCCGTGGAAGACTCGGTCGTTGACTTTGATTTCGACCATCACTTCACCCTGAGCATCCTTCCCGCTGGAGATGCTGCGGACCTGGTAGTCAGTCAGCACGGCTTCGATACCGATCACCCGTTCCAGGGCTCGGAAGATGGCGTCGACCGGACCGTCGCCCGTCGCCGCGTCCTGGAAGACTTCTTCGCAACCGTCCCGCCGCATTTCCAGCGTGGCCGTCGGAAGCACGTCCGATCCGGCGACCGTATGAAAACGTTCGAGCGACCATTGATCCTGAGTTTCGCCCACGTGACCTTCGATGAGGGCGATGATGTCTGAGTCGTAGACGTCTTTTTTCTTATCGGCGAGGGCGATGAATTCGTCGAACACTTCCTGCACGAGCGCGTCATCGAGTTCATAACCGAGATGCTTCACGCGATCACGGAACGCATGCCGGCCGCTGTGCTTGCCGAGAACGAGGTTCGTACCGATGTATCCGACATCATCTGGCCGCATGATTTCGTAAGTGCTTCGGTTCTGGAGCATGCCGTGCTGATGGATGCCGGCTTCGTGAGCGAACGCGTTCTGCCCAACGATCGCCTTGTTCCGCTGCACGAGCATGCCGGTGATTCTCGAAACCAGTCGGCTGGTCGAGAACAGTTTCTTCGTGTTGATATTCGTGCCGACCTTGTAATGGTCCTGCCGCGTTTTGATCGCCATGACGATCTCTTCCAGCGCCGCGTTGCCCGCTCGTTCGCCAAGACCGTTGATCGTGCATTCGACCTGTCGGGCTCCGGCTTCGACCGCCGAAAGACTGTTCGCCACGGCCAGTCCCAGGTCGTTATGGCAGTGCGTGCTGATGACGGCCTGTTCAATGTTCGGCACGTTTTCTTTGAGGTGCCGGATGATGTTGAAGTAGTGCGACGGCGTTGAGTATCCCACCGTGTCCGGGATGTTGACGGTCGTCGCTCCGGCGGCGATGGCTTTCTCGGTGACTTCGCAGAGAAAGTCGAGTTCTGTCCGTGCCGCGTCTTCCGGTGAGAATTCGACGTCGTCGGTAAAGCCTTTAGCCCGTTCGACCATTTCGACCGCACGCTGCACGATCTCGTCCTTGCCCATCTTCAGCTTGTGTTCGCGATGGATGGCGCTCGTGGCGAGAAACACGTGCATCCGTTTCTTCTCGGCGTCTTTGAGCGCTTCACCAGCTCGGTCAATGTCCTCAATCCGGCACCGGGACAGACCGCAGATCGTCGTCTGGCTGCCGAATTCGCGAGCGATTTTCTGCACGGCTTTGAAGTCGTCGGGTGAGGCGATCGGAAAGCCCGCTTCGATGACGTCCACGCCGAGTTCGACCAGCGCCTTCGCGATTTCCATCTTTTCGCTGATTGTCATGCTGCAGCCAGGTGACTGCTCGCCGTCGCGGAGGGTCGTGTCGAAAATCGTAATCGTATCGCCGGACATCGGATTGCTCTCCTGAGAGCTGCGTGGGAAAAATCAGGCAGCTGAGATTCTGAAACGGTCTTTGATTCGTGCCTGTTGGCAACCGCAAAAAAGGCAACAAAAAAACCCTGAGGCCGGGAAGCCTCAGGGTTGTTTTCGTCTGATTTGACCGAAACGGTCAATACAACCTAAGCCATTCCCGAGGGGTGGGGAAGTAGTAGTAGCAGGCTCAGGTTGAGAAGGTTTTGATTCATCGGAGCTTCAATTTACTTTCGTGATTCAGTCACGGCTTAAAACCGCGAAAAGCCACTCTATCCCTGACTATCGGACCCGTCAAGCTGCCGAGTCAAGCCGAAATTCAGTATTTGCGGCAACGGCAGACACGAGCTGGGCTCAACGGGTTCGCCTCCCGACCCAAAAGATCGAACCACGGATTACACGGATAGAACGCGGATGCTCTCAAGGATGCATCCATTGCTGATCCGTACCTATCCGTGAAATCCGTGGCTCCTTAATTTCGATTGCCGCTGAGCTGGCGATGCCCCGCAACGTGTCAGTCTGGAAGGAACTGTCAAACCAGGTAAGCGTTGCTCGTGTCCAAACCGGAAAATGAGATCGTACCCCTTCCGTCTGAGGGCAGGCTGCTTTACGCTGGTCAGTTCGCTGATTTGTGGAGCGAAATCCGCATTGGCGATGCGGTCTGGAGCTTGATCTTCGAACACTCCGGAAACCGCTCCACCGGCGGGTCGTGCCTGATCCGCCGTCTTCCGAAAGCAGCACTGTTGTCGGATTCCGTTCCGACGCAAACGACAAGCGTCCAAGCCAAAACGAACTGCGATATCGCAGCCAGAAAATTCAACGTATCTGACGTAAGGGTTCACCATCGTGCTCCGTTCACATACCTGCGGCGAATTGACAACCGACCACGCCGAAACCGAAGTCAAAGTCTGCGGCTGGGTGAACAATTACCGGGATCACGGTGGATTAATTTTCATCGACATGCGAGACCGTTACGGTCTGATTCAGATCGTCTTCGATCCGAAGGACAGTGCCGAAGCTCACCAGCTAGCTGGAACGCTCCGCAATGAAGACGTCATCCAGGCCAATGGTGTCGTGCGTCTGCGTGGCGAAGGACTCGTTAACCCGAACATCGCGTCGGGCCAGATCGAGATTCGAGCGCAGGAACTGATCGTCCATAACAAAAGCAAAACGCCGCCGTTCGAACCAACCGGCGAGAACATTCCCAACGAAGACCTGCGTCTGAAATATCGTTACATCGACCTGCGGCGTCCGGCGTTGCAGGAAGCGATGATTCTGCGACACAAGCTGTGTAAAGCGACGCGGGAATACTTTGACAAGCTGAACTTCCTGGAAATCGAAACGCCGATGCTCGGCAAGAGCACTCCGGAAGGGGCTCGCGATTACCGGGTTCCCAGTCGCGTGCATCCGGGCGAATTCTACGCACTGCCGCAATCGCCGCAGCTTTACAAACAGTTGCTGATGGTCGGCGGGCTCGATCGCTACTACCAGCTCGCTCGCTGCTTCCGCGACGAAGACCTGCGAGCCGACCGGCAGCCTGAATTCACTCAGATCGACGTCGAGATGTCGTTCGTCGAGCAGGAAGACATCCTCACAACGATCGACGGCCTGATCGCTTACATGA
>JABMPE010000201.1 GCA_013203845.1 Rhodopirellula sp. | reverse complement strand
TCGACCTGTCACAGATCGTGTCCGATGTACTGATTCTCTGCGAAAAAGATCTGCAGATGAACCGCGTCAAACTGCAGACCGACATTCTGGGACACCCGATCTGCGAAGTGAACATCTCGCATCTTCAGCAAGTGCTGCTCAACCTGATCGTCAACGCCCGGCAGGCGATGGCAGGCGGCGGCATGCTGTACGTCACCGTTCGCACCAGCGAAGACGGCAACATGGGCGAGCTGGAAGTTCGCGACACCGGTGCTGGAATTCCGTCTGAAGAACTGCCAAAGATCTTCAAGCCATTCTTTACGACCAAAGAAGCCGACGACAACGGTCAGGGCGGAACGGGCCTGGGCCTTGCCTTCTGTCGGGAAGTCATCGAGTCGCACAAAGGCAAAATGAGAGTCGCCAGTACCGTCGGTCAGGGCACATCCTTTACGTTGATGTTGCCCGTCGCGGCGGCAGCCCAAAGCCGGAAATCTGCCTGATCCGAACATACCGGTGACAGTCGAGAAGTTTCGAGGTCGTACGATAAACTCTCAACCAGAGCCTGTGGCTTGTTCAAGCTGCAGGCTCTGATTGTTTTGCTGACTCCACCCGGCGCTGCCTCTCTCTCTCGACCCGCCCCTTGACCTCCATTCGAAAACATTCCCTTGTCGACCGAACACGCACCGCCTGACAAAGCTCCGAGTCCGATTCGACGGGCCTTGAACCGCTTTCCGACTCGCTGTCGACCGGCGTTGTTTTTCGATGCGGTGTCGAACATTGGAAACGGAGTGCATCTCGTTCTGTTTCCGATTGCTCTGGTCGTGCTGGAGACGCTGCTCGATGCGGAAGTCTGGCATCAGGCCGTGCTGGCGTCGTTCTTTTTCGGGAGCTGCCTGTTCGGACTTCTGGTCACGCGCATCGGCAGCGTTGTTCCGATGCGACTGCTGGTCATCGTGCCGAACTGCCTGATCGGCCTGTTGCTGTTCGGAACGCTGCTCCCGTCAGAAGGGGCGTCGTGGTTCACGCTGCTGATCGGAACCACATTTCTGTTGAAAGTGTTTCAGCAGGTCGCCGAGATGAACATGTTCCGGATGCTTTACCCGGACACTCATCGCAGTGCGGCGGTGGGACTGTTGCGGGCCGTTTCGGCAATTTCCGGTCTTACCGTCACGATCACCAGCTGGTGGTGGTTTGCGTTGTGGCCAACGTGGTATTCCAGTCTGTTCTGCATCATGGGGCTGATGCTGTTCTCGTCGGCCTGGTTCTACTCGAAAATTCCCGTCCATCGAAAATCGATGTTCGAGCAGGAGAATCGTGAGGGCCTGTTCGCGGCTTTCATGACGGGCTGCCGCATCTTTTTCAGTGACCGAAGATTCGTACTTTACCAGTTCGGCTTCGCTTTGGCCGGCATCGCGAATCACATTGGCCTGTACCTGGTTCCGCGAGTCATGCGGGAATCAGCCGGAGCCTCGGACTCGACGATCCGTTTCGTTGCCGCCGTGATGCCCGTCCTGCTGCTGGTGATGACCGCGCCGCTGTGGGGACGATATATGGACAAAAAAAGTCCGATGACCGCTCGCGGCATCTTTAACGTGCTGCAGATCTTCGCGTTCGTGTTTTACGCACTGGGCGGCATCATTGGAGAAGTGTGGCCGCTGTTTCTGGGTGGAGCGATTCACGCTCTCAGTAACGGAGGGGGATCGATCAACTGGATCACCGGCAGCATGTATTTTGCCAGGCCCGAACACGTCTCACTCTACAACGGCATCCACGTTTTTCTGACGGGAGTGCGAGGTTTCATCGGACCTCCGCTGGCAATGTTTCTCTTCGTCGAAACCGAAACCATCGGCAGCCTCAAGATCGAAGGCCTCGGAATGGGACCGTGGGTGTTCCTCATTTCCGCCGTGCTCTCGCTGCTCGGCGCCTTAGTGATGTTCACTCAGGCGAAGTTCGACACCGGACCGGTTGATCGCATCGCCGATTAGCCATCGCGACACGCAGGCGGTTTTTTCTGTCGTAGTCTGGAACGACCGCAACGCTGTTCCGGAAAAACTCAAATGACTGGCTGCCGGAACAGCGCTGCGCTCGTTCCAGCCTACTGTTCGTGTCGGTTTTTCTGTGCCGACGCAATTTCTGATCGGACGCTTGGAACCTCTTCCACTTTTAATGCCTGCTGAAAAGCGTTTCGTGCCGCCTCGCCGCCCAGCTTGCCGAGTGCCCACGCGGCAGCACCTCGAACGAGTGGCTCGTCGTCGTGCAGGCACTCGATCAGCGACGGGATCAAAGAAGCATCGCCCGAGTTGCCAGCGGCGATGGCTGCGTTTCTCAGCAGACCTGCCCGCCCCGGTCGGTCGAAAGGCGTCTTACGGAATCGTGTCCGGAATTCATCGTCGCTCAGCGCAAGCAGCCATCGCAGGTCGAGCGATGACAGATCAGCCGCTGGTTGAAACTCGGGGACAGACGTGTCACTCGATTTACGGTTCCAGGGGCAGACGTCCTGGCAAATGTCGCAGCCGAACACCCAGTTCTGCATGCCATCGCGAAGGTCCGTTGGAATCGGCTGATCGCGGAGTTCGATGGTCAGGTAAGAAATACACTTCCTGGCGTCGAGCACGTACGGAGCGGCGAACGCGTCGGTCGGGCAGGCTTCCAGACATCGCGTGCAGGTTCCGCAGTGCGACGTGTCGTGCGGAGCGTCTGGTTCCAGCTCGACGTCCGTCAGCAACGCTCCGAGAAACAACCAGCTTCCGGCGTACTTATTGATCAGCATCGTATTCTTGCCGAACCAGCCGAGCCCCGCGATCTTTGCAAAGTCTCTTTCCAGCAACGGCGCCGTATCGACGACAGCCCGCGTGCGACATCCGGGCACGGCCTGGTGCAGAACCGCGGCGAGTTGCTTCAGCATCCTGCGGATGACGTCGTGATAGTCAGCGGTGCCGTTGGCATAGCTCGCCACCCTGCCGGTCGCGAACTTCGCGGCTGAATCGTCGTCAGCCTCGCCGATGAAAGCGTCGCGTTTTTCAGCGGCGTGATAGTTCAACGCAGTCACGATGACACTCTTTGTGCCGGGCAGCACACCGTCGGGGTGCTGATACGCCGCCTCCCGCCGACTCATGTACTGCATCTCGCCTTCGTAATTTTTTCCGAGCCACTGCTGCAAATGCTCAAACCCAGAAGGAGCGACCGCCGCCGAGATGCCCACCAGATCAAACCCGATCTGCAGCGCTTCGTCGCGCACGCGTTGCGCGAAGGCCGCTGAATTTTGCGATGGAGCGCGGTCATTCATGAATCAGTAACAGGAAAAAACGGGAGAATCGAAGGCGGATCAGCACGTCGAATGGTGATACAGACGCGTCACTGGTTATGCAGGTCGTTAATTGGGTGGCTGGTGATCAAGCCACCCGTTTTGAATAACGATCTCCTCAGCCTTGTGTCTGACGCCGCCGAAGAAACGGGAACGCGTGACGCCCGATGCAATTCGCAGTAACTTGCGGGCTGCTTTACTCAGTGCCGTCGCACATTGAAACACACCTTTGCAATACCAGGCGAGATTGTCGATGCAGCCTAACTCCGTCAAGCAGAACTTACTGGCCGGTGGTTCCTCCATCGGAACCTTCATGTTCGAATTTCATTCAGCTGGCATCGCTCGCGCGGCAGCAGCAGCGGGGGCGGAGTTCGCCATCTTCGACATGGAACACACGGGCTGGAGCGTCGAAACGATCCGAACCCTGTGCGCGACCACGCACGGCACCGACATGCTGCCGCTCGTCCGCGTTCCCGCCACCGAATATCACTTTATCGCGCGAGCACTCGACATGGGCGCTCAGGGAGTGATGGTGCCGATGGTCGATTCTGTCGAACAGGCTGAAAAGATTGTGAACTCGGCCAAATACCCGCCGGTTGGACGTCGAGGCTGTGCGTTCGGCATCGGCCACGACGACTACACCGGGGGCGACGTCGTCGAGAAAATGAAAAGCTCGAACGAGCATCAGTTGCTGATCGCTCAGATCGAAACCGCTGAGGGCCTGGACAACGTCGAAGGCATCGCCGCTGTCGACGGCATTGATGTTCTGTGGATCGGCCAGTCGGACCTGTCAGCGTCAATCGGGATTCCCGGCCAGTTTGGCCATCCGGACTTTCTCGCGGCGATGGACCGCGTCATCGCCGCCTGCAACGCTCATGGCAAGATTGGTGGCCTGATGCCAACAACGCTCGACTTCGCTGAAGTCGTCGTCGAAAAAGGCTTCCGCATGGTGGCCTGGAGCGGCGACGTCTGGATCTACCAGGCGGGACTGCGAGCCGGCATGAACTCGCTGAGGGAATTTGTTGCCAGGTAGACCCGACGTTGTTCGGACCTACGATTCCGTGGCATCAATGGCCGATCGAAGCGCGGATTCGAAATCGGGTGATTCCATGATCTGATGCCGGATGTCCGGGCTGGCAAAGATGCGGACTCGTTTGACGTAATCGTCGAACTGTTTCTTTGCCAGTGATTCGATGACTGGCGAGACGTCACTCAGCAGCCGGTAGATGTTTTCTTTGGCGAAGTAGATCGGGACTTTGAATTCGACTTCGCGGTGCGGAGGCGGAGCGTCGATCAGGATGTCGACGGGCGAGAGTTCCCGGTTCGCAGTGCCGCGTCGGTTCAATTCTTCCGCCAGGTTGCGGCTGCAGCGGACCAGGAATTCGTACGGGCGACCGGCGAGCAACAGGTACAGCTCGTTCTGTTGATAGTGCGAATACTCGCCGGCGCGTTTGTAGAGCTGGCGTTTGGGGCCAAACACGCCTTCAACCAGTTGTGCTGAGTCCGTTCCTGCCGCCTTGTTGCGGAGCAGTCGCACAGTTTCGGTTTCGGACGTTTCGAAGAGCGTGGTCAGGTCAAAGTTGTTGTGCAGTTCGAAAAACGATCGCGCGAACATACAGGTCGCTGATCGAACGGCATGGTGCCAGTAGACCTCGCTGAACATGACGTACCGGGCAAAAACCATCAGCTCGGCAGCGGTCTTCCCTTTCTGTGTGATGGCCAGTCCGTCGCCGGCCTCGTTCAGAACAAGCGACTGGATCAGACGGCTTTTGTCGAAATGCCGACCGTAGGGAACTCCGCAGTGCAGGCTGTCCCGTTCGAGATAATCCATTTTGTCGATGTCGATCGGCCCGGACAGAATCGACCTCAGCAGCCGCAGCTCGGGCGAGTCGGTTTTCGCTACGAGCACATCGAGTACCTCTTCGGGTTCGATATTCCATTCGGATTTCAGCACCTGCGCGAGTTCCCGTTCCGGACGCAGGTATTCTGCGGCGTAAGCTTCGTGAGGCGGCATGTTCGGTAGCGCCAGATCTTCGATCGGGTGACAGAACGGCCAGTGCCCCAAATCGTGCAGCAGCGCCGAAACCAGCAGAACTTCCGCGCGGTGGTGATCGATCGCCTTGCAGAAGCGAGGGTCTCGACCGAGCTGCCACACGTATCGAATCGCATTATTGAAGACGCCGAGTGCGTGCTCGAACATTGTGTGGTTGGCTCCAGGATAAATCTGCGTCGCCAGTCCGAGCTGCGAAATGTGTCGCAGGCGTTGGAATTCGGCGGTGTCGACCAGCGCACGGACTCGCGGAGTGAAAGGAACGTCCTGTTCGTTCGGAATTCGGATAATTCCCCGACCGGCGTCGAGGCTGGCGATTTCCGGAATGTCGCTGAAAGGGTGGTGCATTGTGGGCATCCTGCGGTCACTGATTCGGCGGATTCTGGCCGGTGAGCCTCTGCAACGCGAGCGAGTTCTGAACCTGTGTTATGATTTCCGGTCGGCGTTCGCCGTTGCTTTACGCGGGGTCTTGCGGGCAGCAACCGCCCCAACCAGAATCCCGCCACGTCATTTGATGTTGCCTTTCACGTCTCAACTCTCACCGCGGAAGTCCTGTGTCCACTCGCTTTGTCGTAGAACCTGCCTGGAGCTGGCCTGTCGTCGTGCTGATCGCGATCGGGCTGGTGACGCTCGTCCTGCTGACGTACCCGCCGCGAGTTCGACATCTTCCGATCGGCACGAGAAGGACGCTGATCGGCCTGCGACTGGTGGCTGCCGCGTTACTGATCTTTGCGATGCTGCGTCCGGAGATTCAGTATTCGGAAACCGATACCCGAGACGCGGTGCTGTACGTGCTGGGAGACAAGAGCCGCAGCATGACGACGCCAGACGGTCCCGGCGGAAAGACGCGGCGGGAAACACTGGCGACAACGCTGTCTGGAAGCAAAGACCGGTTTGAAGAACTTCGCAAGCTCCTCGAAATCCATTACTTCGATTTCGATTCGCAGTTACGACCGGCTGAACTGAACGGGCCGCAACTGGCACCGGACGGTGACTGGACGGCCATCGGGTACTCGCTGGATGAACTGCTGAAGGAATCGCAGCACGGCAAGCAGGTGATCGGTATCGTGCTGATGACTGACGGAGCGCAGCGGGCGGTCGCTCCGTTCGACATGGCTCCGCAGACGGCGGCGCGACGATTTCAGGATATCCAGGTGCCCGTCTTTCCGGTGCCATTCGGCGAGTCGGATGTTGCCGAGTCGGGACTCGACATCGCGGTCGAAGACCTCGCCGTGGATGACCTTGTGTTCGTGCGAAATTCGGTGCCGGTTGACGCTCGCATCAAAGTATCAGGAGCCGAAGGCCGACGCTTTTCGGTACAGCTGCTGGTCGAGGATCGAACCGGCCGCACCGTCTACGAGCAAGGCCCGCTCGTTGTGGTTCCCTCAGTTCCTGGCGCGCGGCCTTCGGTCGAAGTAACCGCCACCAGGTCGTCACAGACAATTCCCGTATCGCTGTCGTTTGTTCCCGAGCTGCCCGGTGAGTTCCGTGTTGCCGTGCGGGTCACTCCGTTGTCGGGAGAACTCCGAACCGCGAACAACCAGCGAGAGACATTGCTGACTGTTCAGAAGGGCGGGCTGTCGGTCAAGTATTACGACACGACTCGCGATGAAATTGTCTTCCTGCCGGAAGTCAATTCGGCTGCAAAAATTCAGCTCGACTTTCAATGGGTGAGAACCGGCGAGTTTGCCAGCAGAACGAAGATTGATCAGAGCGACTTCGAGAAAGGCCGCTACGACGTTTATGTGATCGGTGACGTGCCGGCGAAAGTTTTCAGCAACGAAGACCTGCGACTGCTCGCTCAACGTGTCGACGAGGGAGCGGGCCTGCTCATGACCGGCGGGTTCTACAGCTTCAGCCTGGGAGGCTACGCGGGCACGCCGCTGGAACCTCTGCTGCCGGTGGTACTCGACCCGCGGGAAATTCAGGGCGAAGGCGCGATCGCTTCAGACCTCCACTACGAACGCGACCTGCAGATGGTGCCCACTGAAAGTGGCTTGCGACACTTTGTCATGCGGCTGACCAATGGCGACAACGAAGCGGCGTGGAAACGGTTGCCGCCTTTACTCAGTGCCAACAAACTTCGTAAGAAGAATGCTCTGGTCGAAGTTCTGGCGAGAAGTACCGACGGCGTGCCGCTGCTGTTTGCTCTGGAAACGGGAAGGTCCCGATCGCTGGCCTTTGCGGCGCACTCGACGTGGCGCTGGTGGATGCATGACTTTCGCGACGAGCATCAGCGTTTCTGGCGACAACTGATTCTGTGGCTGGCTCGCAAAGAGTTCGACTCGGATCAGCCCGTCTGGGTGCGGGTGTCTCCTCGAAACTTTAATCAGGGAGCGACGATCCCGATCGAATTCGGAGCCCGTGATGAACTCGGCAAGCCGCTGGCTGATGTTGATTTCCAGGCGAAGGTGATCGATCCGGAAGGAAACGAAGCTTCCGTTGCCGCGCTGTCCGGGCGCGACCGTTCCTTCAGTGAATTCAAAGGAGCGAGCACACCTGGCGTCTACCGCGTCGTGGTCACGGCAACGAAAGATGGCAACGTCATCCCTGGCGACGCGACGACGAGGTTTCTCGTCGATTCAACGGACCCGGAACTCGACAATCCCGCGGCTGATCCGGCGCTGCTGCAAACGCTGGCTCAGCAGACCGGTGGGCGAGTGATCCCGGCAGAAGGATTTGACGAGTTTCTCGACCAGCTCATCGCTGCCGGCCCTCCAAACCTGTCGCTGACACAGATCACTCGCGTCACACTGTGGGACAACTGGTGGTACCTGACCGCGTTTGTGCTGGCGATGACCGCCGAGTGGTTTATCAGAAAACGCCGAGGACTTGTTTAGAGTCTTCTTGTTTAGCGACTTACAGAGACAGTAACTCGCACCGGGTACGTAACATTCGGTGTCATCTTCCGATTCTCTTTGGTTGTGGAAAACCAGCCACGCTGGGACTCGCGACAAATCGCGTTTTGTGAGTCTGCCGGGCAAACACCCACACAGGTGATGGTGTCCGTTTCGTTGGGCTGGTATGTTCGATGGCTGACAATCGTCGATGACTGAGACAGAAACGTACTTGCATGGCAAAGTGGCTGGAAAAAGCTCTGGGACGTGAAGAGGCGGAACCGATCGAATCGGTGCCGTTTACAAGGACGTGCCACTGCGGATTTCAGACCAGCGGAGTGCGTCAGGAGCGAGCCAAACGAATAATTTGTGCGGAGTGCGGAGCCGCCCACTTCATTCTTCCCGTGAACCCGTATCCGACTTCCGAGCGGAAGTTTTTCGCTGGCAACGATCAGGGGCAGCAGTCCTCGCTGAAATCAAAGCCCGAACCGAAACGCAAGTCCCCTGCTACAACGGTTGATCTTGAGTCAACGAACAAATTGTCGCCGAGTGAATCTACAACGGACGCGGACGATCTTTTCATTGACGACGAACTCGACACCGAGCCGGTGCTTGACCTGGTCGAAGCGGCGTGGTCAACCGGTTCGACTCGGACAACATCCGACGAAGAAGAAGACCTGGACGACGACGGAGATGACTACGAACTCGCGGATTCGGATGCCGAAATCGAGCTGACGCCTCAGTTGCCGCGAAAGAAGAAAAAAAAGAAGACGCAGCCACCGACCAGGCCCGTTCGCGAAAAGTCCAGAGCCAGTTCAAAGTCGGATACTCGTCAGGAAGCGAAACGCGAATCACGAATCGAACGGCCAGATTCCGGCGAAGACCGCGGTGGACAACGTCTGAGACTTGCTGCCGTCGCCGCGTTGATCGTGATTGTTGTCGTGGCCATGATCGCGTGGGTGGTTCACAGCCGAAGTCTGGATCAGGCTGAAATTGCCATGCGAGAAGGACGTGACCTTGGCGAAGTGGCGTTGCAGCAGCGTGATTTCGTCACGGCTCGCGAAAAACTGGGTGAAGCTTTTCGGGCGATGGAATTACTCGGCATTGAGGAACCGACAAGACTCGCGACGAGACAGTTGTGGCTGCAGGCCGAGGCCGGGTATGGCTTACTCGACAGTACCGACGTCGTCGAAATTGCCCTGGCTGCAGAAGCGACGACTTCCGAACCAAAGAGCGATGAAAAGCATGACGACAGCGACTGGCAGCGGCAGTTTCACGCTCAGTTCTTCGATCGCTGGCTGTGCATTCAACTCGACCCGGTCGCGATCGTTACCGGCGACGAAAAATTCGGCAAGCGGGTGGTCTTCCCGGCGGCGCCAGCGATTTATCTGGCCGGTGTCGACGCCGTACTCGATCAGCAATCTGGCGGACGTCTGTGGTTTGCCGGTCCCGTCAAATCGTGTCAGCGGGACCCGCTGGACAAATCGGTGTGGCTGATCGAGTTTGATTCGGCCCGCGTCATCGCCTGCGACGGGACCGAGTCATTGGTCCGACCCATGCTGAGCGAAAAGGCGCAGGAAGCTCTGATCGCTGGTGGCGATGGCTCCGGCGAAAGTTCGAGCGGCAACGAACGGCAGGAGTCGAACCATGAATAGCTCTGTTCGAACATCGCAGTCGCTTCGCAGTCGCGTCGGCATTCTGCTGCTGATCATTTGGGGACTCGCGTTATCGCCACGAGTTTCGCTGGCGACCGGTCAGTCGGTGGAAGATTTTCTGAAGACGAAACCTCGCTGGTCGAAACTGGTGGGAACCATCTTTCGAATCGAAGGGCGTGTCGCCACCGGAGCGGGAACGATTCTCAAGTTGAACAAGCTGCCGCTGCTGTTTGTCTCGGAAGAAGAGTTGCCGGAACTGCCCGGCCCGGATCTCGCCGTGGAAGTTGTCGGACGACTGCAGAAACGCGAGACCGGTGTCTTCGAATTTGAACTGCTGAGCGTGAAGAAAATCGAATCGGACACTCAGCGAGTCAGCCGCCTGCGAGTCGACCTGCCGCGGGATGACCCACAACCGTGGTATGAACTGGGTGACTGGGCGATGAATCGAGTTCGTTTCTATCAAAGCGGGCGAGCACTGGATCGACAGCTGGCTCAGGATGCGACAGGCCTTTATCGCATGGCGATTCGCAAAGAGCGAACGCGCATGTCGTCGCCGACCTACAACCAGTTGAAGGAACTGGCACTCAAATCGGAACGGTACGGACTGGACGACGAATTCAAACTGCCGCTGCTTTACGAGGCTCACTACCAGGCGTGGCATAACGCCAGCGTGAGTGCATCATCAGCGGAACTGGCAGCCATTGCATCTCGAATTGCCAGCGAACTGCCCGACGCGAAAACTCCTGTCGAAGAGTTCGATGCAGACTTTGTCAGCGAGTGGAAGAAAGGGCCGGTCCTGTTCTATCAGAATGCTCCGGACGCGCTGCGACCGCAACTGCATCGGCTGCTCTATCAACAGGTTATGCGGGAAAGTATCGAGATGGATGCGGCGACCGACGGGCGCAATGGCGTGGAGATTGCCGCTCGACTCACAGAATACCTTCCGGAATTCACGACGCTGGCCGACACCTACCGACGGAAAAACCTCGAATGGAAAATCAACCACGTCACTGAGCTGTCTCGCGAGGAAGCCAGCAGTCTGAAGCAGGAATTGATAGCTGCCGGCGAAGAAGCTCGCGCCGCTGAAGTCTTTCGGCAGTGGTTCCAGGTGATCGAGACAAGACTGCGACAACGGGGTGCCACGGGGCTGGTGGAACTCGCTTCCAACTACGAGGAACTGTTTGACGATGAGCAAACCGCCGTTGAGCTGCTACTGGAAGCCGACCGCGTCAAGCCGGGATCGAGTTACGTGGCCGAGCGGCTGGAAGGTTACGGTTTCATGCGAGTTGACGGTCGCTGGCGGCGCCAGGGTGAAATCAAGAGCGGTGATACGTCACCGATCGAAAAGGCCATCAGGAATGGGCAGGTCATTCGCGGAATGACGTCGGCGCATGTTCGAAAATCGATTGGCCCACCAGACTCGGTCAGTCGCGTGCTGACCTCGCGAGAAGTTCTCGAATACTGGGTTTACCGCACACCGTCAGGGGCGGGAATGTCTGTCCGCCTTTCGCGACCACTGAACCGGCACGAAGGCCTCGTGCGAAAAGTATTCGACCTGCCAGCGCGGTAATCCTCGTGGCAGACGGAGACCGGTATCCGTTTCTCCCGGCTGAACGCGGCCATGATTTTCGACGAATCGAACAGCCATCGGGAATAATTTTCCGCGAGGTGTATCTACTGTCCAGGAGGTCGCTCGCCGACGCGTTCTTAAAGCAGCGTCATGCCGGTGAGCAGGCTTCACACGCGAGACTTCACATCAGACTCGTCAGCGTTCTGCTGACAACCGACGAGCTGGCCAGCTGCGTTGCGTTACCGCTGTTCCGTAACTCTTCCCGAAGAAGAATGGAGATCGTTATGCGCGCTCATCTTTCGCTGTGTGCCGTCGTTGTCCTTCCGCTGTTCGCTGCCGGCTGCGGAGACGGAGAATATCCGGATGCGGGGGCGTCTGTTGATTATCTGGAGTCGTCGACGTCTCGAACGGCTCCGATGGTAACGGCGGACGAGTACGCACTCGAAGAAAGCCGATTGCCCGAATCCAATACGGAAGCCGATGAGTTCCTCGCGGAAAACAGGTTCCTGTCGCCGCTCAAGCATCCATTGTCGACGTTCTCGATCGATGTCGACACGGCGTCTTACTCCAATGTGAGGCGGTTTCTGAACGACAATCTTCTGCCACCTCCGGGAGCGGTGCGGGTGGAAGAGCTGATCAACTATTTCAAGTACGACTACGCACCGCCCGAGGGCGAGCACCCGTTTTCAGTCAACCTGGAAATCGCCCGCTGCCCGTGGCAGAGCGAGCACTGGCTGGCTCGCGTCGGGCTGAAAGGTCGCGAGATCGATCGGCAACAGAAACCGGCGGCCAACCTGGTCTTTCTGCTGGACGTTTCGGGTTCGATGAACTCGCCGAACAAACTGCCGCTGGTGAAGTCGGCGATGAAGATGCTGCTCGACCAGCTGGACGGGAATGATCGAGTCGCCATCGCCGTTTATGCCGGTGCGTCCGGGCTGGTGCTGCCTTCCACTGCGGCCAGCGATCGCGAGGCGATCCTTTCCGCCCTCGAACACTTGAGTGCCGGCGGCTCAACCAACGGCGGCGAGGGAATTCGATTGGCGTACCAGGTGGCTGCTCAGCACCTGATTGACGACGGCGTCAATCGGGTCATTCTCTGCACCGATGGAGACTTCAATGTTGGAGTCACCGATCGCGCGGACCTGGTCGGCCTCATTCAGACAGAAGCAAAACGCGGAGTCTTTCTGAGCGTGCTCGGCTTTGGTACCGGCAATCTGAAAGACGCGACGATGGAGCAGCTCGCCGACAAAGGCAACGGCAACTACGGCTACATCGACTCGCTGCAGGAAGCCCGCAAGCTGCTGGTGGAAGACGCACTGGGAACACTTGTCACGATCGCCAAAGACGTGAAGATTCAAATCGACTTCAACCCGCAGCACGTGCAGGCGTACCGGCTGATCGGTTACGAAAACCGCATGCTTCAGGCGGAAGACTTCCGCAATGACCGAAAGGACGCGGGCGAAATCGGAGCCGGCCACACCGTGACGGCTCTCTACGAAATCATCCCCGTCGGAGTGGAAGCCTTGGCGTTGACGGTCGAACCTTCAAAGTATCAGCAGGTTGCCGTCGAACCAGCCGGCCCGAAAGACGAAGTCATGACCGTGCGCCTGCGTTACAAGCAGCCTGCAGGCGAAGACGGCATCGAGTTCCACGTTCCCGCTGGCGTCCCGACAGAAGACTCGCCAGGTTCCGACGACTTTCAGTTTGCCGCGTCCGTGGCCGGATTCGGCATGCTGCTGCGAGGCTCGGAATACTCGGGAGACGCCACGTTCGAGCTGATCGAAAC
>JABMPE010000200.1 GCA_013203845.1 Rhodopirellula sp. | reverse complement strand
GTATTCAAGTTCTGGCCTGGCGAGATAAGGACGCAGGATTTCCTGGGCCTCTGGACCAATGAAGATGCGTCGCTCTTTGCCGTGCCAGTCTGTCTTGTGCTCCTTGAGCTTGTAGCACCAGACGTCAGGGCAACTTCGATCTACGGCCTCGGGCTTCAGCACTCGAACTTCACCCGGCCTCGCCCCAGTGAGAAGATGGAGCCGTACCATGTCCCGCACGACGAGCGGGAGGAACGGCAATGTCTTTTCGAAGTCGTCGAGTGCGACTTCAGTGACCTTCTCCCGTTCGGGGGCACCTGACTTACCCTTGCGGAGAGTCCTGACGGCCCGCAGCGCCGTAACGACCTCGACCGGAACGAGTTCCCGTTCAACACCCCAGTTGAACATCAGCACGATGATTGAACACAGGTCGTTGATGTAGTTCCGCTCCAGCCCTCGTGCGATCATCGCGTCGCGCACCGTGGTGAACCTGAGCGGCCCAAACGCCGCGACGTCCAACCCTGAGAAAAGATTATTGATTTCCCGGATCGCAATCTTCACGTTCGCGACACGGCCACCAGAGCCTCCCTCGCGGGGCGCATAGTAGACCTTGGCATACTCGTAAAACTGGAGCGAGAGCTGCCCGATCGTTGTCCGTGTGGTCGATCCAGCGGTCCCTGTGGCCTTCTCGGGAACTTCCTCGCCGCTCAGTGACGCGGCAATTTGATCAACGGAGAGGCCCTGCTGGAGAGCCGCAAGGACGTCAGCGTAATGCTGCCAGGATTCGGGAGAGTTGAAAGTCCCGAGGTAGATGTCGCGGCGGTCGATAGTGACCTTGGCGAGGTTTCGGGCCTTGTGATGGCGATACTTCGGCGGTTGGCCGGTGCGTCGACGTGGCATGGATACGGAGCCTGGAAAGCGAAAAGCGGTACAATGTACCGCTTTCTGGTGCTTGCATGCCGCACTGCCGGAACCCCCGGCAGGTAGCTAAATCCAAACTCGGCATCAACTTACGAAAAATGGACGATACTGGACTTGAACCAGTGACCTCCACGATGTCAACGTGGCGCTCTAGCCAACTGAGCTAATCGTCCCTTGGGGTGGGGAAACTATTTCCTTCTTAGTACGGAGTCAAGCTTCGCGGAAATGTTGTTGCAAACCGGGCAAGATTCATGTCTGGTTGAGCCGAACGTCACGACATTGTGGCTTATTCGAGCTGGATTGACTCAGCTCACAATGATTCTGACGCCGCTTCCTGAAGACATGGAGTCGTCATTTTCCTAACCTCGACTTTTTTTCCCGTCAGACGGGTAGTGTGAGAACGTTGAAAATTGCTTTCTGTTTACGAGCAGTGAGTTTTTCAAGGGGAGGCTCTGGAGTGGGGTGCGGGAAAAGGCAGTCGTCCCAAGCGTTGTCTCGGACACTGGCCAGAGCGTCGGAGAAGATGATTGATGCCCCGGCGACCGACGAAGTCCAAGGCAATGCGTTTGACACGCATTCGAACTGCCGTGTTGAAAAGTCTTCGACTCAACGACTGCCGGTCAGATCATGTTCGCTGTGACGTTAACGTAATCGATCACGGGCCGGGATTGGTCTTTTCGTGATGGGGGAAATCTGAGACATCTCGTGCATGACACGGATGTCGGAAATCCCTCCTGAGTTGCTGGCTGAGATGACGCCTACGGTGCGGGTGTATGTCGAATCGCTGCTGGTGCGCATGGGGGCCTCAACGATCGCTGCCCGGCTCCGCCCGTCGCACTCGGTCGAGTGCCGTACGGAAGCCCAGCCAACGAGGGAGGCAAGCGGAACTTGGCAGGGCTGGAGCATGAATTGCATGGAAACTCGGTCGTGGGCAGGAAAAGATACCGGTAGCCGTGTATAGTCAGGTGAGTTAAAGCGGGTGAAATGGGAACACCTGTGTGGTCGCAACTCCAATGCGGAAAGCGGTTTGGAGTTCGGCTGAGTTCTTTGACCCTACGCCGAATCAGTGCTCAGAACGAACTCGGTCTGGTCGCTGTTATTCATTCTGCAGACCGACGCAATGCGGTGGAGCATCGCCACCCTGAAACGCGCGAGCACGTTCGAAAATCTGAAGCAGCACCTGGGCTTCTCGGACGCCGCAAACTGGAAAGAGAAAGCGGTCCGACGTACCGCTCCGATGGCGGGAGTGCTCTACTCGCTGACCGCCGTGTGGTTCCACCGCATCAGACACCTGCACGTCAAGTTCCCGCACCGCCCGTGGTATCCGCAGAAGAAATGGCCATCGTTCGCCGATATGCTCACGACACTGCGACGCCAGAGCTTCAAGGAAAACCTGACACCCCACAAAAACAGCGGGGCCTCGCAAAAACACGCCATCGCGCAATTAACCTACTTCCTCAGCCTCGCCGGCTGAGTGGGAAGTGACAAACTCGAACTTAACTGATGCCGGAGACACGACTGCTCGACGGATTGTTTTTGACGAAAAGTCGAACGACCGCCAGCTTCGCGTCGAGCATCAGGCTGAAGAGGGTGGGGACCAGAACCAGGGTGAAGATGGTTGAGATCAGCAACCCTCCCAGAACGACGCTGCCCAGGCCGCGATAGAGTTCGCTGCCGGCTCCAGGGAACAGAACCAGTGGCAGCAGACCGAGCACCGTTGTCATCGTTGTCATGAAGATGGGACGGATTCGGGTGCGGACGCTTTCGATGATCGCCTGGTTCGGTGGCAGGTTCTGTTCGCGCATCAGGTTCAGCGATTGATGCACGATTAGAATTGGATTGTTGACGACCGTGCCGATCAGAATCACGAAGCCGAGCATCGTTAACACGTCGAGTGGTTGCAGCACGAACAGGTTGAGCAGTTGCAGCCCGGCCACGCCGCCGACGGCTCCCAGCGGAACGCTCAGGATGATGACGAACGGGTAGAGCCACGATTCAAACAACGCCGCCATCAGCAGGTAGGTAATCAACAACGCCAGCAGCACGTTGAACTGCAGCGCTTCCCAGGTGGCGTTGAGTTTGTCCGCCGTCCCGGCCAGATCGATCCGGTATCCACCGTCGAGCTGTCCACTGCTCTGCAGGGGTCGGACGATCTCATCGCGAATCTGAATCATCGCTTCTTCGAGCGGCATTTCCGGCGGCGGCGTGACCTGAATCGTGATGGCGCGCTGACGCTCCCGATGGTTAATCTGCTCGGGGCCGCTCTTCATGGACACCTCAGCCAGCGCTCCCAGCGGCACGATTTGTCCCATCGGTGTTGCGATGGGTAACGCCTCGACATCCTGAGCATTACGGACGTTTTCGTCGCGACCTTTGATCGTCAGGTCGATCTTGTCGCCGCCAATGAAGTAGTCGCCAGCGTAAGCACCATCGATCAGAGCGTTGGCGGTGTAACCCAGTTCGTTCGCCGACATGCCCATCTCCGCGGCCTGGATCAGGTGGGGCTCGATGTGAACTTCCGGGCTGGACAGATCAAGACTCGGAATCGGTCGAGTCTGGGTGCCGGGCGGCAGCAGCGTGCGAACCTGCCCGAAGATCTGTCCGCCAAGAGCGACCAGCTTTCGCAGGTCCGGTCCTGTGATCTCGACATCAATGGTGCGTCCGCTTTCCAGGCCATTGGCAAACAGACTGGACTGACTCGCGACGCCGAAGGTGCCCGGCAATTCGCTCGTGGCTCGCTGGATCAACGGGATGATCTCCGCGGCTCGCTCTTCTTCGTAAGCTCGCAGACCCATGAACACGCTGCGACCGCGTGCGACAAAGAAGAAGTCGCCGATGATCGGTCCGTCGAGTTTGCTGGCCTCTTCGCTGCCCGGCACCGCGTCCCAGTACGGACGAAGATTGCTCTCGACGGTCTGCCCCAGTTCCATGAGCTGGTTCAGGTTGTAGCCGGGCGGCGGCAGCAGGATGGCGAAAATCAGATTCCGGTTACCGTTCGGCAGGTACTCAACTCGCGGCCAGAACAACCACGATCCGGTAAACGAAAATCCGACCAGACTAAGCGTCACCACCAGACGCCGCAGGGTTCCTCGCTGTGCCCACTGGTTGAAGCCAACGACCCAACCGACAAACACGCTTCCGAATGAGGTCATCAGCTTCGCGACGGAACCCAGCCCGGAAGTCGGTTCTGGTTCTGCCGACAGTGAATTATCAGAAGCTGAATCGTCGCGATGCAGCAGCCGCGCGGACGCCGTCGAGATCAACGTCATTGACACCACGAGCGACAGGCCGACAGCACCGGTGATGGCTAGCGCGATATCCTGAAACAGCTGACCGGCTTCTTCCTGCACGAAGACAACCGGCAGAAACACAGCGATCGTCGTCAGTGTCGAGGCGACGACGGCTCCGGAAACTTCAGCCGTGCCGTTGATGGCAGCGTCAAACGGACTTTCGCCTTCCGAAAATCTGCGGAAGACGTTTTCGAGAACGACGACGGCGTTGTCGACCAGCATCCCCACGGCGAAGGCCATGCCCGCCAGGCTGATGACGTTCAGCGATCGTCCCAGCAGGCCGAGAATCAGAAAGGTTCCGATAATGCTGGTCGGGATGGCCAGGCCGACGACCAGTGCTCCGCGCGCCGCCCAGAAACCAATTCCGATCAGCAGGGCCAGACAGATCAGGAAGAACCACGATGAGACATACGCCGCCGCAAGAGCCGAAACGATAATCAACGGGACGGCGGCCAGCGTGCGAATGCCCAGATGCAGAAACAGCATCAGCACGATCATCGTCAGCGCGCCGCCGATGAAGATGTTCTGCTCGACCAGATCGAGTGCCGAGTAGATATACTCCGTTTCGTCGTAGACCTGGACGAGCTGCAGACCTTTGGGTTTCAGAATGTGCTCGTCAATTTCGGCCCGCATGTCACGCAGGCCATCCATGACGTCCAGAACGTTCGCGCCGGTTTCGCGAATGCAGTTCACCGCGATACTGGACTCGCCAAATCTTCGCACGACACCGTCGGGCTTGCGATACCCGAGTTCGATTTCGGCGACGTCGCGAACGTAAACGGGGACTCCATCGCGAACGGCGATCAACTGGTTTCCGACATCATCGGTCGAACGAAACTGCCCGAGCGTACGCACGACCCAGCGGCGCTTGCCTTCCCAGAAGTCTCCGGCCGACGTGTCTTTATTCTGGGCCAGCAGAACCCGCCGCAGATCTTCGATGGTGATCTGTCTGGCGGCCAGCTTTTCTGGATCGACCAGGACCTGCATTTCGTCCTCAAGACCTCCCAGGACGTTTGACTGCGAAACTCCGGAAACGCGTTCGAAGCGTGCTTCGATTTCGTCCTCGGCGAACCGGCGAAGTTTCGTGACGTCAATGCCCTGATACGGCAGCAGAACTTTTGCGACCTCTTCGTGCTCCTGAGCCAGCAGCCGCAGCCGCAGCATCGCCAGGCCCACGTTGTGAGCCTTCCTCACCATCTCCAGTTTTTCAGAGAGTTCCGGGTGCTCCTGCTGAAAGGCGACGATCTGCTCGTCAGTCGCCATTCGCGTGCTGAGAATGAACCAGGCAATCGGCCTGTCCGACGAGTTCGATGTTGAGATTACCGGCTGGTCGGCTTCTTCGGGATACTCCCGCACCTGCTGCAGTCGAGAATTGACTTTCAGCAGAGCGCCTTCCAGGTCGGTGCCGACGTGAAATTCGAGCGTGACCGTGCCCTGGGAATCCGTCGCTTCGGAACTCAGCTTGACCAGGCCTTCGACACTTTTGAGCTGCTCTTCCTGCTCAATGATGATTTCGCGTTCGACTTCCTGCGGACTGGCACCGGGCCAGCGAGTCTGCACGCTGATCGTGGGCCGCTGAACTTCGGGCGTCAGCTGCAACGGCATGCGCAGCAGAGCGACGACTCCAAAGAGTGCCACCAGGAGAACTCCGACCGTCACTTTGACCGGGTTATGAACAATCGCTCGAATCAGATTCATGAAAGATCAGCGTCCGGCAGCGGCGGCGCGAGGCACAGCACGTGGGTCAAGAGTTTCGATAATGGCAACATCCTGCCCCGGTCGCAGCCGCTCGTTTCCTCGAACGACGACGATCTCTCCGGCTTTGATTGCCCCTTCAACTTCAATCAGGCGACCATCCGACGTGCCCATTTTCACTGGTACCGGTCGAACTTTGCCGGTCTTTGTCGATGGTGTCACCGAACCTTTGGGAGCAATCGGCTCGTTAATATCAGGTACGGTCGCATCTACGACGAACACAGTCGGAGATGGGCCGCCCAGGACCAGAGCATCTTTCGGGACCAGCAGCCCTTTTCGCTTCGCGCCGGTGGGCACTATCGCGCGAGCGAGCATGCCGGCTTTGATCAGCGGCGTTCTGTCTGTTGACGTGTTCTCCTGGATCGGATTTCTGACCCGCACTTTGACTGGAAACGACCGCGCTCGAATATCAGCCTGGGGAACGATCGACGAAATAGTTCCCGTCGTTCGAAAATCGGACAGGGCAGGAATCTCAACCGCAATGTTCTGGCCGATTCTGATGTCAGCCACCTGCGACTCGCGAATGTTGACCAGAATGTCGACCTCGTCCAACGCAACGACGTCGGCGACAACGTCGCCCTGCTTGATCCACTCGCCCTGTTCGGTGTGTTCGGCGACGACGAAACCATCAAACGGCGCGACGATGGTGAACTTGCGAACCCGCGACTCCAGGTTCCTGACGATGGCATCCTGCATCGCGACTCGTGCTTTGGCCTGCAGAATTTTTTCCACGCGAGGCCCGGCCGCCACGAGTTTCCAGTTCTCTTCACTTTTCCGAAACATCTGCAGCGTCGATTCGGCCTCCGCCTCGATCTCGTTCAGCTCATCCTCGTTAAATGCACCTTTTTCAAAGAGTTTCCGGGCACGGGTTGCCTGAGTGAGTCGGAAATCGTGCATGGCTTTGGCCGCACGTTTGCTCGCATCCGCGGCGGCGAGTTCTTCCGGTCGGGCACCGTTTTCGAGTTCGGTCAGATCGTGCTTCCGGAGCAGTAGCTCGGCCTGTGCCGCTTCCAGTTCAAGGTTAATCGTCTCCGTCAGCAGTTGAGCCAGCGGCTGACCTTTCGTCACAAAGTCCCCTTCGTTGATGGGGTACGACTGAACGCGCCCGTCGACCGCACTCCCGACGGAACTGCTTCGCGAGGCGATCACGGTACCCACGTAACTCTGTACGGCGTCGACGTCCGCGAGTTGTACAACAGAAACTGCCACCGGCGCAGGCGGCTGCTGAGCCCGTGCATCACACGTCGCCAGTAACGTCGCACCAATCAATATCAAAAAACGCATCATCATTCTGCAGAACCTCAATCAGAAACTTCGGGAGCCTTGATTGTCTGAACAAGGCCATCAATTCGCCACCCAGTACGTGAGGTAATCCCGCAAAGGGAGTAGTTGCCGAGAATTCCGATTTGGTCGAACGACTGTTTGCTTAGAGATTTCAAACGGCGTCCGACTTTTAAATCAAGGACAGAGCGTCTTCGGCAGGTTTCGCGAGTGCCGCCGCGATTTCCAGACATCGTCATTTCCGCCTTGACCGAAATTACGGGGATTGCCGCGTTCAGTGAAATCGCAAAGGAATTCCGGATGTGTTCCCTGGTGTCGGTCCGTGGGCAACAGGTGAGGTTCCGAGCGACGACACGGCTCTGCGGGAGCGCGTCGAGAAACTGCTGTTGGCCTACGCCGAAGAATCCCAGCTTTCTGGAGCAGCCGGCTCCGGAGCTGGAAGTGACCGTCATTCCTGACGCGATACCGATCTGGGCCGCGATCTGGCGATCAAGGTGCTGCTGGATGCGCACAAGGACAAGCCGGAGGTCATTCAGCGGTTTGTCGAGGAAGCGCAGAGCGGCGGGCAGTTGCAGCATCCGGGGATCGCGACGATTTATGAACTCGGGCAGTTCGCCGACAAACGCCCGTTCTTCGCGATGAAGCTGGTCAAGGGCGAGACGCTCTCGAAACTGCTGGCCGATCGCGGAGAACCGACGGCGGACCGCGGGAAGTTCATCGGCATCTTCGAGCAGATCTGTCAGACGATGGCGTATGCGCACTCGCGCGGCGTGATCCATCGCGACCTGAAGCCGGCTAACATCATGGTCGGAGCGTTTGGCGAAGTGCAGGTGATGGACTGGGGGCTGGCCAAGGTCCTGCAGGTTGGCGGCGTGGCGGACGAGAAGAGTCGATCCATAAGCAATCGGGCCAGAGCATCATTCAGACGCTGCGCGCCAACGTCGGCAGCGACGCACCGGGGCAATTCGGCACGTATGGTTCCCAGACGCAAATGGGCAGCGTGATGGGGACTCCGGCCTACATGCCGCCTGAACAGGCGCTGGGCGAGATCGACAACATGGACGAGCGGGCTGACGTGTTCGGTCTGGGGGCGATCCTGTGCGAAATTCTCACCGGGAAGCCGCCGTACGTGGCGGACGACGGCACGCGAGTGTTTCGCATGGCGTCTCGCGGCAAGCTGGATGGCGCCTTCGAACGACTCGATCACAGTGGGGCAGACGTTGACCTGATTACATTGACCAGGGACTGTCTGAATCTCGAACCGGCGGATCGTCCCCGCATGCGGGCATCCTGGCCGAACGTGTCACCGAGTACCTGGAATCGGTCGAGTCGCGACTGCGTGAATCAGAAATGGACCGCGCCGCGGAAGCCGCTCGGGCGGAAGAAGCCCTGCACACGGTTGCCGAAACCGAGGCCAGAACACTCGCCGAACGTCGTACGCGGCGGCTGCAACCTGACTTAGCGAGCGTCCCGTCCACCGGCATGCGCGATTATGCGGATTCTGACGCTGTTTTTACGAAATCCGTTCTTGCGGATTCTGACGCTACTTTTAAAAAATTCGTTCTTAACGTTGAATAGTGTGTACAGGATTGTCGAGCCGCTGTGCTGATTATGCCGTTGAGACTCGTGGTGAAAGTAACCCCGATTGCCACGAGAGAAGGGAGGGCCGTCGGGAGTTTTCCGAAGTTGCGTGCATGTGACGACCGTTCTGTTCGGAGCCCCACCTTCAAGGGTAGCTGTCTATTCTGTGAAACTGGCGTTCTGTGATTTCTGGAATGCGGTTACCACATCGGGAT
>JABMPE010000199.1 GCA_013203845.1 Rhodopirellula sp. | reverse complement strand
TTCAGGAATTCTCCACGCCAGATGCAATTAGAGCCCAAGAAGCATTGAAGAAGCGGCTTCAGGGCCCCGGTTAGGTAACTTGTTCCCTGCGTTGTTGAATTCCCAGCATCTGCGAGAACTCTCCGAAAGAGTCAAGTACCCGAAGCCGGCTGATGCTCCACCATCGGAAGCGTGTATGCAGTTCCGGCTTCGATTTGCTGCTTCTCTTCCGCTTCTGCTTTTGCCACTTGTGCCTGCCATTCTTCGATCGTCACACAGGGGCGTTGAAGGAGCACCACTCCGCATGGGATTGAGTTGTCGAGATGGCCGTCCTGTTGTTCGAGTTGTGCTTCTCTGAGCTTCATCGCTGCCCGGTGGTGTGCGTCTGCCTGGTTGATCTTTTCCATTTGAAGAACGGTTCTGGCGGCGATGTTCCTCATTCGCGGATTGCTTGATTGCAGGCCCTCGCCAGCGACTCGGACGGCACATTCGGAACGATGTTGAGTCAGAATGGAGTCACTCCCAGAACAGCACAAGCGGCGATGAGGCATTCGAAAATTGACCTGACGATGAACTGCTACACCGATCCGCGGTTACTCGACGTCTCCGGGGCTCTGGACGCCTTACCGACACTCTCACTCGACAGAGAGCCAGACCGATCGTCAGAGCATGCGAAGGCAACCGGCACTGAGGGAATGGACCCAGAAAAGTTTGCCCCAGGCACTGCCCAAAGGGTGCATTCTGAGTCGTCCGCTGTCACTCTGGCGTTTCGATCGACTGACGAATCTGACAATGAACCGGTCGACGTAACTTCAATGCCTGTCAACGAAAAAGACCCGCTATCAGTTGCTGACAGCGGGTCTCTATCAAGGGTGAGTAACCGGGTTCGAACCGGCGACCTCCGGAATCACAATCCGCAGGACAGTGGTTACAAGTGTCAGTCCTCGCCTGAAGTTACGGCGACGTGCGCGGCGGTTGGCTCTCAGGTTGGCCAGAAATCCGGTCGTGATGATCAGTCTGACCGGGATTTCAGCGCCGCGGTGCTGGCCGTGATGGCGCTCCCGTTGTCGGATTCCGAGAAGGCCGAAGCGGTCAGGCGGCTGCTCAATTCCGATGGCCGCTGAGCGTGGCTGTCATTTTCTACTTCGATGTTCGAAAGGTGGCTGTGATGAATTCGACTTCAATTGACGGTTTCGTTGTGGTGAAACGCTCCCCTGAATCCCAGGACGAACTCCTGCAGGTTTTTGTGGGGATGACTCCGGACGCGTCGCGGCGGCGGGCGCAGAGGTTCGCCCAGGTATTCAACCGGCATGTCGATACCTGTCAGGCTGTCGCGTTACCGGCTTCAGCGGCCCTCGCCTGGACGAATTCGGAAGCCTGAAGTGTCCGCGGGGCGGTGGAAAGTCGCCTCGAAAGTCGAGTCTGCAAACGGCGACTCTATCAACGCCGGTGTTGCTCAAAGTGATGCGGAAACGGTTTCGGGAGTACATCATGTACTCCCGAGACTGGCGGATGGAATTTCCAACGGTTGGAAATGTCGACCGTCAATGGCGCAGAAGTCGGTTGTGAATCAGGGTGAGAATTCACTGGCGAAACCCGTTGGCTGATTTGAGTTGCAGCTGTTTTCAGTCGACTAGCGGTATCACAACTACCGCGACAAGTTTGGGCGGAAAAATCCCGTGTGGCGACGTTGTTCCGGGGCTCTTTGACGGCGGCCTGGGGGCGGCGGGGGGCCACCTGGACGCGGTTTCCTGTCAGGGTCCTCCGGACGCGGTTCGTGTGGCCGCGGTTATGTAATCGCATTTTTTGTGTCCCTACCGAGGTTTTGACGGCCCCTCCCTCCCTCCTTTTTTGGTCGCGGGTCTGCCTTTCTATCAGCGTTTTCCAGTGAAACAAATCCCGTGGAAGTGGGGTTCTGCCGTGGCCCCGCGACGCCTGCCCGATGCCTGGTACGCGGTGCTCAGGACGCGGTTGGTCTTGGGGTCCTCCCGGCCCGATGAGCCCGCCCGCGGTTATGTAATCGCACTTTTCGTGTCGACAGGGACAAAAAATTGCGCCTCACTCCTCACCTCCCGGTTGCTGCCACGGAGACGGGAAAGCGAGTTGAATAACGAATTCCCTGTACGTCGAGTGGATCAACGCGTTCTCACTCGAAACCGCGCGTCTCACCAGCCCGGCGCCGGTAACCGCAACTCCCGCGACGGAGTGAACTCGTGTAGCATCATTGGCCAGGCACGTGCGCCGTGCCGTTCCAGGCTTGATCACTCCCCCTTGCCGGAGGTGCAACCATGCGATCAACACTGATTCTGCTCTGCGTAGTCGCCGCGGGATGTGGCACCAAATCCGCCCCCGATCCAGAAGTCGCCAGGCTGCGCGACCTGGTCGACCAATTGAACGCACGGGTCGAACAGCTCGAAGCCGCTCAGGTCACAGCCCTTCAGGACCGCGCCGGGACCACACAATTCGGCGACGTCATCGCCGATCGACTTTTCGTGAAGACCGTGCTGGTTGTCGATGAGCAGTCAAAACCTCGGATCGGATTAACGACTGACATGAGCCCGACCATTTTCGACCAGGTGTCTGCAAAGCCGAGCATCCTGCTTGACGTGACCAACAACATAAACGCCAACCTGACAATGACGAACGCGGACGGGAAACCAGTTGTTCTGATTTCTTCCTATCCACCGGGTGGAAGTGTTTACGTCAAATCCGCCCTGAAGACAGGTGGCCTGCAAATCATGTCCGGCTATGCCGGACCCGAGTTCAGGCAATATCAGCCGGACGGCGAGTCGATCAACCTGAAGCAAATCCCTGTCGACAACCCTGAAACGGACGTCAGGTGAACGTGCCCGGCATGAGCACAACGGCATGACTGGCGGTTCCGGCGGGTTGTCTTGAACGGTCACGCCTGGCCGATAATGTTTCTGGTGGGTTGTTGGTCGCGGTTCGAAACGTCGACCAGCCGAAGCGGACCGGATGTCTGTGGCGAGTTGTCTTTCATCGCCCGCATCCGGCCCGGCCCGTTCTGGAAAGACAGACCGATGCCTGACACGGGTAAAGCTGCCGACGTTCCGCCAGACGATAATCTGAGCGAGTCAGCGACTGAAGATGACACGGTGCGTTCCAGTCTGTCGGCAGACCCCGGCTGGGAACCACCTGAAGCTGACGACGACCTGAGCTGGCTGCCGGCAGAACTCGCAAACGGGGTTCGAATGCGGCGGTGGCTCGAACGTGAAGATAGTCGGTCCGACGAAAACGACCCTGTCTGGTGGCATCGATGGGCGTTGAATGAGTTGGACCACGAAAAGGCGACCGTGGATTTTCTGCTTCCACAAGCGAAACGGAAGGCCGTCAAATTGCGAGGACAGTTAACCGAATTGGTCCGAAACGCATCAAGAACGATCGACGATATTGAGCGACTCGGTGTAACGGCGAGACTTCGAAGGACTAGAGGGAATATTTATCGAGAATGTTTCTCGTTGGTCGGACAACTCGATGATCCGTTTTCCGTGTACGAGCGAGCCGATTTCGAATGTGCGGGGGAAAGTTTTCTCCAGCTAAAGCCTGAAGACTCTCTGCCATTGGTCGATGACGTGAGGGCGGTCGGGCTCCAGATTATCGAGACGCCAGATGGCGATGAGTTTGGCGGCTTCGAGTTGGTTCGAACGCACTTGGAATCTCTTGCCGAGCGAGTCGCGTTATTGGAATCGAGCGACGCTCCAGCGGATGGCAACGCGGCGACGACCCCCGGACCGAAACGAGTCGGCACAACGCCCACCGGGGGGAACGTCGACGGTTCTGCGGTTTTCGGGGCGGGGGGAGGTGAATCGCGCGACGATTCGTCGAACCACGATCGTGTCGCGGACCAAGTAATGCTGGAACTCAGCGACGCGGAAGTCCAGAAGCTGGCCAAAGAATTATGCGAGTGGGAACAATATCTAGCGTGGTTAGCAGAGCAGTACGCGATTTGGCGCAACGGGACGTTCAAAGACCTCCCACGAACCTACGTCTGGCTGGAAGATAATTTCGACCGATTTGCGGAGGACATTCCGAATGACTTGCGCGGCTACATCCTCCCCAAAAAAGAAAGTACATGGAAGCGGCGAGTTGGGGCAGTTCGCAAGGCGACCAAAACCAATGTGAAGTCGTCGCGGAAGGGCCGACCACACGGCAAGAGCGTGGTGATGGATTCGGATTTGTAGAGTCGGCTATGGAGGAAAACGGTCGACAAACGGACGAAATCGGATGATTTAGAAAAACACGCTGAAGATGCAGAGCTGCGGAAACCGTCGACAAGTTCAGAGGTTGCGTGATTTTGAAGCGGCGTTTTGATCGTCCGTTTTTCATCCGGTTTGTGGTTCATGACAGACCAGCGTTGCCAGTCACGGGGTGTGACTGGCAATTGGTCGAACCAACAAACCGGAGTAGTGATTGATGAAAGCGACTCAAGAACGGGCAGGAACTGCCGAGCTTCTGGACGTGGAAGCGCTTGCCGAGATGTTGTCGGTTTCCACCCGGACATGCAGACGACTTGCCGATAGCGGGCAAATGCCGAGACCTTTGAAAGTGGCCAGTCTGGTTCGCTGGCGGCGAACTGACATTGAGCAGTGGTTGGCCGACGGTTGTCCGAACTGCCGGAGGGCATCCCGATGAGCGAGAAGAGCGAAGGCGAGAGTCTCAAGGACGCGGCACACTCGCTGTTGATTGCTCACCGGGCGGCGCTTGTCCGGCGGGCTCAGCGAGTTCTGTTGCGTGTTCTGCTCAGAAGTGGATTCGCGTCAGCGGATGACGTTCGGGCTGTTGTCGACGTGCCTCAAAGTTTGTCTCCGACGGCGTTCGGGGCGGTGCCTGGCGAATTGGCGAAAGCCGGAATCATTGCCGCCAACGGATACGTCAAGACGACTCGGAAGGAAGGGCACGGGCGACCGGTGACAGTCTGGCGGCTGGTTGATGCCAGCAAGGCTCTGCACTGGCTGGCGGCGAATCCTGATCTGCCAGACGTTGAACATCCGGAGGCCGATCGACGGCAAATGAACCTGCCATTCAACAAACAAACCGACCCGGCGAAATAGTTCACCGGGTCGGCTCTCAGAATTCATCCACCGTCGCGAACACCCTGCCACCGGGACCGCGACCTCACCACGGACAACAACGACATGTTCCCGCTCTTTGTGCGTCGCCGCAAGCCGGCGACTTCTGAATACCTGCGCCGGTGCAAGCTGGCGATTCGATCCGGAAAACGATTGCCGGCACCGGAAACGGTCAACGAACTGTTTGAGGTGCTGACGACGTTTCCGAGGGAGTCGGTTGGATTTCGACCGACTCTGGAAGCGTTGCGATTGATGGACCTCCCGTCGGGTTGGCCGACCTGCGAGGAGGGCATCGAATGAGTTCTGGTCTCTGGATAAAAATGCGACGGTCGCTTTCGTCTGACCCGGATGTTTTCCGCATCGGCGAACTGACCGAACTGAATCGATTTGCCGTTGTCGGAAAGCTCCATGCCGTCTGGTCATGGGCCGACGAACACGACGTGACGAGTCGTGACGCTGTGAGCGTCACGCACTCGTACATTGATCAGGTTGCCGATCACGAAGGGTTCGCCAAAGCAATGTGCCAGGTCGGCTGGCTGGCCGGGGCCGATGGCGCGTTGATGTTTCCGAACTTCGGGCGGCACAACGGGCGGGATGCCAAGCGAAAGGCACAAACTGCCGAACGAAACCAGCGAATGCGTTCCCGGTGCGAGGTTTCGCCGCTGGCCGATGATGACGAAAAGCGTGACGCACCGAGCGTCACGGAAGCGTCACCAGAGAAGAGTAGAGAAGAGAAGAGTAGACAGAGGAAGAAGAAGCCGGCTGTCGCCGCTCTCCCTCCTGAGGTGATGAGTCAGTTTGTCGACGCCTGGAACGCAACCGGGCTCGTGCAATGTCGGTCACTCACCGAGAAACGCCGGGCTGCTCTGCGAGTTCGCCTGACTGACGACGACTGGAAAACCAGTTGGCGGGAAGCACTCGACCGGGCTGCTCAATCGTCGTTCTGTCGCGGCGGGAACGATCGGGGCTGGCGAGGCGATGTTGACTGGTTTCTGAAGCCGGACACGGTCACGCAACTCTGCGAAGGGAAGTTCGATGACTCGAAAGGCGGAAAAGGCAAATCGACTCAGGATGTTCCACAACAACGGCTGACTGCCGAGCAAAAGAAGTATCTGGAGGGCCGCGCACATGTCGCCAAATCCTAAGGATCGCGGTTCACTGCAACGGAATCTGTCGGCTGCTCTGGTGGTTGCCGGCGAGGCCGAACGGCGTCTGGTCGGGGCGCTGCTGATTGCTCCCGATGCTCTGCGGATTGCGGAAGTTCGACGTTTTCTTGCGACGGATCAGTTCGCGGGGCCGCTGTGGCGGGAGACTTATCAGACGATTTTGGATCTCGCCGATGCTGGCAAGCCTGTCGTTCTGGAATACCTCGTGCCGCTGGTTGCGAAAGCGTGCGACCTGTCGACCGATGATGTCAGCCTGCGATTGATCGAAGCACTCGAATCAGTTGGCAATGTGACGACGGCACCAGAGTACGGGCGAAGCGTTGTCAGGGAGTGGCAAACGTGCGAACTGCGACGGCTGGCGATCAGTACGGTCGGTCGACTCTCTGAACCGCAGATTGCCGTCGATGACGTGATTGTGGACCTCGTCCGCAAGTGTGAGCGGATTCGCGACGGTTTCGTAGATCCGGATACGCATAGTTTCAGCATGTCGGAAACGCTCGCCGCTTTTGAGGCTCAGCCAGATGCCGAAGTGATCTCCACGGGAATCGGATTGCTCGACGCTGGCCTGCGGGGCGGGTTTCGACGCGGTCAGTTCATCGTGGCCGGGGCGCGGCCAAGTGTCGGAAAGTCGGCACTCTGCGGTCAGATCGCGGTGAACATGACACAGACGGGTTGCCCGGTGATGTTCCTGACGCTGGAAATGAGTCGCAACCAAATGACGGCCAGGTGGCTCAAGCAAACTTCGCTGAGTCTGACCGACGAACTTGATCGCGAATTGTTTGCCGGTATGCCGCTGAGGGTTGTTGACGCCGGAGGCTGGACGATCGATCGGGTTGAAGCCGAAGCGAAGCTGGCCGTCGCCAGACACGGGTTAAGCGTGCTGGTGATCGACTATCTCGGACTTCTGCGACCGTCGGACACTCGGGTGAATCGGGTTGAGCAAATCAGCGACATGACCCGGCGGTTAAAGGTGCTGGCCTGTCAGCTCGACATCGTTGTTCTCGCCGCGCACCAGTTCAACCGGCAGAAGGAAGGCCGCGAAT
>JABMPE010000198.1 GCA_013203845.1 Rhodopirellula sp. | reverse complement strand
GGCACAGGCCGATCTGAAAGACTACGCCACCTTTGAAGGTACTGCCAAAAACGTGATCTATATCTACCTTCCGGGTGGATGTGCTCATCAGGAAACGTGGGACCCTAAACCTTACGCTCCCATCGAGTATCGCGGCCCGATGGGTTCGATCGAAACCAACGTCTCGGGCATTCGCATCAATGAAACGATGAAGCACACCGCCAAGGTCATGGATAAGATCACGATCTGCCGATCGATGACCCACGGCGAAGCCGCTCACGAGCGTGGCACTCACAACATGTTTACCGGAGCCCGGCCAAGCCCAGCTCTGAAATACCCGAGTATTGGTAGTGTCGTCAGTCACGAACTTGGCCCACGGAAGAATCTTCCACCATACGTTTGTGTGCCAAGTCAGCCAAATGAATTCGCTGGGACCGGGTACCTTAGTTCATCGTACGCACCGTTCAGTCTCGGATCGGACCCGGCGGCTAACGGTTTCAAGGTTCTCGACCTGAACCTGCCGAGCGGCATCGACGATGCTCGTTTCACGACTCGTCGCAACGTTCTAGACAAGGTGAACGATCACTTCCTGAGCAAGGAAAAGGCCGACAATCTTGACGCCTTGAACAGCTTCTACGATCGGGCTTACAGCCTGATCAGCTCTCCTGCTGCTCGTGAAGCGTTCAATATCGACGCCGAAGATGGTGGCCTGCGGGATCGCTATGGCCGCAACACCGCTGGTCAGCGCATGCTGATGGCCCGACGTCTTGTCGAAGCCGGAGTCCGATTCGTGACTCTGACTTACGGCGGCTGGGACATGCACAACAACATTGATGCCAGCATCAAGAGTCAAGTGCCGTCGCTCGACCAGGCACTGGCTGCTCTGTTGACGGACCTCGAAGATCGCGGTCTGCTCAAAGAAACCCTGGTGTGCATCGCGTCTGAATTCGGCCGAACCCCGAAGATTAACGCAACCGCCGGTCGAGATCACTGGCCAAAAGTGTTCAGTGTCGTGCTGGCTGGTGGTGGCGTGAAAGGCGGATATGTATTCGGATCGTCCGACGCGACTGCCAGCGAGCCAGAAGAGAACCCACTGAGCGTCCTCGACTGGGCAACAACGATTTACCACACGATGGGAATTGTCGCTGATAAAGAGCTGATGGCTCCCGGCGATCGTCCGATCGAAATCGTCGACGGCGGAAAGGTTCGTCGCGAACTTCTCGCCTGATTGAGATCAAAGAAGCCCGGCGTCTGATTTAAAAGGCGCCGGGCTTCGTGCGTATTTTGAGTTTTCAAGTATCGGTTTTCGCTGAACTGCTGGTGTGATCCGCAGTTTCAATTTCGAAGTATCCCGCGATTTAGAGGTATGGATATGCCTGCGTTCCGGACCTTCCGTTCGCTGCTGGCTTTTGTGCTACTGCTTTCTGCCAGCACATTGTTCGCCGCTTCCCCTCGGTTGACGATCATTCTTCCACGAGGCGCTCAGCGTGGTCAGGACACCGAGCTGACCTTCAGCGGCAGGCTTCTCGCCGACGTCGAAGAGATCATGTTCTACGAGCCCGGATTTGCCGTTAAGGAGTTCAAGCCGGTCAACGCCAACTCCTTCAAGGCTGTCGTGAGTGTGTCTCCGGACGCTCGTCTTGGAGAGCAGGTTTGCCAGGTTCGAACGAAGACAGGTATTTCGGACTTCCAGACGTTCTACGTGGGCTATTTGCCCGAGACTGACGAGAAGGAGCCGAACAGCGACTTTGCGACGCCGCAAGTGATTCCAATGAATGTTACGGTAAATGGCGTCGCGAATACCGAAGACGTCGACTATTTCGTTGTCGAAGCGAAGAAGGGTGACCGGATTGCCGCTGAAGTCGAAGGCATGCGGCTCGGGACAACGTTATTTGATCCCTACGTGGCGATTCTTGACAGCAAACGTTTTGAACTGGCGTCCGCTGATGATTCGCCTCTGTTGGTGCAAGACTGTGTCGTCACAGCAATAGCGCCAGAAGACGGAAAGTACACCATCGAAGTACGGGAAAGTTCGTACAGTGGAAACGGAAACTGCCGATACCGCGTTCACATCGGCAACTTCCCACGCCCAACGGCTGTTTATCCAGCTGGTGGAAAAGTCGGTGAAGAACTCGAGCTGAAGTTTATCGGTGATGCCGCCGGAGAGTTTGCACAGAAATTTGCTCTGCCCACAGAAGCGATCTCCGAGTACGGCGTCTTTGCAGGGAAAGATGGAAGCTGGTCGCCCAGCTGGAACACCTTCCGATTGTCTGACGTCGGAAACTCGTTGGAAGTTGAGCCGAACAACGACCGAGCCACCGCAAGTCCTGCTGAATTCCCAACAGCATTCAACGGAATCCTGCAGTCCGCTGGCGACGAAGACTACTTCAAATTTACGGCGACGAAGGGGCAGCAGTTCGAGGTCGAGTGCTACGGTCGCCGCATTCGATCCGCCATCGATCCCGTGATGTACCTCTACAATGCTGCGGGAGGTCAGATTGCCGCCAACGATGACTCGCGAGGCCCGGACAGCTACTTTCGTTTCAACGTCCCCGCTGACGGTGAATACACTCTAAGAATTACCGATCATCTTCGACGTGGAGGGGCTGATTTCGTTTATCGCGTTGAGTTCCAGCCAATCAAGCCCGGCTTGGACCTCAGTATCGCAAGGTCAGAACGCTACGGTCAGTACCGGCAACAGATCTTTGTCGGCAGGGGGAATCGTTTCGGAACCAACATCAATCTGGCTCGCCGGAACTTCGGCGGCGACCTGGTGCTGGCTCCGAAAGAACTTCCTGCAGGTGTGACAATGCACCACGACAAGGTTCCGGCCAACATGAGTGTGATGCCGGTCGTCTTCGAAGCAGCAGCAGATGCACCGCTCGGTGGTGGGCTCTACGACTTCACCGCCCACCACGCTGATAACCCGGAAATCAACGGCGGCTTCTCGAACACATCCGATTTTGTCTACGGGGCTCCCGGGCAATCGCTTTACTACACCAAGACCGTGCAGAAGCTTCCGATCGCCGTGGTCGATGAGATTCCATTCAAACTGGACATCGTCGTTCCAAAAGTTCCCATCGCTCGCAATGGCTCGATGCAGTTGAAAATCGTGGCCACAAAAAAAGAAGGCTGGGATGAAGCGATTACAATTCAGTTCCCGTTCCGTCCGCCGGGGTTGGGGGCTGGCAGCTCGATTCAGATTCCGAAAGGCCAGACAGAGGGACTGTACCCACTGAATGCCAACGGAAATGCCGCCGTCGGAGCTTGGAAAGTCTTTGCGATCGGCTGGGCGGCGGTAGACGGGGGCAATGCCTTCGCATCTACTGCCTTGGCTCCACTGGAAATATCTGAACCGTTTGTGACATTCGCCATGAGCCGCAGCGCTTGTGACCAGGGACAGGAAACTGAGATTGCCTGCACACTGACTCAGACAAAGGAATTTCCTGGCGAAGCAGTGGCGCAAATTTATGGCCTGCCGAATAAGGCCGTTACCGAGCCCATGAAATTCACCAAGGACACAAAAGAAGTTATCTTCAAAGTGAAGACCGATGCCACAACTCCCGCTGGTCGCCACAAAAGCGTGTTCGGTCAGATCACCATCACAATGAACGGCGAGCCGATTGTCCACAACGTTGGTTCGACCGAATTGCGTGTCGATGTCCCTCTGCCGCCTAAGGTTGAACCGAAACCCGCACCCGCACCGGCAGTAGCGGCGACGACCGAAGCCAAGCCCGCTCCTAAACCCGTCGAAGCACCACCGCGGCGACTGACTCGACTGGAAATGCTGCGACTTGAAAAGGCGAAGGCTGCTGCGGCTGGTAAATAGTGGGTCACTCCGCGTCTGAATCGAGCGCGGAACTTGTTGAATTACTAACAGCTTTCACAGAGTTGTTATCAATAGATGCCGAAGGGCTTTTGAAGGATTACTGCTATGCTTCGTTCCCGAATGTGGACTGTTGCTGTTGCGATTGCAGCGTCTTTACTGACGCCCACCGCCGATGCTCAGGAAAAGCCAACCACGTTAGACGTCTTTCCGGCAGAAGTTCACATCAACACAATTCGCGATCGACAATCGTTTGTCGTTCAGGTCGCGTACCCCAACGGGTTGACTCGAGACGTCACTCACGAAGCCAAGGTAACCCTCAGCGACGCCGCAAAAGTGAAGTTGGAGGGAAATATCCTTCATCCGGTCGCGGATGGAGAAAGCCAGTTGACTGTCGAATTCGAAGGTCTTTCGAAGACGATCCCGATCAAAATTGAACAGGCCACAGCTGATCGTCCCGTCAGTTTCAAACTGGACATCATGCCGATCTTCATGAAGTCAAACTGCAATACCGGCAGCTGCCACGGTGCGGCACGCGGTAAGGATGGGTTCAGACTTTCGCTGTTCGGCTTCGATCCCAACGGGGACCACTACCGAATTTCTCGCGAACTTCCAGGACGGCGCATAAACCTTGCAATTCCGGAAGCAAGCCTTCTAATGACCAAGTCTGTCGGATCGGTGCCGCACACGGGTGGTAAGAGATTCGGAACCGACAGCGAGTATTACGAGACGATGCTGCGCTGGTTGAAGACCGGTGGGAACAATGATATCGGAGAAGTCCCCAAGGTTCTTTCCGTCGAACTTTATCCGCCAGCTGCTGTGCTGGACGGGGCAGATGCCACTCAGCAGTTGACCGTTCGAGCAAAGTATTCAGATGGAACAGACCGCGACGTTACAAATCTGGCAGTCTTTCTTTCGAACAACGATACGGCGGCTACGGTTTCTCCTGAAGGTCTCGTGACTGCTCATGAGCGTGGTGAGGCTTTCATCATGGCTCGCTTCGAGACGCATACTGTCGGACGTCAGTTCATCATGTTGCCCAAGGGACTGCAATACACGGATCCGAAAACGCCAGAACTCAACTTCGTCGACACTCTGGTCTACAACAAATTGAGAAAACTTAGAATCGTTCCGTCAGAGGTGTGCTCAGATGAAGAGTTCCTGAGACGCGCTTATCTCGACATCATTGGGGTTCTGCCGACAGTCGAAGAGTACACAGGCTTTGTCGAGGATAAGGATGAAAAGAAACGAGAGAAGCTGGTTGATCAGCTGCTGAGCCGGAAAGAGTTCGTCGAATTGTGGGTGATGAAGTGGGCCGAACTGCTACAGATTCGGACGACGAACGAGATCAGTTACAAGTCGATGCTGCGTTATTACAACTGGCTCCAGGAACGAATCGCGAACAACATGCCGACCGACCAGATGGTTCGCGAGTTGCTCGGTTCCAGCGGAGGAACATTCCAGAACGCTGCCACGAATTACTATCAGAATGAACGTGACACGCTGAAGACTTCAGAAAACGTCGCTCAGGTCTTCATGGGAATGCGTATTCAGTGTGCTCAGTGCCACAATCATCCGTTCGACCGCTGGACGATGGACGATTATTACAGTTTCGCCGCTTTCTTTTCTCAGATTGGTCGTAAGCGGGGCGAAGATCCGAGGGAGCTTATCATCTTCAACAGCGGCGGTGGTGACGTTCGCCATCTTGTCGATCAGCGGGTCATGGCTCCGAAATTCCTCGGGGGCGAAGTTCCGGATGTTGCAGGCAAAGACCGTCGCGTCGTCATGGCGGACTGGCTGGCCTCGCCGAAGAATCCGTACTTCGCGACGAACCTCGCCAACATCGTCTGGGCTCACTTCTTTGGAAAAGGCATCATCGATCAGGTGGACGATGTTCGAGTCTCGAACCCACCGGTCAACAAGGAACTGCTTGACGAACTGGGACGACGGTTCACCGAATACAACTACGATTTTAAAAAGCTGGTTCGGGACATCTGTGTTTCACGAGTTTATCAGCACTCGACGGCAACCAATGAAACCAATATCAAAGACGACCGTAACTTCTCGCACGCGGCTCTGCGACGCGTGCGTGCGGAAGTGTTACTTGATTCGATCACCCAGGTGACCGACACGAAGAACAAGTTTCAGGGATTGCCGACCGGTGCTCGTGCCGTACAGATTGCAAATGGCAACACGTCGACCTATTTCCTGACAGCCTTTGGACGGGCCAAGCGGGAAACGGTTTGCTCCTGTGAAGTCTCGATCGAGCCAAATCTGTCGCAGGCACTGCATCTGCTGAACGGCGATACCGTCAATGCAAAAATGGCTCAGGGGCAGCTTGTGCCCAACAGACTCAAAGAAGGAAAGACGCCGGAACAAATCACTGAGGAAATCTATATCCGATGCCTCAGCCGAAAGCCGACGGATCGCGAAGCGGCTGCTCTGAAAGAGGTCGTCGATAATGAGCAGGACAAAAAGCAAGCTCTTGAGGATATTTTCTGGGCAACGCTGAATTCCCGCGAGTTCGTTTTCAACCACTAGAGTTGACTCAGTCACGGTTGAGATGACGCTACGTGTTTCTGTTGCCTGACGTATTGTCGTTGTTTACTGACGATCTTTAATCGCCTTGCTGCAATTTCGATTCGCGATTCCAAATCCGTTACTCCCACTGACACAGTCTGACCTACAGTGGAGTCGGAGTTTGATTTTGATACCGTGGAGTCGAAGTTTAATATTGTCTCGCCTGAGTTGGTTCTTCCAACCCACAAACCACCTCTGTCACAGAATTATCGTTCGGAGACGGCCATGCTTCCTGCCCGACTGGCTTTGACTGCAATCACTGTTCTCGTCGCATCGGCATCGGTGCAGGCGGCAGACGAGAAGGTCACTTACGCAGACCACGTTCAGCCGATTTTTCGCGCCAAATGCTTCGCCTGTCATAACCCCGACAAAAAGAGCGGCGGGCTGGATCTAACGAATTACACGGCCATGCAGCAGGGCGGCAGTTCCGGTGAAGTCGTTGCCGCGGGCGATGCTGACGGCAGTTATCTGTGGATGGTCGTGAACCACGATTCTGAACCCTACATGCCGCCGAATTCGGACAAGCTTCCGGCGGAAATGCTATCGGTAATAAAAAGCTGGATTGCTGGTGGAGCCTTGGAGACAAAAGACAGCAAAGCCATCGTTCGCCCCAAAGCAAAAATGGAATTTGCTTTGTCGTTCGGATCAACCGGTCGGCCAGAAGGGCCGCCGCCGTTGCCATCGCGTCTTTCTCTGCAACCAGTAATTCATACCGAGCAGACAACAGCAGTTAACTCGATCGCCACAAGTCCCTGGGCACCACTGGTTGCAATCTCCAGTCAAAAACAGATTCTTCTGTACAACACACAAACGTTGGACCTTGTCGGCACTCTGCCGTTCCCCGAAGGCGAGCCGCAGGTGCTGCACTTCAGCCGAAGTGGACATCTTCTACTGGCTGGCGGTGGTGAGGGTGCCGCTGCTGGACGGGTCGTCGTGTTCAATGTCAAGAACGGTGAAAGAATTTTTGAAATTGGCGACGAGCTGGATGCTGTTCTTGGTGCAGACATCAGCTCCGACCATCGATTCGTCGCACTCGGCGGGCCTTCGAAAGTTATTCGCGTTTATTCGACAGAAACGAGCGAGCTTCTGTATGAGGTTCGCAAACATACGGACTGGGTGACTGCAGTGTCGTTCAGCCCGGATGGCGTGCTGCTGGCAACGGGTGACCGAAACGGTGGCGTCTTTGTGTGGGAAGCAGACACCGGTCGGGAGTACCAGAGTCTCAAAGGCCATACCGGTCTAATCAGCGGATTCTCGTGGCGAGCAGACTCCAATGTCCTCGCTTCAGCCAGTGAAGATGCGACAGTCCGACTCTGGGAGATGGAAAACGGTGGTCAGATCAAGAACTGGGGAGCGCACGGAGGAGGAACCGCTTCGGTTGACTTCACACGCGACGGCGAAATCGTAACGGCTGGCCGCGACAAGACAGTCAAATTATGGAAGGGTGACGGCACAGCGATCCGCACGTTTGAGGCCTTTGGCGATCTCGCACTGGCAACCGCTTATTGCGATGAAACAAAACGCGTCATTGGTGGTGACTGGACCGGGCTTGTTCGAGTCTGGAACGCTGCGGACGGAACTCGCCTGGGCGAACTCCCCACCAACCCGATCACTTTGGAATCACGGCTGGCTCTGGCCCAGGCGGATGTTGGCAAAGTCACCGCTGATCAGCAGGCAAAGCAGGCCGCTTACAACGCGGCCCAGGCACAGGTTGCGAATGTCACTGCTCAACTGGATGCTGCAAAGAAGAAACTCACCGATTCGACGAATCAGGAAGCGGCTCTAACGGCCAAACTGGCCGTCGATCAGAAAGCGGCTGCCGATGCGAAGGTAGCACACGATGCCGCCGCAAAAGTTGTGGCGACGTTACAACCACTCGTGCCACTGTTGAAAGAAGCTGCCGCCAAGGCAGATGCAGCAGCGAAGCAGGCGGCTGGCGATCAGGATGTTTTGAAAGCCGTCGAACAACTGAAAGCCGTCGCTGCGGCTCGTGAGGGGACATTGGTTGCGGCAGCAGGCACGGTTACCGCAGAAGCGGCAAAGATGAACGCGGCTATTGCCGCTGTCGCTGCCGGCACCAAGCAGATTGCTGACACCAAGGCCGTGATCGCGGCCACTCAGGCGCAGATCGCCCAGTACGTTACAGCTCTGGCTGCTGAACAGAAAAAAGCCGACGATGCAAAAGCGGCTCTTGATGCGGCGAACGCGGCGGCAGTAAAAGCTCAGCAGGCAGTCGCCAGGTGGCAGGACGAGATCCAGTTCACTGCCAAGCTTGTCGCTCTGAAGGAACGGCAGAATCAATTCAACGAACTGGAGCTGGCGTTTCTGAATGCTGACGCAGAGCTGAAAGAAATGCAGAGCAAAGTGACTCAGGCGCAGGCTGCGGTTACAGCAGCTCAGCAGGCAGAGAAAGCATCGACTGACGCGATGACTGCATCAAAGCAGAAGCTGACTCAAATGACGGCTGAGAAAACGACGCAGGTTGCTCAGATTACCGCTCGCGAAACAGCTGCTCCGATGTTACAGGATGCAGTCACCAAAGGTGCCGCCGCTGTGGCAGTGCTTCCTGATGATAAGGAACTGGCCGCCGCCGCTACGCAGCTGAAGGCCGCCCTTGATCGCAATAACGCAACGATTGCTGAGATGAAAGCAAAGGTCGGTGAACTCGACAAATCACTGACGGCCATGCAGCAGGAAGTAACAGCTGCCGAACAGAAAGTTGTTGCAGCCAAGGCAGCCGTCGCCGAAGCAACAAAGCAACTGCAGGCGAATCAGGCCGCGGCAGCCCCGGTTCAGTCAAAAGTCGCTACGGCAAAACAGGCCTTTGATCAGAGTCGAGCATCACTGGATCAGCTGAAGCAGGAAGTGGACGGACTTCGGCAGCAGGCAAGCACGGCGACGACCGCACCGTCTCAAGGCTGACAGGCAGCTCCGGAATCCAGGCCGGAGCCTATGTGTGCATTTTGGCAACAGAGCTTGGCTAATCGCGAGGTGGGTCGTGAAAAACCATGTCTGGTTTTGCCGTGCCGTCTTCGAATCTGTATGACGATACCGCCACGAGCTGTTGCTTCGCATCGAGAAGTACGAGCTTTGTCACCGCGTCCTCATCGGCCTGCGAATGGTCAGTCTTCGAAAAGCTGTTGAGCTGTTCGATCGTTCCGACATCGACCGGTCGTCCATCGTAGACGAGTGCTTTCTGTTGCTCGGTGATTTCAACGTTTGGCAGATGAGCGACCGCTTTGATTGGTGACTGGACGAATGACTCGATATTCTCAGGGGTCAATTCTTCCGGAGCGACTGCGTTGTCGAGCATGAACGGGCCGATGGCGGACCGATTCAACGTTTTCATTGTGGCACCGCAGCCGAGACGTTCCCCCATGTCTCGACCCAGCGAGCGGATGTAGGTTCCGGATCCGCACTCAATTCGTAGTTCGAACTCGGGGAGCGAAAATCTGGTGAGATGGATGCTGTGAATCTGAACGGGGCGAGGTGCCAGTTCAACTTCGTGGCCTTGCCGGGCCAGCTTGTAGGCTCGCTTGCCGTTTACGTGGACTGCCGAGAATTTTGGAGGCACCTGTTCGATATCGCCGACAAATTCGGGAAGCAGGTCGAGGATCGACAGTCGAGTAATGGCGCTGGAATCAACCGACGTTTCGCAGAGAATTTCGCCGGTACAGTCATCAGTCGTCGTGACGCATCCCAGCTGAAACGTGCCGGTGTAGGTCTTGGAATGTTCCTGAATCAGTTGAACAAGACGCGTTGACCTGCCAACGCAGATGACGACCAGACCCGTGGCCAGTGGATCCAGTGTGCCGCAGTGGCCGACTCGAATCTGCCGACCGTATCCGGCCTGACGAAGGACATTGCTGACGCGAGTGACAGTTTGTCGTGACGTCATTCCTTCGGGTTTATTAATTGTCAGGACTCCGCTGAGCGTTTTCATCTTGAATGGAAGTTTCTTTTGGATGTCGAACTGATATCGAACAGGAAAACTCGGCGAAGCCGCCGGTAAAGGTGGGCGAATTCTTCAAGCGATCACTCACAAACGCAATCGAAGGTGACAACCAGCTCTAGAGCACAGATGCGGGATTGACTCGAAGAGTTCGTCCAGTCTGCCTACGCTTCGGAAATGAACGCTGCAAACGTTTCAACCAGCGGTGACTCGGAACTGGTGTCCTCAAACATCGAGTTAAGAGGCGTACGCGTTCACAATTTGAAATCGATCGATGTCGATATTCCGCTCGGTAAGCTTACGGTCGTTACCGGAGTCAGCGGTTCGGGTAAAAGCAGCCTCGCGTTTGACACACTCTATGCAGAAGGACAGCGCCGTTACATCGAGAGCTTTTCGTCGTCCTCCAGACGTCATCTCGATCGTCTGGAGAAGCCGGATGCGGACAGCATCGTTCGTATCCCGCCGGCTGTGGCTTTGCGGCAGAACGCTGTGGCTCAGTCAGCAAGTCGCCGGTCAACAATTGCAACAGTCACCGAAATTGACGATCTGCTGCGAATCCTGCTGGCCAGAATCGGCACCGTCGTGTGTCCGACTTGCCGTAGACCCGTTGAGCAGGACTCTTCGGGCTCGGTTGCCGAGTCAATCAGTCAGTTGCCGGCAGGTCTGCGAGTGCAGATTGGGTTTCCTTTTTCAGTGATACTGGAAAGTATCGCGTCGACTGCGGATCACGTTGACGCATCGATGGCTCTTGCTGAATTGCTCGAAGCCGGGTTCACACGAGCCGTGATCTTTGAAGAGCATCCGGCTGCTCAGACCTCCGAACAGGGAACAGTGACACCGCTGTCGGGGCGAGCTGTTTCAGTTCAGGAACTGGAGGCGTCCGTCGGCAAAAATGGCGAGCAATGCATCGTGATTGTCGACCGGGTTGTTTCCGGAAAAACGTCGGTGGAGCGAATCATCGAAGCCACTGAGACATCAATGCGTGAATCTGCTGGCCGGTGTGTGGTGCTCGCGCAGTCTTCCACATCGGACACGAATTCGGTTGCTGATTCTGTGACGGGTTCCGTTGCTGAAAAACGCCAAATCGCGATGACTGCTCGACCCGTTGAGACCGTGCAGATCGACGGCGACGCCTGGGACTTACTGCGGTTTTCGTCGAATTTCGACTGCTCCACCTGCGGCCGGACTTTCGCGCAGCCCGAGCCATCCACACTCAGTTTTCGCAGCCCGCTTGGTGCGTGTTCGACCTGCCGGGGAACAGGCAACGTGACGAAGCTGGCTTTCGAGAAGCTGATTCCCGACAGTTCCTTATCGTTGCGGGCGGGGGCGATCGCGGCTCTGCGGGGCGATCGCTGGAAACGCGAGCGGGAGCGGCTGTTGCGTTTTGTCGAGAATGCCGGAGTGCCGCTGGACGTCGAGTTTCAAAAACTGACCGCCGAGCAGAAAGAGTACGTCTTTGCGGGCGACAGCTCGACGACTGCTGGTTCGACCAAAGGATCGGAAGGGTTGTCTGGTCTGTTTGAGCGTCTGGAAAGGCGCAGGCCGAACACGACGACGCGTGAGTTTCTCAACGAGTGGCGAGAGATCGTATGTTGCGACACCTGTCAGGGCACGCGGTTAAGTCCGGAAGCACTGGGTGTCCAACTCGGTACCTTTGCTGAAATCGGCGACTCATCGCTGTCGGCTTCGATGGGTGATCTGGCGGCGCAGACGGTCGACGAGTCCCTGACGTTTTTCCAGAACGTAATGCGGAAACTTCCGTCGGAACCTTCCACAATCGGCTCACACATAATGGCTGACATCCTGGAACGCCTCCAGTTTCTGAAATCAGCCGGGCTCGGATACCTCGCACTGAATCGCGAAATGACGTCACTTTCGCGAGGTGAAGCCCAGCGAGTTGCCATGACATCAATCGCTGGCTCAAATCTGGTCAACACACTGTTTGTAATTGATGAGCCGTCAGCGGGCTTGCATTCTCGCGATGTTTCGCGAGTGGTCACCATCGTCGAGAAACTGCGGGACAGTGGCAACACGGTCGTCGTCGTCGAGCATGAAACCGATTTTCTCAACGCGGCTGATCATGTCATCGACATTGGACCTGCGGCGGGACAGGCCGGCGGTCACCTTGTCTTTGCAGGGAGTCCAGACCTGCTGGCGAAGGTGGAAGAGTCGGCAACGGGGCAATGGCTGACGGGAAAGCTCAACGCGAAAAGTTTCAACGCGAAAAGCTTCAGTACTGACGACCGCGGCCAGTCACTGGCATGCGATCGTCGATCCGCGACCGGCTGGCTGCAGCTTCGTCATGCGGCCTGCCACAACGTTCGAGACTGTTCTGTCGACATTCCACTGGGATGCCTGTGCGTTGTGACGGGCGTCAGCGGCGCTGGAAAATCGTCGTTGATCGAGAATGTGTTGTTTCCTGCTGTCTGCAAAAAGCTGGGACAACCATGTTCAATCGACGATGTCGGCGAATACTCGACACTCACCGGAATGCACCTTGTGAGTTCGGTTGAGCGGATCGACGATCAACCGCTGGTCGGTTCCCGGCGAAGCAATCCCGCAACGTGGCTGAAAGTTTTCGATGAGATTCGCCGACTGTTTGCGGAAACCGAAGACGCCCGAAACCGGAATCTGGCCGCGTCGCATTTCAGTTTTAATACGGACTCTGGCGGTCGCTGCAACAAGTGCGAAGGCACCGGTCGCGTTGAGATTGACATGCAGTTTCTAGCTGACGTGTCGATGACCTGTCCCGAATGCAACGGGACTCGCTACCTGCCCCACATTCTTGAGGTGCAGTGGAGGGCTCGCACAATCGCTGACGTGCTGGCGATGACCGCTGCTGAGGCCTTCCCGTTCTTTCGCGGGCAGCCAAAAATCCAGAAGCGACTGCGATCACTCAAAGACGTCGGGCTCGACTATCTGACTTTAGGACAGCCACTGGCGACGCTGTCTGGCGGAGAGTCACAACGACTGAAGCTGGCGTCGTGTCTGGCTTCCAGCAGTAGCACCGGATCGTTGCTGATCATGAACGAGCCGACAACTGGCCTGCATCCAGCGGACGTGGTCCGGCTCCTGGAATGTATGGACGGTCTGCTGTCCGTGGGGCATTCGCTGGTCGTGATCGAACACAACCTCGACGTTATTCGGCACGCCGATCACATCATCGACATGGGGCCGGAAGCCGGTCCTGACGGAGGTCGAGTTGTGGCGACAGGCTCGGTGGCAGATATCGCCGCGTGTCCGGAATCGATCACCGGGCAGTTTCTACGATCAGCAGTTGGCGAGCGGCTGGCGTAAGCCTGCCGGTGTTGCAGAACAAATTGTTCCCAGTCGGCTGACGTCGCGGGCTCGCCCGGCAGAATCGCGAGCCGTTTCTGAGGGCCGTTGGTTTCTGAGGACCGTTGCTAGAGAACGCGTAACCAGAGTGCCCGCAGGTATTCCGATTCGGGGCAGCTTCCAGCAACAGGATGGTCCGAGGCCGCACCGGTGCGGTCGAAGATCTGGATCTCTCTTGGCAATCGTCTGGGGTTCTCGTCTGACTCCGTGCCTGGTATCGGTGGCCCTGCCTGGCGGGCCGCTGAGCGGACAAGTTTGTCAAACTCTTCACTGGTAAGAAGTCCGGCGCAGGTAAACGTCACCATCAGACCGCCCGGACGAACAAGCTGCAGAGCCAGCCGGTTGAGGTCGAAGTGAGTTCGACGCCCTTCTTCGATTTCTTCCCGTGAATGAATCAGTTTTGGAGGATCCAGCGCGAGGACATCAAACTGACGACTGTTGCGAACCATGTCCCGCATCCAGGCAAAGGCGTCGGCCTGGACAAAGTTGACTCTTGCCTGATTCAGGTTGGCGTTGGCCTTCGCCAGTTGCAGCGGGTTTTCATCCAGTTCGACGCCGGTGACTTCTGCCGCGTTGCCGGACGTCTTCGCCTGGATCGCGAAGCCGCCTGTGTAACAGCAGACATCGGCGACCGACTTGCCGTCGCAGAATTTCGCGAACTTCAGGCGGTTTTCACGCTGGTCGCAGAAGAAGCCAGTCTTGTGGCCCTCGCTGAAGCTGATGCGGAACCGTGTGCCGTACTCGTGGATCGTCGTTGTACGCGGCAGGTTTTGCGAGCTGATAACGGGCGCGGAGAATCCTTCCTGTGTCTCACTCTGCGGACTGGGTTTGACGATCCAGTGCTCGGTCCCGCAAATGGCGGCGAGCCGCTCGGCAATTGATTGGGCTCGTTGGAACATCGCCAGGGAATACGCTTCCAGTGAGAGCACGTCGTTGTAACGGTCGACGACGATGCCTGGCAGAAAGTCACCTTCAGCATGAATCAGCCGGCAGGCGTTCGTCACGTCGTTCAGTTTCAAAGTTTCGTGGCGAAACGCGACGGCACTGTCCAGCAGCTGATCCCAGAACGGCGAGTTCGGCGGCTCAGTTCCCCAACGAATGAATCGCAAACCTACTCCGGCGGACGGATTGAAATACCCATAACCGAGGTGGCGACCGTCCAGATGTGCCACGGCAACCAGATCGCCAGGTTTGACGTTGCCAGGAATGTTGCGGACGCGTTTCCGAAAAACGTTCGGGTGAGGAAAGTCGGTGTCGATCTGAATAACCGGCAGCGAGGCTCCATCTTCAACGAGATCGAGCGGTCGTTGCGAAGTGTCGAGCAGAACAGGTGCCTGTCGGTTCCACTGTTTTTTTTGCGGGCGCTTGTCGCGGTAGTTTGCCATCTCGGCGGAAACCGATCGTCATGTGTGAGTAAGAAAACCCGGTCTGGTCGGCGTGAATCCGGAGGCGTACTGTGACCGCTGTGACGCGGGACGCAACCTTTCGGCAATCGACCGAAAGGGCTCTTGAAGACGGATCGACGGATAAGGTTGGCGACTGAAAACCGGACAGCGGCTGGCCTATTCGTGCCGCAGCGCTTCGATGGGGTCCATCATGGCTGCTCGGCGAGCCGGGTAAAGGCCGAACAGGACTCCCACGATGACAGAAATCGAGAACGCCACACCGACCGACCAGGGAGCGACAAGCGGTTCCAGATTCTGAATGGCTGGCGGCAACGTGGTCCAGACTTTTGGCATGAATTCTCGAATGATGTACTGGACTCCTGAGACAGCGGGGCCGCAGAGAAAACCAAACGCGACTCCCGTCAATCCGCCGGTTCCGGTCAGCACGACGGTCTCGGCCAGAAACTGTGTGATGATGTCGCTACGACGGGCTCCCAATGCACGGCGGACACCGATCTCGCGAGTTCGTTCGGTCACCGTTGCCAGCATGATATTCATGATGCCGATGCCGCCGACGAGCAGTGAAATTCCAGCGATCAGAACCAGCAACACGTTGAACATGGCTCGTAAAACTTCGGCTTGTCTCAGCAGTTCCTTTGGCACAACGATCGAGTAGTCCGCTTCTGTGTGAAACTTCTCCAGCAGGATGCGTGCGACAGCCGCGCTTTCTTCGACAGACTCGACGTCGTCGATCGTGAGCGTGATCTGGCTGATTTCAACGAGTTCGCGATCCACGCCTCCGGAAGGTGACGTTGTCAGCTCGTCGCCCAGACGCGTGCGAAAGGTTGTGACCGGGATATAGATGTCGCGGTTGTATTCCCGCCCGGCGAGACTTCCCCCGATGGACGCGGACGATTCGCGGCTTTCCGTCACGCCGATCACGGTGTAGAAGTCCTGGTCGATCAACAGCCGCTGACCGATCGGATTTTCCAGTGGGAAAAGTTCGACCGCGACGTCGGCAGCCACGACACAGACGGTGGCCTTGTCGATCTCGTGCCTCTGCTCAAGGAACTTTCCCTGCGCCATGTCAAGATGATTGATCTGGTAATAGTCGGCGACGCAACCTACGAGCTGAGCCCCCATGTCGCGTCCCTCGTGTCGCACGACCGTGGACAGTTCACGCATGGGAACGGCGCGTTCGACAGTGGGAATGGTCTCCACGAGGCGGTCGTAATCGGCGTCAGTCAGGCCGTAGATCGTGACGAAGACCCGATCGCCACTGGTTCCCGACGCAGAGGGTTTGACGCTCTTGATGATGATGTTACGGGCGCCGAGTTGCTCGATCTGTTTCTGAGCCTGATCGCTGACGCCTTCGCCCAGCGCAACCAGCCAGATGACGGCCATCACGCCGATCAGGATCCCGATCATCGCGAGCGACGATCGCAACGCATGCAGGGACAGACTTTTCACGCCGAGTTTGAGCGTGCGCAGAACGTACGAGAGCACTAGCGGGCTCCCGATTCGGGACGACCACCGCCACTTCCTGGATTCCCACCGGAGGCGGGACGAGCGGGACGATTCTTCCATTCCGTCGCAGAGACCGCCCCGTCACCATCCTTGTCGAGGCGATCGATTGCCCCAGGCCATGTAATTTCGTCGCTGGTCAGTTTGCCGTCGCTGTTTTTGTCCATTGAGGCAAAACTCGGAGCCCCGGAACCACTGCCGTTGCCGCCGCTCGCACCCGGTCCGCTACCACCTCGACCGCCATCACTCGATGGCTTTGCTGCACCACCAGGCTGCGGTGCTGGAGAGCCGCTTGAATCGCCAAAGCGCGTCTTGACGGCGGCTGACTCATCTTCCTTTTCGTCCTCTTGCTTACTGTTGAGTTCGTCTCCCAGGACGGCACGCGGATTCATGAGAATCTCTTCTCCTTCAGCCACACCGTCTTTCACTTCGACAAACTTGTCGTTGCTGAGTCCCAGAAGTAAATCGCGTTTCTGTGGACCTTCAGGAGTTTGTACGAAGCCAAAGAACTGCTCTCCCTTCACGACGACGGCGGAAACAGGGATCGTCAGCACGTTTTCAAGATTCGCAATCAGGATTTCGACTTCTGCGGTCATGCCTGGTCGGAGTCCTTCGCAGTCGCCTTCGATGCGAACTTCGGCTGGATACTCTTTGACCTTCGCCGAGAAGAATGATTTCGCCGCGGGCTGGTTGGCAATCGACGTCACAGTACCCTGGAATTCTCGATCCAGGACTTTCAGGTAAACTCGTTGTCCGGCCTGGACCTGTTCGACTTTCGATTCATGGACGGGCACTTTGGCCTGCATTTGAGTCAGGTCAGGCAACTGGATGATGGTCTGGCGTTCCCGGACTGGCGACCCTTCTTCGATCTGGCTGTTGGAGCTTCCATACCGGCTTTGTTCTGCGTAGTAGACCACCATTCCCGCTTTCGGCGCGTAGATAATGCACTTTTCAAGCTGCTTCGTGAGTTTGTCCAGTTTCGCCTTTTCCAACTGGACGGCAGCGAGTTCGGACCGGGCCAGGGCCTGCGCCGCATCGCGCGTTGCCTGGAGTCCTCGTGTTGTTTTCTCGCGTGTAAACTTTTCGAGGACCTGTTTCGATGTCTGCGCAAAGTCCAAATCCAGCCTGGCTCGCTTGACGGCAAACCCGTCCGCCTCGACCTGCAGGGGCGTCGCAAAACCTTTTCGTGCCATCCTGTCGGTGTGGTCCAGAACGTTTTGAGCGCTCCTCATATTTTCCTGAGCGATCGTAATCAGTGACTCTACTTCCTGCAGATCTTTCAGATAGGTTCCTTCGACGTACTCTTTGACTGCGATGTCGGCAGCGGCAGCGTCTTCTGTGGCCTTAATCTGAGCTGCCAGCGCTTTTTCGTAAACGCCCGTTTGCGCCGCCAGTTGTTCCTCAATTCCGGATGCATCCAGTTCGACAATTTTCTGGTTGGCCTCGACGACGGTTCCGTCATCAATGATCCACAGAATCGTACTGCCGCCGGCGATCTCACATTTCACGTCGACGTTGCTGGCGCTTTGCAGCTCGCCGTCGTCGGTGACCGTTACGACGAGATTCTCTCGACGAACCGTGTGAGTCATAGCTTTGCTGTCGGCGGAGTTTCGACCTGGGTCAATCCGGGAGAGAAGATCCGGCCCGAAGAAATACGCTCCGACCGCAATCAGAATTGCCAGTACAGCCAGAGTGACGACGACCGCGTTGCCGCGTCTGGGGTGGTCGGTCGCGCAGATTGACAATCTCTGAAAATTTGAAGGGCGGTGCATGGAAACCTCACCACGAAGATGAAACGAGTGGCCGACAACGCCGACTTCTCGCCGTAAAACAATAATTGATGGCTGTTTCAGGGGGCCTAACTGAGATCTGATGGAGTCAGCCGAATTCCACTCAAAGTAGACCTCAAACAATCTTCAACCCGCTGATCCAGACAGAATAGCCTGCTGTCCTGAGTCTCGTTTGGGCCGGATTATGACAGGCCTGAATTTGACGTTTGGTATTGTCATTGTTTTGCCCTTTTTGATCCACCTGGTCAGGTTATCGCCGAGCTGCGTCGTTCGGATACAAGGGAAACCGCAGAACCCGGCATCCTTCGACAAGAAGCAGCAGATCAGGTCGCGTGTTCTGCCAATTCCAACCGCATTTCTGCATGCTGAAATCAGGCCCGCAACCATCAACGAGAACAATCTGCCGATCCTGCGGTCTTCTTCGGCTATGAATTCCCCGCAAGACTTCTAGAATCCCTCGCTTTTCCTTTGTTTTGTTCGCTGGAAAACCGAGAAGTCTGGTGAAGTCCTCAAAGGCATTATTCATCTGGAACAGCCCTTTGCTGCGGGCGACTCCACACGAAAATCGGCAGGTCAGTGTTTGCAGGCCGGTTTAAAGGTTCAAGTAAGGCGTCATGTCAAGAGTCTTCGTCACAGGGATGGGCGTCGTATCACCACTGGGCAACAGTGTTGAACACGTATGGTCAGGACTTGTGGCAGGGCGTTCCGGGATCAGTCGACTCCAGAGAATCGATACAACTGGTCTCGCCGTCACGATTGGTGGCGAGGTGCAGGGGCTGGATGAAGCTCTGTTTGAACTCCCCGCAAAAGTTGCGTGGCGCCGTATGGACCGGGCCAGCCGATTTGCTGTTTCCGCCGCCAAGCAGGCAATTGACGATGCGGGAATCGATCCCGCCGAACTCGGGCATCGTTGTGGCGTGATTATCGGTGCCGGTTTGAGCGGACTCGACACGTTGCAGCAGCAGACGGATATTCTACTGAGCCGAGGCCCGGATCGCGTCAGTCCTTTGACAATTCCGTTGCTGATGCCGAACGCGGCTCCGGCCAATGTGAGTCTGACGTTCGGAATTCGCGGCCCCGCCTTCACGGTCAGTGCTGCTTGCGCAAGTTCCGGATTGGCGATCATCCAGGCAACCGAACTCCTGCGAAGCGGTGCAGCCGATGTTGTGATCACCGGCGGAACCGAATCCTCTTTGACTCGCCTGGGCATTGCCGCCTTCTGCCGCATGGGGGCGATGGCGACGAAGTTTAACGATGACCCTCAGCGAGCGATTCGTCCCTTCGATGCCAACCGTTCCGGGCTCGTGATGTCAGAAGGTGCCGGAATCCTGGTTCTGGAATCTGAAAGAAGCGTTGCTCGCCGCGGAGTGAGTCCACATGCAGAGATTCTCGGGTACGGTTCAACGTCCGATGCGTGCCATCTCGTCAGACCAGAATCAAGTGGGCAGGGCGCAGCGCACGCAATCCGTCAGGCGCTGGCAACTGCTGGAGTCGAGCAGTCAGCGATCGCATCGCGAACTTACATCAATGCTCACGGCACCGGCACCAAAGCAAACGATGTCGCCGAAACACTGGCGCTGAAAGAAGCATTCGGAGCCGTTGCTCAGCAATTAAGAGTCAGCTCGACAAAAAGTATGACCGGGCACATGATTGGTGCAGCGGGGGCGGTTGAGTGTGTGGCCTGTGTCCGCACATTGCAGACGGGCATCATTCCTCCGACCATCAATCTGGAAACCCGCGACCCGGAATGTGACCTTAATCTGGTCACAGGTGCCGCCGAACCTGCCGATATTCATTACGCGATCAACAATACGTTCGGCTTCGGCGGTCATAACGTCAGCCTGATCCTCGGTCGAGCAATCTGATCTGGCTGAAACAGGAACCGCTGATTTTCAGTTCAGCGAATGGCTTAACTTCAAGTGGACTTCGAGTCCGCAATTTGATGATGACATCATGCAGAGTCTTATCCGACAGGAAATCATTCAGACCGCTCGTACGGTAGTCATCAAAGTTGGAACCAGCGTCCTGTCCAACGATGACGATTCGCTGGACGTTGCTCGAATTGCCGCACTGGCCGAACAGATTTGTCACATCCGTCAAACAGGCCGCCGCGTAGTCCTCGTATCGAGCGGTGCCGTAGGAGCCGGGATGGGGCTGCTGAATCTCAAGCAACGTCCGACTGACCTTCCGCATCTACAGGCTGCAGCCGCCACCGGGCAGGCTCACTTGATCCGCCTGTATGACGATTGTCTGGAAGTCCACGGTTTTCGCGCGGCGCAGCTGCTGCTCACTGCAAACGATTTTCGAAACCGCGAGCGGTATTTGAATGTCCGCAACACACTCAACACGCTGTTTGAGTTTTCAATTATCCCGATAATCAACGAGAACGACACCGTCAGCATCAGCGAGATTCAGTTCGGTGATAACGACCAGCTGGCGGCAATGGTCAGCAACCTGCTGGGAGATTCGTTACTGATTGTCCTGTCTGTGATTGACGGTCTGTTTGACGGCCATCCGGAATCACCGGACAGTTCTGTCATCCCTGTTGTGGAACGTTGGGACGATGAGCTGCTTGCACTGGCATCCGAGTCCAAAAGTCGCGGCGGTACGGGAGGCATGAGATCAAAGCTTCAGGCTGCCCGAAAGGTCACTGAAGTCGGGGAGAACGTCATCATCGCGAACGGTCGACGAAACAACGTTCTAGACGAAATCATGGCTGGCGAGGAAATCGGCACGCTCTTTCTGGCACAAGGCAGAAACGTACCTGCATGGAAACGCTGGATCGGTTATACGGTTGACCCTCGCGGGAAAATGCACCTCGACGCAGGCGCAAAGAAGGCGCTGACAACGAACGGTCGATCTCTGCTGGCGATCGGCATCACAGGAGTCGACGGAACTTTTGGCCGCGGTGACGTCGTGTCGCTGATTGGCGATGATGGTCGGGAGTTCGCTCGCGGACTGACCAACTACGACAGCCAGACGACGGCCCGCTTGAAAGGCCAGCGACTGACAGACCTGCCGGCCGATCCGGTAAATCTGCCCTACGACGAAATCATTCACCGGGACAATCTGCTGGTTTTCGGAAAGGATTCCGAATAGTCCACGATGGTTGCAGCCCGCACCGCGCACGAAAATCAGACATCGAAGCTGAGTCCGTGAAAACGCGGAACGTACGGCTTGGGTGACGGCGGAGTGAAAGACGCCAGAAATCGCATCGAACTCTCCTGGTCCACACAACTCGGCAAAACAGAATTGTCAGGAATTCCTGATTTCTGCGCTCACGCAAAGCAGACGGTCCTTACGGCTGCATTTCAGCTAATGAAGTCACGTCTTGTGGCCGATCTATTGACCTCCGTGGGGCCGGAGTTAAAATCCCGCCGCACAACGTCGGAAGTGTTACCGACAAAGCGACGTTAAGGCCCTGTAGCTCAATTGGTTAGAGCGCCGGACTGTCGATCCGGAGGTTGCGAGTTCAAGTCTCGTCGGGCTCGCTCAAAAGCCTTGTTGCCGAATCCCGGCAACAAGGCTTTTTT
>JABMPE010000027.1 GCA_013203845.1 Rhodopirellula sp. | reverse complement strand
TTCTTGATCTGGTCACGACAACAGACGGCGTTTTCTGGCCGATCGGTAATGCCGACTGGTATTCGCGAGACGAAGAGAAATCACTTTACGACCAGCAACCCGTTGAAGCCTCGACGATGGCGTCAGCTGCGCTGGCTGCTTTTGCACTCCGAGGCGACGACAAATACATGGCGGTATTTCAGAGAGCACACGCGTGGTTTCTGGGGCAGAACAGTCTTGAACAGATGATGGCGGACACACAGCGTGGAACCTGCTTTGACGGTCTCGTGGCGAATGGGGTCAATCGAAATCAGGGTGCAGAATCAACACTCGCCTGGCTGTGGACCGAAATGCTGGCTCAGAGTCTTCAACAGGATACAGCCTCACTCGCGAAGCCTGTTGCCGCCATTAGCTGAATTGCTGGCGCGAAACTTACACATCTCTCTATCTCCACTTTGCAAAGATAAACCGAATGCCGGAAAAATCGAACACGCCGAATCCGCATGCTGATCTGTTTCAGCGTCATCCGGAGAATCCAATTCTTACTGCTGAAGACTGGCCCTATCCGGCTCACACCGTGTTCAACGCTGGCGTCTGTCAGCTGAATGACGAAACCATTCTGCTGGTGCGGGTTGAAGATCGCCGGGGGCATTCCCACTTGACCGTCGCTCGCAGCAGCGATGGCGTTTCTAACTGGCGAATCGACCCAAAACCAAGTTTCGCACCTGAGCCGAAGAACTTCCCCGAAGAACTGTGGGGAGTCGAGGATCCTCGACTGACCTGGGTAGAAGAACGAAACGAATGGATTATTGCTTACACCTCTTACTCATCCAGCGGCCCCCTGGTGTCCCTGGCCAGTACGACTGACTTTTCTTCATTCACTCGTCTCGGGCCAGTGATGCCGCCGGATGATAAGGACGCGGCCGTCTTTCCGCGTCGCTTCGGTGGTCGGTACGCCATGATCCATCGTCCGGTTTCTCCTGGAAGTTTCGGCGCACACATCTGGCTTTCATTTTCGCCTGACCTCACACACTGGGGCGACCATCACATTCTGCTGCGAGCACGACATGGAGCCTGGTGTGATGCCAACAAGATTGGCCTGAGTCCTCCTCCTCTGGAGACACCGGAAGGATGGCTGATCCTTTATCACGGCGTGCGGCACACCCCCGGAGGGTGCATCTACCGACTGGGACTTGCGTTGCTCGATCTGGAAAAACCGTGGCAGGTTCTTCACCGCAGTGATGAATGGGTCTTCGCGCCTGAAGCACCGTACGAGCTGCGAGGCGATGTCAACGGAGTGGTCTTTCCCTGCGGCTGGATTCTCGACGCTACGAGCGGCGAAATCCGCATGTACTACGGCGGTGCGGACTCCTGCATGGCTCTCGCCACGGCACAACTGGCGGACGTACTCAGCTTCGTGCGCCGCGGTCCGGCACCACCATTGCGTGACCGGATCGGAGTGAACAACTGCGACTGACGACCAGCAAGCAACTGGCTCGGCAACGAGATGTCGTTCGGATTGGGCCAGTCTCCAGAGACACGTACCACCTCGCACCAATGGTCCGCAGCGCAAAATTGAAGGCGTCTGGCAACTGTTTCGAAGAACCCAGAGGAACTACACATGTCATTAACAACACTGACCGCTGCTACACCGCACTACCTGTTGCTCGGAAACGACGGTCCCATTGGTCCTGTCCTGGCGCCTTCTGGATCCGAAGCATTCGACACTGTGCTCTACGGTTTCTCGTCCAAAATCTACTTTGATCGATTCTGTGCAGCCAGCGACCAGACTCTGCGTCCTTATCCTTTGATGAAGGGCCATCTCAACAAACCGATGGAATCGACCGGTCACAGAATCACCCACGTTGTCATCAATGCGGATGGACCTGCCGAAACCGAGTTACACACAGCCACAACGGAGATCGTCGCTCATGCACTGGAGAATCAGCTTGAGCAGGTGCCCGTGGAAATCCACCGATCGCTCAGCAGGGACTGACTCTCAATAGCCACCGAGTAGCGGATTGCTCCAGCAGAGTTTCGCCACTTCCAGGCAGGCACACCGGGCAACGTTGTCAACGACGATGGGCTCTGAAATGCACGACGCCCAGTGTATGACAAACGCAGGCATACCATTCTGACTGGCACGCCTGCGCTTCGCTTGACGGTGCCCTACTTCTGCTGATTCTTTTGACCGCGAATCCAGTCGGCGATCCAAAGCTGGCTGGTTTCGTCTTTGGAACGTGTTGACGTCCACATCAGCTTTGTACCATCCGGGCTGAAGACGGGCAAAACGTCCTGAGAAGCTTCGAATGTGATCTGCGTGACATCGCCCGCGCTGAGTGTGTTATCGATTCCCCACTTCAGTTCCAGTGTGAACAGCTGGAACTTTGACAGCGGCCCCGGCCCTTGTGAATAGTCAGCACCGGCCCAGACCAGATAGTCGCCGCTGGGATGGAAGTATGGGCACCAGTTGACCTGATTCAGATTATTCGTCAGCTGCACTTCCGTTTTGCCGTCGGCGGATACCGCAAACAGTTGCAGCATGTGTTCCTTCTGACGGTCGCTGCGGAAGATTACCCACTTGTTATCTGGAGAGAAGAACGGACCGCCATCGTAGCCGTCTTTGTTCGTGATCTGTCGGACGTTGGTTCCGTCGGCATCCATGATGTAAAGGTCGGGGTCACCGTCGCGTGATGAGGTGAAGACGATCTGCTTTCCGTCGGATGAGTAACTCCCTTCGGCGTCGTAACCGGGAGCGTCGGTCAGTCGCTTCAATCCCGTTCCATCAAGATTGACCGAGTAGATATCCATGTACGGGTCGAAGTCCCACTGATAACGCCGTCGTCCGCCTTCTGCCGCCAGGTCGCGAGCTTTCTTCTCAGTGATGTCCAGTTGCGGATCCGAGTGGCTTGATGCGAACAAGACACTCTGTCCATCGACGGAGAAATAACTGCACGTTGTTCGGCCTCGACCGGTACTCATGCGTCGCGGCGTTCCGCCTTCCAGGTCCTGGACGTAGATCTGGTAGAACGGATACCCGACCGGGTACGCCTGATAGACGATGCTTTTTCCATCAGGAGAAAAGTAACCTTCGCCCGCTCTCGGCAACCCGGAAGTGACCTGATGAATATTCGCCAAATGCTTCGATTCGTTTTCGGCGGCGGTTTCTTCGGCGGCGCCAACAGCGGCCATCAGCGAAAATATGAGCAAAGCGGCAGTCAGGTGTAACGTTCTCATGGTGGGCCTCGCGTGGAGTTTGATGATTGGAGTAGCTAGCGTTATCGGAGATCGATTCCGAATAATCAACTCGCCCAATTTATAAAGGCATGTCCATGATCAATTCACCTTACCGTTTTGCGATTCTGCTGGTCGCTGTCGCACTCGTCGTTCCGGATGTTGCGGCGGCACAGGAGCCCCTGAAGGTCGATATCGAAACTCCGAAAGGCTGGCGAACCGAAACACTGAAGCTACCGACGGGCTTTGCCAGAGACATGAAGCTGACAGGCTTCGAAGAGGTCCGCTTTGCGCCGGGCATGTTTCGTCCAGACGCCGAAGACTTTTTTACCTACTGCTTCGTGTTCTGTCTTCCGGACCAGACTCCGCCCGATCAGAAGACGCTCACAGTCGAACTCTTGAAGTATTACCGCGGCCTGGCGGTAGCCGTGACCAGAAACAGCGGTGTCGAAATAAAACCGGAGTCGTTCACACTCAAGATAACGCCCGTCAAGGATTCGAAGACTCGATCGCGAGCGGTCATGACCTGGGTCGAGCCGTTCGCCACGCAAAAGCCTCAGACGCTGAATCTGGAAATCGAGTTGGTACTCGATCGCTCGATTAAAGGCTGCCTGTTGAAGATCGCGGTCTCGCCACAACCGCATGATGCAGAACTGTGGAAGCAGATGCGAAGTATGTTGAAAGCGGCAAAAGTCACAGTCTCGGACAAGTCGTGAAGAATGAAGTTCGTAAATCGAACTCAGTGGGTGGGTGGTGATCGAGCTTCAGTGAGTCCCGCAGTGTCGAGTGTTTGGGATGTGCATGATCCGGGGGCTCGCCAGGGCTCGACCGCCAGCCACCCATTCCGGAGATCTTCTGTCACGCGGCCTGGGAGCCGCCGTTGACTCGGAATTCGCCGTCTTCGCCGACATCTTCGAAGCTGATGGTGAGACGTTTCGAGACACCCGACTGTTCCATCGTCACACCGAAAATCACGTCGGCGACAGTCATCGTGCGTTTGCGATGACTGATCATGATGAACTGAGTCATTTCTTTGAACTCGTGGACGACTCCGGCGTAACGTTCGACGTTGGCGTCGTCGAGCGCCGCGTCGACTTCATCAAGGATGCAGAACGGGCTGGGGTTGCTCTTGAAGATTGCCAGCAGCATCGCGACTGCCGTCATGGTTTTCTCGCCGCCACTCAACAGCGAGATGCTGCGTAGTTCTTTTCCGGGAGGACGGGCCACGATGTCAATGCCGCAGTCGAGGACGTCGTCCGGGTCTTCCAGAATCAGGTCACCATCCCCGCCGCCGAAGAGCTTGCGGAACAATTCGCGGAATTCGATCTGAATTTTCGTGAACGACTCCAGGAACAGGCGGCGACTTTCGGCGTTGATCTTGCGAATGATTTCTTCCAGCGTCGTTTTGGCCTCGGTCAGGTCCATGAGCTGGCTGTTGAAGTGGTTGAACTTTTCTTCCAGGTCGTCGAGATCCTTCAACGCGTCGGTGTTCACATTGCCCATCGTCTTCAGTCGGCGACGCAGGCGGTTAACGTGTTCTTCCAGTTCGTCACGAACATCTTCGTAGCGGGTGCCTTCAATCTCCTGCAGAGTCAGGTGAACCTCTTCCTCGACGCCATCGTCTTCGTCGCTGTCTTCCGCATCGGCAGATGCCAATTCGCAAATTTCAGAGTCATCGTCGCTGGCGTCGCCAGTGTCGAGCGACTCGTCGGACAGCTCTTCATCCTGCTCGTCTTTAACTTCGTCATCGTCTTCAATGTCGCCATCGTCCTCTTCGTCGTCGATTTCGTCTTCCTCGACGTCGTCATCGTCCGGATCTTCATCCTCAGTTTCGACGTCAGCGTCGATATTCTCCGCATCGTCTTCCTCGCTGTCTTCTGATCCTTCTTCGGCGTCTGCGTCCAGGATGGCGGGATCGGGGATTAAACCTCGCTCAATCAGATGATCGCGGAACGCGGACGCGTCTGAAGCAACGACTTCTTCGAGCGTTTTGCCGTACTCTTCTTCGATGCGCTCGCCGTACGTCGACAGCCGATGTCGCATATCGCGAGCTTCGATTTCTTCTTCGTGCTGCCGGTCGGCGATGGCGCGACGTTGGCGACGGAAAGCGGTTTCTTCTTCCACAAGCCCGCTGCGCACTTCGCGAAGCTGCGCCTTTTCATGCGTCAGTCTGGCAACTGCTGCCGCGCTCGACTCGGCTTTGATAGCCAGTTCGGCGAGGCTGCCGTTGGCGTTGAGAGTCCCGAGTATCGACGTGCGACGTCGATCTTCAAAGGTGACAAGCCGCCGTGTAGCGTCTTCGATCTGTTCATTCAGCGTCGTCGATTCATCACCAAGCCGGCTGCAGGCCGAGATCAGGTTTTCGCGACGTTCGCCAGCGCGGGCAAGTTTCAGTCTGGCCTCGGTCTGCTCCTGCATCAGGCGGTTACGTTCCTGCTCGATCTCGATCAACTCGCCTTCCAGTCGAGCGACTTCGTCGTTGGCTTCGTGCTGAGTTTTCTCGACTTCGTTCAGGGCGTCAAAACTCTGCGACAGTTCCGACTGGCTTTCGGCAATCTGTTCGGTCGTCGCGGTGAAGACTTCTTCGACAGCGGCGTGCTGCTCAGACAGCCGAGTCATGACGCGCTGCTGGCTTTCGAATTCGGAACGCCCTTGTGTCAGTCGTTCGTTGACGTCGTCGCGTTTCTCGGCCGCGGCTGTCAATTCAGCTTCAATTGCCACCGCCTGCTTCGCGAAGCCTTTGATTCTCGCTTCGCTGGTGGTGACTTGCTGATCCATGCGAATGAGGTCGTTTTTCAGGCGACGTAATTCACTTTTTCGCGACAGTACCGAAGTTTCACCTCGTACTGTGCCCGCGTAGAGCGTTCCGTCAGGGTCAATCAGTTCGCCCTGCAGTGTGACGAAACGATGCCCGACACCTTCAGCCACCGCGAGTCGATTGGCAGCGTCGAGGTCGGTGACGACCCACGTAGTGTCCAGAAGTCGGGAAGCGAGTTTCGGATGCCGGCAGGACGCTGACACCAGCTGGTCCGCTCGAAAGATCACATCCACGTCGGCAGACAGATCGACCACGTCCTGCTGAGGCTCAGCCTCTTCCGAGGTTGCGGCTTCGTCGAGTCCGAGAAAACCAACACGGCCATCAATGCGGGCGCTGCCGCGTTTGAGGTATTCGATCATCGGATCCAGATCACGCAGAACGATGAGCTGGGCTCGGTTTCCGAGTGCCACTTCCAGCAACGCCGCATTCTCAAGATCGACATCCAGCAAATCGGCGACGCTGCCAACAACGCCGTTCCACGGTGGGAAGTCGGACGTTTTCGCACGCTGCAGAATTTCACGGACGCCGATTCCAATGCCTTCCTGCTTGTCTTCCAGATCGTCGAGTACCGTCAGCCTGGCTTGCGACGCGCTGCGTCGCTCACGAACTTCGACCAGCGCCACGTTTTCGGCTTCCTGGTCGGCGATCAACTTCTTCTGCTTCGCCCGGATTTCTTTCAGAGCGTCGCCCAGCCCGGTGGCCTGTTCGAGAATTTCGTCCAGCGCAGACTGTCGTGCGGCGAGCTCCGTTTCCGCAGCACGCAGCTCAGATTTCAAACGGTCACGTTGTTCGATCGTCTTCTCGTGAGTTTCGTTCAGCGCGACGAGCTGAGCTTCGAGCAGCGCGATCTGCTGCCTCACCTGCGACGCCTGTTCTGTAAGCTGCGAACGTTCCACCTGCCGCTCGTCGATGCGATTTCGGCTTTCCTGATAACGTGCGGCCAGTTGTTCTGAATGCGCTTCGTGAGCTTCGACTTCCTGCTGCTGCGTCTGGAAAGTTTCATCGAACTGGTCGAGTTCTGACTGTGCGGCGGTCAGTTCTTTGTTCACAACACCGAGTCTCGACAACGTTGTGACCTGTTGACGACGGAGCCGGACGATTTCAGATTCAGACTCGCGCAGCCGGTCCGTTTCGTGTCGGATCGCTGCTTCCTGACTGACAATGGCTTCGCGAGTGGTACCGGCTTCGCGTTCGGCTTTCCGCAAAGCGTCGTCGACCAGCGAAAGTTCTCCGTCGAAAGAACTCAGTCGCGTTTCGACTTCCTGCTGCTGTTCGGTCAGCTCGTCGATCTCCGCCTGAGTGACACTGAGCTTTGCGTCGAGCGTGCTCAGCCGCGCCGACAACCAGCGGTAGTCGTCAGCGGCCAGTCCGAACCATGCCGCCTGAAGCTCTTTGGAGACCTCGCGATATTTCGCCGCTTTGGTCGCCTGGCTGCGCGTCGAATTCAGTTGAGATTCGAACTGGTCGACGATGTCCTGCAGACGCAGCAGATTCTGCGAGACGCGTTCCAGTTTGCGAAGCGCGTCGGCCTTGCGTGATTGAAAACGGCTGATGCCGGCGGCCTCTTCGAAGATCAGTCGTCGAGCCTGCGGGTTGGATTGCAGAATCTGTCCGACACGACCCTGTTCGATGATGCTGTACGCCGAGGTGCTTGCCCCGGTGCCCATGAAGGAATCTTTGATGTCCTTCAGTCGGGCAGTCGCTCCATTGATCAGGTATTCAGAGTCGCCGTTCTGCCAGAGCCGTCTTCCGATCGTGACCTCTTCGGCGTCGATCGGAAGAATTCGCTGTGAGTTGTCGAAGGCCAGAGTCGCTTCGGCGAAAGCACTGGCTTTACGGTTGGCCGAACCGTTGAAAATGACGTCTGTCATGTCCTTGCCGCGAAGGCTTTTCGGACTCTGGTCGCCGAGGATCCACTTCATGGCGTCCACGACGTTGCTCTTACCGCTCCCGTTCGGCCCGACAACACACGTGATGCCACGTGAGAAGTCAAAACGCGTTCGGTCGGCAAAACTCTTGAAGCCGAATAGTTCCAGCGACTTCAGCATGGAAGGTTCAAGGGTCCAGAAATTCGAGTTTTCAGCGAGTAAAACTGCCGCAAACCCAATGGCCGGGAAATTGACGAAACCGCGAGCTTACACTCGCGGTTCGTCGAAAGTTTTCAGTAGAAACTTGGTCGCGCTGGCTGACTCACTCCTTCTGTTTCGAAAGGGTGAACAGCCCCAACGGATCGAGTCGCTTCTTCACGTTGCTGCTTTTCGAAGGAGGCTTTTCAGACGGCGTTTTCTCTGACGTTGCTTTCGGCGTGCGGACATCAATCAGCGTCGCCGTGCCGGGTTCGTCCTGCTGTCCTGACAGTGAGAAGCTCGATGGCTCGTCAGAGCTGGCGGGGACTTCACCAGTCGCGGACGCCGAAACTGTGGACGGTTCTGACATGGACAATGTCGTTGGAACGTCACTCAGTCCTTCGGCGGCCAGCTGATCGTTGATCGCGTCAGCTGCGGGATCGTCAGATGGACCATCGGCGGGTTCGTCACCAAAATCCTCTTCGGACGAACTGTCATCGTCACCGCGAGGTCGTTGATACATGTTCGGTGTCAGGCTGGTACGCCCGAGTCGCGCTCGATTACCGTTGCGATAAAAGACGCGACCCGCCTGAGGAAGTGCATCGATTTCGAAGCGACCCTGCATGTTCCCCTGACGATCCGCCTGGACCAGCAATTGAGCGATGTCCGGATAGCTGGCTCCAAATTCGGCAGCCACACGGATGACATCTTCGATTCTCTTTGAAACAACTTTCCGTTTGTCTTCACCGTACGGCATGAAGCGGCTGATCGTGATCGTCTCGCTACCGGGCCGCGACGTCACCAGGATGTGGTTTCCGGCTCGAACGGCCATCGGCGTGATGAATTCCTGGTCGGCTCCGAAGAGCACGATTTCGGCTAGTTTTCGATTCGTGATGTGGACCATCGGATCGCCCGTGGTGTTCAGCGGGTGCAGCCAGAATTCCTTGCGGATCTGCTCACCCGCAATGAACGGGTCTCTTTTGTCGAGTGTCCACAATGCTCGAAACGCTCCGTAACGGGTTTCGGCACTGTCTGTCGTTTTGCCATCGGCGTCAACCTGCACGTTCATCAGATCACGCAGAGCCATGTGAGCCTGCGGGTCGTCGAGGATTGACAGGCTGGCGTAGGCGAATACCCGGAAGGCTCGCTCTTTTTGAGCCGCTTCGCTGAGCACATCCACGCCAGCAGACTCTTCGAGATACGACAATGCGTGGGCCGCGTGGAAGCGGCATTCCAGGTGTTTGCTCTTCAGGCCAGACTTTAAAACAGAGATGGCTTCATCGCCGATCGCTTCCAGTTGCAGAGCCGCTCGTTGAGCCTTCTCCGGCTGCAGCAGCTCGTGCTCCAGTCGTTGCAGCCGAACTCGTCGCGAGACTGCGGTTTCACGAAACGCGATGTTCTGCACAACCTGCAGGAATCTCGGATAGTTGTGTTTGTAGAGCGGGTGAACCTTCAGCAGAATTCGCTGATCGGTCTGAGCTTTGGCCAGCGGTTCTCGCAGACCGTACTCGTCATACGCGTAAAATCGCTGGCCAATCTTGTCGGCCAGTCGCGTAATGTTTCGATAGGTGCGGAAGTTGGACCGAACATAAAGCGCCATGTCGCGCTCGATCAGCGAAACGCCGCCGCCCAGGACTCGGCCGCGTTTCAGGACACCGGCCAGGTTTTCGGCGTCGCCCTCTTCGGGTGAGAGCATGATCGGTCCTTTGGCTCTCGCAACAACGTGACCTTTCATGACTCCCTGGCCAGGCACCAGTGCCGTTTCGCTGAGAATTGTTTCCATCAGCCGCCCGCCGTTCAGACTGCTCGCTCCCGTGTCTCCGGGGATGCGAATGTCGACGTCGAACTTATCGCCTTTGGAAATCAACGGCGGAAGGTACGCCCGCACGACGACCAGAGCGGTATCCGGAGAACGAATAATCTCTTTCCACTCGCGGATATTGCGGCGACGCATGTCATCGACGAGCGCTTCACGATAGGTGCTGGGCGGAGGATCGCCGCCGGTTCCGTTCAGACCAACAACCAGTCCGACACCTTCCAGCACAACCCGATGCAACCCGGTAAACGTTGTGTAATCACCAACCATCGGTACCGCGACTTTCGTCGTCAGCTCGTCGTCGAAATCGTCTTCGTCTGACGCATCTTCATCCTTCTCGGGGCTTTGAGACCTCATACTCAGCTTCGAACCAAGTTTGGAGAAGTCCGGAGTTTCCAGACCAAGTTGCGAACAGCCACTCAGCCACGGAAACAGGCCGAGTACCAGACCAGGGATGATCAGGTTCCGACAAAGCCTCTGCACGAAGCGTGCGCACGAGTTCACAGCCATGAGATGGCTTCCGGATAGATAACGAGGTGGGGTGACGTCACGCTGCCAGAATCAGCAGCATTCCTGTCGGAAGGGATGGGAGTCGCAGAAAGTGGAGCCGATGCCGGAGCTTTTGTGACGCGAAGCGTCGACGAAAAGAACGTCCCGCCAGACCCGGCAATGGAAGGGACCGGAAGAATAGCGCCACCCCGCATTTCGGGTCAACACAGCTTCGGAACTGGTAGATCGCCGAGGAGCGCGTCTGGGACAGTTTCCCGAACCACTCAACCGAATCGGCTGTTGAAAAACAGAAACATGTCGGTTTTGCTGAGTACCCCGGCCCTTTGCCCGGGCTGATTTTCAGACATTCCGCCGGTGGCACACTGCTTCAACGCAGTCGGCGCACTGTCGGCTCAGACCAGTCAGATCATCAGACCTGTTAGCTCAGAAGATCGTCCATCAGTTGATGGCCGGTGGCGGTTTGGGGCGGTGAGCTTTTACAGTCAGGCCTTCGCGTGCCGCAAAGACGAGCGTGTCTGATCCAGCACGTTTCAGCCGCCTGGCCGCGTCGTCAGACATATTGCTGACCATCTGGTCGGTGCTCTGCGGGTCGTGGTGACACATCGCCATCATGTCAGGTTTTGTCTGGATGCAAAGGTCGACAACGGTCGCGATCGAATTGTGTCCCCATCCGACCCGCTGCGGATAAACACTGTCTGTGTACTGTGTGTCGATCGCAATCAGGTTGGCTCCCGACATGAACTCGATCAGGTCGGCCTCGTATTTGCGTTCTGCCTGGTGGTTATGTTTCAGCTCGTCTTTGTTGAGAGCAATCTGGTCAAGTTCAGAATCCGTCGCCAGAATAAAGACAGCGTCATCGGCTTCCACTCGATAGCCGAGCGACCCACCTGGATGCGGCAGCCGAAACGGTCGAATCGTCATGCCACCGACTTCAAACGGACCATCGACTGTTTTGAAGTTCAGTTTCGCCTGCATCGAGGACAGTTCGATGGGGAAATAGTCCCCCGTCATTTGTCCGGACAACAGCTGTTCAACGCCGGTCGAGTGCCGTTCTTCGCCCCAGATCGTGAACGAATTCTGAGGCATGTATCCGCACGAGAAAAACGGAAATCCCTGAATGTGGTCCCAGTGCAGATGAGTGAACGCGTTCGCCGCGTTGACTGGTTTTCCGGCGAATTCGTTCAGCCACGACATGCCGAGTTCGCGAATTCCGCTGCCGGCATCAAAGACCAGCAACGAGTCCTCATGCCGCACCTCGACGCACGTTGTGTTGCCGCCGTACTTCTTGGTCTTTCGTCCGGGAGTCGGAATTGACCCTCGCGTACCCCAGAACCGTACTGTTAGATCACTCATCCATCGGACCTGTTTCGAGAAGACCGCGTTTCACCAATTTCCAAAAGCGAAAAGACCATTGCTTTGCTCAAACGTGTTCCATCAGTCGGTCGAACAGGAACAGCGTGTGCCCGATCTGGACGCTGTCGCCGCCGTGCAGCACGCAGGACACGACCGGAACTCCATCGACGTAGGTGCCGTTGCTGCTGCCAAGGTCCTCAATCACAAAATCTGTATCCGTCTGAAAGATTCGCGCATGCTGGCGCGAGACAGCGTGATCGGGAAGCATAATCTTTGACTGCGGGTCACGACCGATGATGGCTTCCGAATCACTGATCACAAACTTCTCTTTGACCTGTCCGGAAATCGGACTCAAGGCACCGACGACGCGCAGGCGAGCGTCGTACCGTTGAAAATCTGACAAAGCGATGTCGCCGACCGTCTGCCGAGATGGTTCGAAAACCGTGAATTCTCCGTCTGCCATTGGTCTTCCTCCTGTTTTCTCTTTTGCTGTTTCAGCAAGCCGACGACCGCAATCAACAGCCTCTCATTTCACGAACATCGAGAACCCGCGTGGGGCAGACGGTGTCAGCACCACTCAAACCGTCAAACATTCTGTTAAACCTGACGCAGTCATGTGTGAGATGACTCGTCAGTAGAAGCCCGCGCCAAGACATCTCCCTCCTGACGATGCGCAGTATAAAAGATAACCGCTTGTCGCCAGGTGGACACGGCGACTTGTCAATGCACTGTCCCGGAAGTTTCCGCAGAATAGCGGATCCGTGGAATATGTACTTTCTGAATTGTGGCTGGACGACGTAAAATTGCAGAAAACGTCCGCCAGAGTTCGTTCCATCGTGCGTACAGACACTGAAGGCTGACGCTTGCAGCCAACCGCGACCGCCGCTCTTCAAGCATTCCATCATTGACGGCGATTGACGCGACCGCTTTAAAGCGTCTGCTTGTCGGGCATCTTAAGAACTGACTCGAGGACTTTATGTTGCCGGAATCGCTTTCGTTTAAAGAGGGACTCGCCTTTCAGAGTCAGGAGCAGATCAGAATCCTGTTCGGTTGCCAGGACCAGTATCTGCGACAGATTCGCGACCGACTGGGAATTCATGTCGTCATTCGCGGCGAAGAACTTCGACTCAGCGGCGAACCCGCACAGGTTGATATCGGGCGTCAGATTTTTTTTGACCTGAAACGGATCGTCGAAAAATATGGCGAGCTGGTGCCGTCAGAAGTCGAAGCGACCCTCGATCGTTACTGCCCTGAGCCAGACGCTGACAATTCAGCCGGAACTGGCAGTTTCAGGGTGAGTGGGGAACGTCAACAGGAACCTGCTGATCAGCGACGGTCTGCGACGTCTCCTGAGCCGGTGCGAGAGTCGCGCGGCCGCGGGAGTTCCGAACCGACAGGTAACGATGCAGCCGACCTGGGCGGAATCGACCTGTTCGAAAAAGCTCGGCGAGTGAAGCCTCGCACCGAAGGACAGGCTCGCTATGTCGAAGCAATCCGTGAGCATGACCTCGTCATCTGCACGGGGCCAGCCGGGTGCGGAAAGACATACCTTGCCGTCGCGATGGCGCTGAACGCGCTGAGAACCGAACTGGTTCGGAAAATCGTCCTCGTTCGACCGGCAGTGGAAGCGGGAGAGAAACTCGGCTTTCTGCCGGGCGACCTGCTGGCGAAAGTGAATCCGTATCTGCGACCGTTGCTGGACGCTCTCGCAGACATTGTCTCCTTCGATCAGGTGAAACGATACATGGAGAACGACATCATCGAAATCGTGCCGCTGGCGTACATGCGTGGCCGAACCCTTAATGATACGTTCATAATTCTCGATGAGGCCCAGAACACGACAGCCACTCAGATGAAGATGTTTCTGACAAGAATGGGCGAGAATTCCAGAATCGTAGTGACAGGCGATCCGACTCAGGACGACCTGCCCGATCACGTCAAATCGGGACTCATGGATGCACGCCAGCGACTGACTGGCATAACTGGAGTTGAAGCCGTCGAGCTGTCTGGTCAGGATATTGTTCGTCACAGGCTCGTACGGGACATCGTTCGAGCCTACGATGATTCACCACAGACGGTCGGTTCCCGGCAGAGCCACAGGAAGTAAGCACTGTCGACAGTGAATTCAACCCGACCCACGGTTACATCAATCAAGAGAAACCATTGAAGCTTACAGCATCACGTCTTTCGCGAGCCTGTCCGACTGCAGCAGGTTTTTCTGGCCGGATTGGCGACTGAGCCTATGTCGCTCTTTGGGCAAAAGCATACACGGCGCCAACGAGCGTCTCGCCGATCTATCGGAACATCACAGCGGCCTTTTGCCCGTGCGATGGTTCCGTTGCGTGATCGTGGAGTTCTCGCGCGGCTATCGCTCTGCCTGCTGGCGATCGTGATTCTTTCGTTTGTCGTCCGGGCGTGGAAGACACCATTCGCCTGGCGTTACGGAGACCGGCCCGCTCACGGCATTCTGGCGACCGTTGATTTTCAGCGAATCAATTCCCGTGAAACGGAACGGCGCCGCGAGCAGACCGCTGAACGAGTCCCGCTTCATTTTCGCCGGGAACCCTTACCGACCGATACGCTGACGGATGAACTGCGAGCGGACTTTCTGGCGATTGCCGAGAGCATGTCACTGGACGATGTGCCGGACGATGTTCGAACGGCCTTTGCTCTTCCAGCGACAGTCAAGGGTGGTGGCGCCGGCGTATCCGGAGCCGCAACGCCAACGGAAAAGTACGAGATTCTTTACCGGCTGGTTCGAGCTGAAGATCAAACGACAGACGGTGTCGCCGAGCAGGCAAGAATTGAGCGGGTAGCAGGTTTGCTGGCGGAGTTTGATCAGCTGCTGCGTGTTCTGAATCGACCTGGAATTATCGAACCGGAAACCGTCACCCGGCGACAACTCGGTCCTGGTCAGCGACTGGCCATCGAAAACGACCAGTCAGAACCGGCAATGATCGCTGGCATTGGCGACGTCGATCTGGCCACGATGATGAAGCCCGGAGGGAGAATCGCGGCCACGTGGGAATCGATACCGTTGCTGGCAACGATTCGGCCTTCGATGGAGTCCTGGCTTTCTGCCCGAGTCCAGCCGACGCTCACCTACGATCGCGCGAGAACGCTTGAAGCTCTGCGGGAAGCGCGTGACAACGTCGAAGTTGTTTACGAAAAGTGGTATCAGGGGCAGGTGCTTGTCGGGCCGGGCGAGTTACTTGGCGAAGTAGAGCTTGAACTGTTGTGGGAAGAGTATGCCGAAGCCGAAGTGCAGGTCCCGTTCTACTTGCGACTGATTCGGACAGGCACGGTTGTGTTAATGATGATCGTTCTGGCCGTCATCAACGCAGCCTACCTCGTTCGAAACGAACCGAGACTCGTTAATTCGTACTCACGACTTTCGGTCTATCTCGGAGCCATGATTCTTGCCGTTGGTGTCGGCTGCTGGTCCACTGGGAGTCCGGTTCTACGGGCCGAAGTTGTCCCTGCCGTCGTTATGGCCATGATTTTCGCCGTTGCCTACAACCAGATCATGGGTGCTTTGACTGCCATGACGATCAGCCTGCTGCTGACCCTGGCCACGTCTGGCGAGCTGACTGAGTTTGTCGTACTGATCAGCGTCTCGGCCACAGCCGTGATCATGCTTTCCAGCGTGCCGTCACGATCAACGCTGATCAAAGTAGGATTTGTTACAGGGATTGCGTTCTTCATTGTTGACTGCGGAATGGGTGTCCTTAACAGTCAGTCGCTCGACATTATCTGGTCCGACGGGCGACTGCTTACCGAAGCCGGCAAAGGTGCTGCGTGGTGTCTGGGCGCCGGATTTCTTGTCGCGGGAAGTCTGCCGTTCGTCGAGCGTGTCTTCGGTGTTGTGACGGACATCAGTCTGCTGGAGATGAGCGACATTTCGCATACGCTGCTGCAGGAACTCGTTCGCCGCGCACCAGGAACTTACAATCACTCGATCTCCGTCGCCACGATTGCCGAAACCGCCGCCGAGGCCATCGGAGCCAACGGTCTCCTCGTTCGAGTCGGAGCCTACTTCCACGACATCGGCAAAATGCTCAAGCCCGAATACTTCGTCGAAAACATGACCGAAGGCATGACCAGTCGGCATGCCGATCTGGCGCCGGCAATGAGCACGTTGATCATCATCGGGCATGTCAAAGACGGTGTGGACCTGGCACTGGAACACCATCTGCCGCAACCGATCATCGATTTCATTGAACAGCACCACGGAACGACTCTGGTGCAGTACTTCTATCACGAAGCAAAGAAACAGGCCGAAGGAAACTCGGATCACCGGACGGATGCCGAAGAATCATCGTTCAGATATCCTGGCCCGAAGCCGCAAACGCGAGAAGCCGGCGTCATGATGCTGTCAGACGCGGTGGAAAGTGCCAGCCGGACGCTCAGCGAGCCAACGCCTCGCAGGATTGAAACGCTGGTTCATAAGATCACAATGGACAAGCTGCTCGACGGACAGTTCGAAGAAAGCCCGCTGACTCTCGGCGAAATTCACACGATTGAGGAATCACTGACGCAGTCGCTGATCGCGATTTACCATGGCCGAATCAAGTATCCCGAACAACGAAGTGCGTGAGCATCTGAAACATCCTGTAACCTCTTCTGGTATGTACGAAATTGACGTCGCGAACCATCAGGAGTGTCTGACGATTGACGAGGAGTTCGTCAGGAACATCGTCCGACAAACCCTTGAGAGCGAACAGGTCACGGCTGCAACGATCAGCGTGGCGATTGTTGATAACGCGCAGATCCACCAGCTGAACCGGAAGTTCCTGAACCACGACTACGAAACCGACGTGCTCAGCTTTCTGCTGGAAGAATCGTGCGATCTCGCCGGTGACCAGCAGGCCGATGCACCGCGGGGAACCGGTAAAACGATCGACGGCGAGATTATTGTCAGCACAGAGATGGCCATCGATATGGCGGCTGATTATGCGTGGGACGCGATCGACGAACTGACTCTGTACATTGTCCATGGCCTGTTGCACCTTTGCGGCTACGACGACCTGACCGCCGAGGAATTACCGATCATGCGGGAACGCGAGTGCCACGTTTTTGAAGTACTCGGTCGACCGAAGCCGACCCGAGACTCATCGGACCAGGGCCACGTGAATGAAGAACAGCCCCTGAGCGAAACGGTATCTCCTGAACAGGGAGACCGATCGTGATCGCTGTTCTCGAAATGCTTCAGTGCGTCATTCCCCTGATTTTTCTTGTTTACGCATCGATCGCCTGTTACAGCCTGCGAGGGTTCTCGCGAACCGAACTTGACGAACTGTGCGAAGAACGTGGCAAAGCGAATCGGTTTCTCGACATCCTGAGAAACTGGGAACAGGCACTGGTGGCCTGCGAGATCGTCCTCGCGATCTCGTCGCTGGTTTTCGTTTCAATCGTGATTGTCCATTGGGATCTTCTGCTGCAGGCCGGTCCCCGTCCCGAGTCGTTCAGCGACTGGTTCGACTTCGGCATGCGATGGGTTGGATTTCTGTTGTCGTTACTTGCGTTTGGCGTGGTATTTCCCCGATCGCTGGCGCAGGTTTCCGGTGAGCGTTTTCTGTGTCGAGTCTGGCCGCTGATTCAATCGACATCGACCGTCCTCCGGCCGATGATTGGCACCGCAACGCGAATCGACACGCTCATTCACCGGCTGTACGGAGTCGATCAATCTGACCCGAACGACCCGGAAACTCTGACAGACGAAATTCGTACCGTGGTCGATGCCGGGGAACGAATGGGAGCAATCAACGCCAGCACCGGTTCGATGATCGATCAGGTGATGGACCTGAAAGACGCCGACGTGGCGTCGGTCATGACTCCGCGAACGGAAACCCGCTTCATCCGGGCCGACATGACGATTGCCGAAGCCCGTGCTGAGATTCTGGATTCGCGGCATACACGGATTCCGGTGATCGGAGATTCGACCGACGACATCAAGGGAATTCTGTACGCGAAGGATCTGTTGCAGTACGTAGATTGCCCGCCCGAGCAAATGCCGTCCATCTCTGAGATTTGTCGCGAAGCGATGTATGTACCGGAAACAACAGGCGTCGACCGACTGCTCGAAATGATGAACCGCAAACGAGTCCACATGGCGATCGTGCTCGACGAGTACGGTGGCGTTGCCGGCCTGGTCACGATGGAAGACCTGCTCGAAGAAATCGTGGGAGAAATCGTCGATGAAGACGACGAAGTCGAAGTCGATCCCGTTAAGCGATTGTCACCAACGATCAACGAGGTCGATGGACGGGTTCATATTGACGACCTCGTCGAAGAATTTGATTACGACCTGCCGGAAGAACGAGACTTCGACACAATTGGCGGTTTTGTCTTTGCGCAACTCGGGCACATTCCGAAAGTTTCAGACACACTGGAATACGGAAAGCTCCGCTTCACCGTACTCGAAGCAGACCCTCGCCGGATTCTCAAGCTGCGAATCGAGTGTGATGAGTCTTTAGAGCCCGTCGGTCGTGATGAATAACGGTCGCGATGAATAACGTCGCTTGCCTGATGCTGGTTACTTCCCGGCAGACAGTTGCCAGTTCGAGTTGAACATGTCTGCCCAGACGGTGGTGGCGTCAGTGGGATTGACCTTTCCGTCGGCAAACTTCTGCACGGCGATGTCACCCAGCTTCGGAAAAAGCCAGGAGTTCGATGCCCGGAAATCCTTCTCGTGCATCGTGTGACCTGAATTGATCACGACGTAGCGGCGAGGATTCAGAGGATTCGGATAGATCATTGACAGCAGATGAGTCTTCGAATCGTACGTCTGGCCGTTCACTTCGAAGCCCTCTTTCGTCCAGCGAACCGGCAGCTTCTCGACAACCTTCGCCAGAATCGCGTTCGATCCAGGATCGCCGAAAAGAATCAGATTCGAATCAGCGATGTTGTCCGCAGTGACTTTGTCGTCGGTCACGACAGGCACTCGGCCACGCAACCACTTGTCAAACTCAACTTCAAACAGCTTCAACGCCGCGTCGGCACGAGCTTGAGTTTCTTTCGACCACGCGTCTCCGGTTCCGCGGACGCAAACAAACGGCTCCATAAAGGCATCGTCGATTGGTCCCTGAAGATTGTGCCGCTTGTTCAGATCAGGGTTCTCGGCAAACGCCACGGAATCATCGTATTCCAGCAGTGACCAGCCGTCGCTGGACCGCTCGTAGTAAACTTCCGGCAACAGTCCGTCGGCAGCGGACCTCAGCGGTAATGACGTACCGTCCAGTTCAATCGTATCGGCGACATCACGGGCAATTTTCAGTGCCGCAATATTTTTCGTGGTCAAACGCAGGACGCCATCGTCATCCAAGCCACCTTCCGCCAGCGTCTCTGCATACGGTTTGATCATTTCTTCGATCGTCAGCCATTCGCATGTGTTGTACTTCAGCGTCCAGGTCACAAATCGAATTTGCTTTCGACCAGGAAATCGAGGCCGGCCTTCCCGGGAACGTTCCGTGTGAAACGCCATGAATTCCTTATAGGTATCCGGGTGAAACTTGTGACCGACGCCCGGACCGATGAGCAGTTTCGCTTCCACACCGAGTTCCTTACCGCGTTCGATCATCCTGGTGCTGGCCACCAGCTGAGCGTCCAGTTCGCCGCCGTAACTGCAGACAGGAACGTCGAACATATTCAACGCGTAATCAATCGAGTCATAGATATGCAGCCCCGAGTGCTGATAAGCAGGTCGCAACGCGGTCTGCTGCTGATATTCGTAGAAGTCGACAAAACCCGCTCCCGGCCCCACCGACGACCACTTTGACGGATGATGGACTCCCAGATGCCAGGCACCGGCACCGCCCATTGAGAAGCCCCAGAGCGTGACTCGGCTGCTGTCGATGCGGTACCGTCGACCAACATCGGCGATGGCTTCGAAAACGTCAGTCTCGCCACTCCAGCGGTAGGCGTTGTCGGTTCGACCAAAGACGTCGAGCTGAATCCAGTCCTGTCCGTCCTGGGGCTGCTTGTTCTGATGCTCGTTGAAAAAACGAACTTCGTTACGAGTGCCACCGCGACCGTGCAGTTTGACGTGCAGTGGAAAACGATGACCTGGTTTGAAATCGCTCATGCCTGCAGGCAGCGAAAGAGCGTATGGCTGAGTGGATTGATCGACCTTCGAAACGTACCCCCGAATCGTCGAACCGACCGAGATCGACCACGGTGCTTTTCCGGACTTCAACTCGCCCGCTCGCTGCAACCCTGTGGCAAGGGCTTGCTCGCAATAACCGACCCAGGCAGATGGTGCTTCTGGCTTTTTCGCATTCTTACTCGCGTAGAACTCGTCGTGCCGCAAGCACCAGTCGACGCCCTTCGCAAAAACTTCGACATCAGCAATGTCGCGACTCTTCCTGCCGGCTTTTTTCAGAGCCGCGATTTCGTCATTGAGCCTGTCGAGACCTGCACGCAATGTAGCGGCGACTTCGATCGGCGCCGGCTGTGCCTGAACATCGCCTGCGATCAGACAGGAAACCAGAAGAGTCGAGAACGCCAGAATCAGATTTCGCATGATGAGTCAGCCTGCCGAAGAGACCTGCCAATCGGCTCCACGCCCTGAAACCAGGTGCAGAATCCAGGAACCGAGGATGAAAGGAATCGTGGCAGATTAACCGCCGGCTGTCAGCCATGCGGAGAATTTTGCAGAGTCTGGCTCTCCGACTTCAGACTCCCGCTGCGACGAAAAGCCACACACATCCGGGGAATTCTACAGGGGCAGCCCACCCAGAATGGGCAGATCGCGAAGCGATGTAGGGTGGGCTCAGCCCACCAATTCTTCGCAAATCACCGCGGGTTCAATGGTGGGCAGAGCCCACCCTACCGCTGGCGCTACCCGCGCACGCGCAGCCATGAACTCATGCGTCTGGGCGTCTCGCGTCGTCAGGCGATCCGTCACTGGAAGAGCCGCAAGGGCTACTGGCAGATGGCAAAGACCATTGCCAGTGGAGTCGGAATGCCGAACCCGTGGTTGCAGGAGCAGGCACTGGTCAGTCTGAAGAGTCTCTGGGCGTCACTTGCTCCCCGCTTACTCTCGACGACATCGGTTGAACCGCCCGGTGCGGACCCGCATGCCGTGGTGGTCAGGGCAGGGCGATTAGAAATGGCCGCCCTTACCCGATTTATGTCGCATTTGGGGAGCGGCCATCTATCTGAACGAGCACGCTTTCGTCCATCATCTTGATTTCAAAAGACCCATCCTGACATTCATAAATCTCTCCCGACGATAGTTCTATAGCTTTGCCATTCACCCGCAGGTGGATTGACGCAATGTTGCGACGATCATTCTGTCTGTATGAGGCATCACTGATGACGCCAGTAGGCAGTTCGTGAGCCGACCGATAGCGATAAATCGGCGACAGTTCTTCTACGTGCATCGCACTGGCGTCGAGCCGCTTTATGCAAATGCCAAATTCGTCATCATCTTGGTACGTCGAAAACTCGTGCCACGTTCCATGGACACAACCAAAGAGTGCAAGCATTTGAAACATTGGCACTGAAGGATGAAGCCAGATCAGGTCGGATTCGGCTACAGGCTCGTTTAGGGCCATTTCGATGCACGTCCACTCCGAAACCGTGGACCCTGTCAGTGACCGTATTGCCAAAAGTTGAGACGCGATCCAATCAGACATGCGAATCAGTGCTTTGCGACATAACTTGTAATTCTGTGGACGCGGTGTTCGCCGGATTACTCCGTACGCGGCTTTTGATTGGCCAGTCTACGACTTTCATGCGTCTGATTTGAGTGCCGATGATCGATCAGTGGTAGGCTGGAACATGCTCCGCGCCGTTCCGGCAATGTTCAGTTCAGAAATGCCGGAACTTCGCTCCACTTGTTCCAGCCTACTTCGCTCTCGACGACACCGGTTGAACCGCCCGGTGCAGACCAGCATGCCGCGGTGGTGTGGGCAGGGCGGTCAGAAATGGCCGCCCTTACCCGATTTCGCCACTGCCTCATTTCGGGAATGGTCCAGCAGTCGAGACATTTGCTTGGCTGACAACATCAATAAACTTCGATTCATCTCCTGACAGCCAAGCAGCCAATAGATTGTTACCGCGATCAGTGAGTCGAACAAGCGCGTACATCGAATATGAATGTGGCACCGGATGGTACAGAAAATCCATACCATGCATCTTTACGTTTGTCGGCGGTGTTAGCGCGTGATGGCTACGGATGTCGAACTCGACAAGCCCAGACGCCACCAATCCTGCAAATTGCAATAAGCCTCACCTGAGTACTCGATATCTTTACCATGCATTTCGCGCAGATAAAGCAACAGGTCGAGACTTCGGCGATCAAGGGCGTTGTTCAGTGCAAGTAGGAGGCTCTTCCAAGTTCGAATGGCCTCAACCGGGATGTGCCCTTGATGATGCATCGCGTGACAATAGGGACAAAGCGGAAGGAGATTCGACGGATCATCGCCGCCACCCCCGCAGACGTATTGAATGTGGTGAATTTCTAGGGTGATGACATTGCGGCAGGTAGGATTGGCACACTTGTAACCAGCCTCCATGAGAAGCTCGTGCCGCACCGCGACGGGAAGCTTCTTGCGATCCATTTCGCGTGGTTGAGAATCAGTCTTCTTTTTTGCCATGCGATTTCAGCTGCGGTGATGTCTCGAATTGCCGACGAACTTGTAATTCTGTGGACGCGGTGTTCGCCGGATTACTTCGTACGCGGCCTTTGTCTGGTCAGTCTGCCACTTTCATGCGTCCGATTTGAATGCCGATGATCGATCAGTATTCGTCAATGTCAGTGAAAGTACGGCCACAGGTGGATGGTGTCAAGCTCCTCAGTTGCAGGAACGACTTGAGTACAAGCGTTTTATCGGCACGCGGCCTGATCCGGTAATTAAGGAATCGGCCTTCGCGGGAATGACAGAAATCAGCGTTCTGAATGCATTCGGGAAGTGATTGCGGGACTGATCCTTTACGGAATGCAGTTACTCAGCGGCGGGGGTTTTGTCGAAGACGGCCCGGTTGATCGGCGACACGACTTCGTCGACTTCGGCAACGGGGACAGAACCGGCAAACTTCAGGGTGCGCGGTCGTTCGCAATGTTCGTCGTCGCAGGACTGGTAGCGGA
>JABMPE010000197.1 GCA_013203845.1 Rhodopirellula sp. | reverse complement strand
GGCTCATGTGCCAGATCAGTGTGATCCACATCTGCGGCTTCACGGGCGCCGACAGTTTCTTACTCCGCTTCTTTTTGTTCTTCCACTTTGTGCGTGACCGGGCTTTCTTCCCTTTGCCGTAGTTCTTTGCCGAAAACTCCCGCTCGTTACTCTTCGTGCGCGGCGTGTCAGCCCGGGAACCGTCTACCGCCAGAACCACCCACAAGCCGACCCGCCAGTGTTTCTCACCGACCTTTTCCATCAATGCCTGCAATCGCTTCTGAGTGATCGGCAGCAGTCTGGCCGACCACGTCTTCAACGCACCGGTGAGCCCCTGATACGTCGTCACCGCGACATGACCGAACATCGCCAGTGACAATCGCCGGGCATGCACAAACGCCCGACCCAGCGTCCGCTTGTCGGACCACACCCACAGCACGGCGAGGATCACCAGTTGCCTGGGACTCCACTTGATATTCCCATGCAGACGCACGTCGGCGAACATCCGATCGTTGATCGCCCACTCCAGCGCCCGCCTGAGCAGGTCGCCATAAGTAAACTTCGTCGTCTTCGCCGGTTCACTGCCGCTGTCCGCCGCGTTTGTCTTCCGTGACATCGCCAGACTCCCTCCGGGGCTGAGCTGTCTTCAGTCCGCACACCACATGCGGGAGTCTGGCTTTTTTCACGATTCTCCATTTCAGCGATACCCCGATTTTTTCCAACGCCAGAATCCTTAACGGCGTTGCCCGACGGAGCGACGTCAACGGCCACTCGAAGTGGTTCTCTCACCCCGGCTACTCCGGCCCCGTCGCGTGGATCGACTTTGACCGCGAGCTCTCTGGTGTTCTGCTGATGAAGAGCAACACGGTCAATCGCACAAAGCATCACCAGCGGATCATCGACACGATTTACCGGTTCCTGCTGGCGGTGTCGGACGAAAGAAAATCTGCTGCGGGTTCGTGATTGTCATGTCTGATTATTGTGCCGACTCGGTCCTGCTCAGTCGAAAACGGTAGGGCATTGGTCGCGCGACTGTTCGCTGCAGTTGCTGCAACTCGAAATCGATAGCTGCGGCCTTTTCGGCGATGGCGGGCCGCTCCGAACTTCCTTTCAGGTGTGCGTTCCACAACAGTTCAGAAACGGCCAGGCGGCTGCGAGCTTCTGTCAGCGATCGAAGCGACGTCGCCTGGGCGTCCCACGGACCACCGGGTTGCCAAGCACTGGTTGTGGCAAAGGTAATGTTGACTCCGCCAGCTAGTTTAGTGTTCGAGTACCGGCTGATCTCACGTTCGTCGACCGTCAGCAGGTACTTGCCGGTCGGCAGATTGCGGACAGTCAGCATATAGCGACTCAATTCAGAATGGACGGGCACAAAGCGGAAGTTGAGAGCGCTAAACAGACCGAAGTTGATCGGCAGCCCTTCGTCGAGCCGCGTGAATTCCAGCGAGTCATTATCTGCTTTCGTGACTTCTGTAATCCGACAGCCTGTCGCTTCGACAGCAGATTCTGTATCAAAATCGATTGTCGCTGCTGACACATCCGCCGGAGCTCCGAGACCTTTCAATATCACAAACGCCATCGCCAGTTGACCCAGCTCGTTCAGATGCGCACCGTCGGCAGCGTGCATTGTTGTTTTATTCTGGTCTTTTTTCAGTCGCTCATTCTCGGCCCACACTCGTCGTTGAATCGTGCGCATGCCTCGCTGCACATCAATGGCTTCGCCTCCCAGCTCTCTGGCGATCGCCATACCTTTATCGCACATTGTCTGCAGAACGGTCGTCTCGGAAGTGGCAGGATCGGCGGCGGTCACAGCGGCCGAGCAGATGTAGACCCGCGCACCGCGTTGTCGACACTGAGTGACGATTGAACGGATTCCATCAAAATACTTCTGTTGGTGCTCGTCGTCAGCCAGCGCTCCCCAGCCGATGTCGTTCGTGCCAAAAGCAACCGTGACGACCGTCGCACCACGATCAAAGACATCTCGCTCCAAGCGAGCTGCTCCACCGGCTGCTGTGTCACCTCCCCAGCCCGCGTTATAGAAACGCACACGCCGCTCCGGAAATCTCAGCAGCGTGTAGTTCTCGATGATCTCCCCGTAGGTTCTGGCAGCAGTGATACTGTCGCCGAGAAACACAACCGTATCGCCGTCCTTCAGTGCAAAATCGTCAGCGTCATTCGCGACTGATGTTCCGGCCAACAGAGCCAGCAGAATCAGTTGCGGTAAGGCTTGCGGCATCACTTCAGTCCTCCTGCTCACAACAGTTGCACTGCGTTAAACCCACCGTTCACCCGGTAGAGGGGATGTGGAGATTCTGATCGACAGATCAGATCTATAGTCGATCATCGGTCGTTCGGATCGACTGTTCCGGTGCGACGTTATTTCTGTTTGCACGGATAGCAGATCTCATCAACGCTTCGCATTGGCATCAGCGATGCCAGCATACGGATACATTGAAACCGTCTCCCAGGCCAGCTTCTGCAGGATCGCGTGGTGAGCGTCATCGACACCGCGTTCGTTGAGTTTCAGACCGACGGGACTGATGCGATAGATCGCGGCAAAGTTGCAGTACGCCGCCAGTGCCATCACATGCCCCTGACCGTGACCGATTGCGTCGCGGAACAGTTTGGATTGCTGAGTCACTCCGGGATATTCACCAGCGACGATCATGGCTCGCAGCTTCACGACGGCGTCGCCAACCGGAACGATGAAGACGGCTCGCCGACCGTGTTGTCGATTGAGGTCATCCGCCTGCGCTTCCAGTTTCTTTCGCCATTCATCAACCGCAGCCTGCAGATCCTCGATTTTCATGTCGTCGCGTTGAGCGTTGTCTCTGATTCGCTTTTCCGGCGACGGGACATCGAACGGATACCACGAGGCCTGCACGAGCAAACGCAGGTTCGGATTGTGCTTCAGACCCAGCTCGGTGAATTTCGTGATCCCTTCATCGGGAATCGTCACGTGAGCGGCCATTGTGAAAACATCAACCTCGCCACTGATTAAAGCCGCTTTGGCTTTGTTTCTGTCGTCCGCCAGATCCCAGTGCTGGATCACTCGCGAACCGCCAATGCCCTGTGTCCCAACCAGTTGGTGGCCTTGAATCTCAGCCGACTTGACAAGCTGCTCGACCAGCGGCGGTACAAACATGTGAAAGCTGTGTCCGGTGTAAAACACACGGAGACCTTCAGGCGGCGATTGAACATCATCAGCAACCGCAGTGCTCAAACACGCCGACGCCAGCACAGCCCAGCAGCAGATTTCCCGAACGAGGCGTCGGTCGGCGGAATGACAACGGAAGAACATGATTCACACTCCATTCGGGAACGAGGTAGCCGATTCACGATTGAACGGCATTGCCAGTCTGCTGAAGACACTCCGCCGACAGCGTGACGATAAATCCACTCTGTCGCAGTCGATTGTTGAGTCAGTCGGGTGACTTCACAAGGCCGTGACACGACTCACCCGGAGCAGTTGCTTCAGATCAACTCAGCAATTGTCCTGCGATCGTCGAGGATATACCGCGGCCGGCCAGAGTAGTCCGGGAAGGTTGTCGTCGGATCAATCCCGAGCGCGTGATATAGCGTCGCCAGAATATTCTGCGGTGTGTAAGGCCGGCCAACGGGCCTTTCGCCACGAGCGTCAGTGGCGCCGATGACCTGGCCGGTTCGAAATCCTCCACCAGCAAACAGTGCGAAACCAGCCTGCGGCCAGTGGTCTCGACCAGCGGTGGCATTGATGCGCGGAGTGCGGCCCATCTCGCCACAGACGACAACAGCCACATCCTGGTCCAGACCGCGTTCGTGGAGGTCAGTCGACGTCAGCCACACTGCTGCAGTCGCTGACGATGATCAACAGTGAATTCCTCACCGCCAACGCCGCGCACTTTGCAAAGCTGATTCAAACCGAAGCCGGCCCGCAAGCGGATCTGCCCCAGAAAATCGAAATCGCCTACTGGACCGCCCTCTCCCGAGCCCCGTCCGCCGCCGAATCAAAACTCGCCCAGAACCACATCCACTATCTGTCGACGCTCTACGAGCAATCCGGCACGAAAGCCGACGAGGCACACCAGCGCTCGTTCGAAAACTTCGCCCACATGCTGTTGTGCTCGAACGAGTTTCTGTACATCGACTGAGTGCTGGCAGGATGGCAATCAGACTGAAAGCCGAACCACCCACCAGCGTCTTCCCATTGCTGCGCAAAGAAGATTTTATCGGGCACGGTAGTATACTCTTCGCATGTCGCTTCGATTCGCTTGTTCGCCATGCACGGAGATGCCATCGATGGCTTGCCGACCACATTGATCCGCGATTCGAGTTAGCAGAGACTCATCCTTAGTCGGACCACCATTATCTGTACCTGTACGCCAGTTGGACCGCGAAGGTTCAGTACATAGGCATGAACTTGAAGCGTAAACGGTCGATTACAGCCCCGGCGTTTTCACGACGCGATGAATTGTGGGAAAAATAATGGCAGCAAAAAAACTCAAGAAGCTGAACCTCGCCGGACTCAAATCAAAGAAGCCGACTGATCCGATGGAAATCTGGGATCGCCTTCAGCTTCGTGGCTCGATTCAGAACATTTGGGGCCCTCAAGAACAAGCACTAACCTGCTTTGCGCACCGGTGTGATGGCTGTCTGGGTTCTGTTGTCGCTTGGCGTGGTGTTGGCGGGTCGGAGCGCCGGGTGCGGGCGAGAGGGGCTGATCCGGTTCTTTGGGGCTTGAAACGGCGAATTATCTCTGTT
>JABMPE010000196.1 GCA_013203845.1 Rhodopirellula sp. | reverse complement strand
GCTTGCGAGCCTCCCGGATTATCCATCCCGAGCGGCTCGCAAGCGCGACCACCCGCCACCTGATCCAGAAATTGCCTTCACGCTCGACGAAAGCGATCAGGCTACGCCTTTGAGGCGTTTAGACAGTTTGGCGATCATGGCTCCGCATTCGGCGCGTGCTTCGGCGAAGGCCGCGGCTGTCAGATTGTCACCCTTCAGATAGTCGAGCACGATCCTCTCGGCGACCATCAGCTCTTTGCACGCATCGGGAACTTCGGACGCGATCTGGTGAGGGATCGTGGTGACTCCGTTCCGGTCTCCGTGCAGCAGGTCGCCAGGATAAATCGTGAGGCCACCGACGGTAACCGGCACGTTGACTGCCAGCGTGTGGCAATAGCCATGCGCGCAGATGGTGCCGTTAGTGAAAGCGGGAAAGCCAAGTTCCTGCACTTCTTTCAGGTCGCGACCGGCTCCGGAAGTAATGATGCCCTTTGCTCCGAATGTTTTGTAAGTCGTACACATGACCTCGCCGAACGTTGCCGAGGCGACAGGGATGTCGAGGTCCTGATAGACGATGACGGGCGGTCCGGGCAGTTCCGAGAAGGCTTCAACCTGTTGAGCAATTCCGGAGTAAACGTCGCCGCCACGTGGCGGGGCCATGCTGCGAAACGTCGACGTCAATGCGTAGCCGACCATCGACGGCATTTCAGGAAAGCAGGCGGCGATACTGGAATCCATATAGCCATTGTTTCGAGGGTGGATGTCCCACAGTTCGACGACATTACAGACCGTTGGTGTGTCGCACTCTTCAAGACGTTTGAAGAGTTCTGCAGAAAGCGGCTGGATTTCGGAGAGGGAGGTCATGAGCGAGGGTTCCTTTGGGAATGGGTAGGCGTCGACAGGGCCGTGATGATAGCGACGAATTTGGTCTGGCTGAATCGAGCGGGCAGCTCGCGACACCGGTGATCCGGCGTGTGTCCCGGATGAACCATTGACCGCCACGAAAACCCGTTTGTTTACAGGCTACAGGACTCCGTATTTGCGGTAAGCTTCCGTTGCTTTCATGCCGCCTTTGATAGCATCCCGCGTGACGTTTTCGGCGTTAACCTTGTTCCATGCCAACTGGATTGCTTCATGCTCGACGTCCTGGGGCACGACGACGACGCCGTCGGTGTCGGCAATGACCAGATCGCCTGGTGAAAAAGTGACTCCATCGATTTCAACGGGAACGTTGCAGTCGATAACACGCTGTCGGTTGAGACTGTCGTAGATGCACCGTCCACGTGCGAAAACTGGAAAGTGCATGGCCCGCATCTGGCGGACGTCTCGGACGGAACCGTCCACGATAGCGCCGACGCAGCCACGATTCATAGCGGCGGTTGAAAGCAGTTCGCCCCACACCCCTGATCGTGCGGACCCATGCGCGGCGGCGATCATAACATCATCGGCAACGCAGGCATCGACGGCTTCCAGCTCGAGTGCGTACGGGGCGGGATCCTCGTGGGCCATGTCGGTCCACAGTGTCGTCTGGCAGCGGCCCACGAGTACCGCGTCCACTGTTTGTGGATGCAGAGCGATTCGGGGCGACTGATTGCGAAACCCCAGCGAATCCAGAGCATCACAGACGACAGCGGCGTAAAGGTGTTTTCGCATCATTCCGAGAGTGATTTCTTCTGAGTCTGCCACGCCTGTTTCTCCGCTATGAGGACCAATTCGAGGACGGTGCTGAAAGTGACACCAGAGTCTGAGTGTAGAAAGTTCGAGCCTGTCGTTCTGCTCTGTCGAGCACCAGACGCTCTGACAGATGCCTGGCCGGGCAATTAGATACCTGGCCGGGCAATCTGGCGGCGAGGTTTCTGTTGGCTTGCGATATTGAAACTGATCGGAAACGGGGAGGATCGAGCGCATTGGCCGTTGCTGGTTTCGTGACCGGTGACGACTGGTTGCGAAGGGTGATTAGGGACTATATGCTGACTCGCTTGTGCATAAAGGCCTTTCATTTCGGCTGGTTGGGGCTCCATAAACTGCTTTGTAACGCTGAGTTTCTATCTGGAATCGTGAGGATGGCGGTTTCAAAACGGTTTGACAGGTCAAGTCGTGTCGAATCGTTCTGGCAGGATGCCGGGTTTATGGAAATCTGACTGAGTCCCATTGATTCTGACCAGCGATAAACGTTGTCAGTACAGGGTCTTGATGACAATAGTGACGCAGTGTCCGGGCCGTCCGGTTACTGTCCAGCCTGCAAATTTCTCTCCTCTCACGGCAAGGATCGGAACGCATGAGGATTCTCCGCTCAGTGGTGATTGC
>JABMPE010000195.1 GCA_013203845.1 Rhodopirellula sp. | reverse complement strand
GGTGGGATGAGATTGCCTGGATGGTCCGGTCAAGTACGCGTGACACGATCGAACTTCCGGAAAACTGGCTGGCCGAACGATTGAGCCTTGATGGATCAGATCGACGATCAGTAATGGATCGGTTGTTGAGAATCTATTATCGACTGGAAGGAAGTCGAACCGAACAGTTTCTGGACGGCGTCGCTGAGGCGACTGGTTCGGGACGAGCGCCTGCGGAAGCCGCGTTGGGCCAGTGGATGACCTGGGACATGATCCGTGAAATGAGCGGCGGCGGGATGGACTTCGGAGCTCACACGGTCACGCATCCGATTCTGGCAAACCTGACGGCAGAAGAGCAGGGGGTTGAGTTGAGCGAGTCTCGCCTGCGGCTTGAACGGCAACTGGGGCGTTCTGTCACGTCACTGAGCTATCCGGTCGGCAAGCGGGAATCCTTCAACGACGACACGCGAGCTGCACTCAGCCACCACGGATTCGACTGGGCGTTCAGCTATTATGGCGGGCATTCGTCCGGAGCTGGAATTGATCGCTTCGACATTCCTCGCGTCGCTGTTGAAAGCGATGTTTCGCTGGCGGACTTCCGATCCTTCTGCGCCTTGCCTCACATCTTTGCCCGGCACTGATTTTGGGATCGACACTGATTTGCTCAACAGCGATTTGCCCGGCACCGAGCGGTTGCCGAGTCGGCTGTTCTCTATTTGAGCAAGGACGTTCTGAAATTCTGTTGTGGAGACCGGCCTCCCAGCCAGCAGTCCCACCTCGGGTGCGTTTCGCAAGAAGGTAAAGCAGCTTCCATACCGAACGGTGATTTGTCCCCGTTGTGCAGGGAAAACAGCGAATTCTGAGGCCTCGGCATCACTCGCGTTGAAGATTGTTCCAGAATTCGTTGCAGATTCTACAAGCCCGCTCTGCCGATGCGTCAGAATGTTTGAGTCTGCAGGTCGCAAGGTGTTTTGTCGCTGCCGGCTCTTGCTGAATGGCCGACTGCTTCGCGATACACTGGCCGTTCGTTGTTCGTTTAGGTGGCGATTGCTCAGGTCGCGGTCGCTTTGCTGATCGTCGTTGCTCGCTTCGAAAAGGCTGATCATGTCCCGTGAATCGGTGTTTGGATCGACGCTGGAGTTTTTTCTGGCTCCGCTTCGAGAGTTTCTCGATGACGACACCGTTACCGAGATCATGGTCAACGGGTACCGCGAGGTTTACGTGGAGCGCGGAGGTCAGCTGTATGAGACTGATGCCCGGTTCGACAGCGAAGACGCATTGGTCTCAGCGATTACGAATATCGCTCAGTACGTTGGGCGGGAGATCGACCGCGACCGTCCGATTCTGGACGCCAGATTGCCCAGCGGTTCTCGAGTTCACGCGGTGATTCCGCCGAGTTCTCGAACGGGGACTTACCTGACGATTCGCAAATTCAAACGTGACATCTTCAGCCTGGAAGATTTCGTCCGGCTCGGCAGCATTTCGGAGGAAGCCAGGGAGTTTCTGGAACTCTGTGTGCGAATGAAAAAGAACATCGTTGTCGCTGGTGGCACGGGAACCGGTAAGACGACGATGCTCAATGCCGTGTCGACGGCGGTGCCGGAGAACGAGCGAATCGTCGTTATCGAAGACAGCTCCGAACTGAAACTCGCTCAGAAGCATACGCTTTACCTGGAAGCTCAGCAGGCTGACAGCTACGGTCACGGCGGAGTAAAGATCCGCGACTTGTTCAGAGCATCACTGAGAATGCGACCGGACCGGATTATCGTTGGCGAAGTTCGCGGGGGCGAAGCGCTTGACATGGTTCAGTCGATGATCAGCGGGCACACCGGAAGTCTGACAACGGTTCACGCGACGTCGCCGCGCGATGCGCTGATTCGCCTGGAAACGCTGTCGCTGATGTCGGATGTCGATATTCCGATTTACGTCGCGCGTGCTCAAGTGGCGTCTGCGATCAACGTGATCGTGCAGTTGTCGCGGTTTTCTGATGATGGATCGCGAAGAGTGACTCGCATTGCGGAAGCATTTGGACTTGGACCGAATAACGAGTACCAGATTCACGATATCTTCGCGTCGAAAAGGAGAGGCCGTTCTGAAACCGGCGCGTTGATTTCTGAACTGGAATTCACGGGTCAACAGCCAACGTTCGCGAGCGAGCCTTACGAGCAGGGGCTGGAACGCGACATCAATTGCACGCAATCAGTCTGGGAAAACCCGGAAGTGTGACGTCAACTTTCGAACGGCATCGTACTACGACATGCCACAACGACATCGCACGTATGACAAGAGAAGCGCAGGCATACCATGAGATGAAGCCGACTGACACGATAGTGTCAGTCGTTTGGCTTGTCGCACTCTGCACTTCACACGTGAAGGTCTCTTCAGTTTTCGATCTTTGATGCGACGCGTGTTTGAGTTCCCCAGAGACCACGACGCGAAGTTTTCGCCTGGTCTTCTGCGAGCTTGAATCGTGCTTTCATCGCTCGGTCGAACGGATATCGAGTGATGCACGGGCTGTAGCCGGCTCGGATCAGTTCTTCATTGAGGCACCAGTCACCAACATAGACGTAAGCCAGCAGCCGCTGATAACGATCGCGTTTCTCCCGGTCGAACTTCAGTTGAACGACCTTTCCTTCGACAGCTCGTTTCGTGAATGCAGATGCTTCCGGACCAAACGGCTCCACAGGTTTTGTCGGGTGTTTGGTCTCAGGAGTGTCGACGCCGATCAGTCGCACACGCTCGTCATTCTGCAGCACGAGTGTGTCTCCATCGACGACTCGAATGGCTCGCCACGTTCCGTCGTCTGCGGTGACCGATTGCGTTGGGATGACCGCGTCGATCTGGTTCTGGATACGGTCCCAGATGCCGAACCGCTGCAGCAGGAAAATCGCAATTCCCAGAGCGACAATCGCAACACGCGGGACTCGGTTTACACGGCGACTTTTTCTGGCCAAGGCTCCGCCTTTCGAAATAACAGTCGTGAAATACGGTAAGTGTTGATACTGAAACGTCGGTGCTGACGCCGTGTCAGACGTCAAGGTGGAACCGAGTGTTCAATATTGGATGTGATCGATCGACGCCCCCCTCCGGCTGTGCGGCTATCGGTTGACTGGCGGAGTTGTAGTCATCGTCAACAGACGCCGATAGACTTTTTCCAAATCCGGACAGGTGGCCGTTGAACCCGAATCTGGGTGGCAATGTTCAGAGGAGTCTGAGTCGAAGCTTCGGTATTGTTGACTGGGTGGACTTCGACGTTCGGCTTCTGGATCAAAGAACGATTGGATCACGTCCACGAAGGTGCCGTCCTGAAATAAAATCGCCGCTTTCAACTCGCCGCTCTCAACAAATTCGGGAAGTTATGTCGGACTCATCCTACGAAAGCCCGGCGACTTCCCACCCCTTCCGGTACGGTTTGGAAAGCAGGTTCGCTGCCTGAGCGTGACCGGTCAGTTTCTGAGCCGCCGCGTCCCACTTCAGTTCGGTATCGCGCAGTCGGATGGCGATCGTGCCGAGCAGAATCGTCTCGGTCAGATTTCCGGCGTAGCTGAAGTTGGAGTTCGTTTTCCCTGCACCGCGGCAGGCGTCGGCCCAGAGGACATAGTGGCTTTGCTGCTCGAGTTGCGGGTACTCG
>JABMPE010000194.1 GCA_013203845.1 Rhodopirellula sp. | reverse complement strand
TCTGATCAAGTTCCTTCTGCGTTTGTCCCAGGATGCCGTTCTTATCTTCCTGCGCCTCCGACTCATACAACCTGGCGATCTTCAATCGCTCCGAAATCATGCGTTCGTAGACGGTCGCGCGAACCGACGCGACATAATTGACTCGTTTGATACGGACCTTGACCAGTTCCATTCCGTACTCCTTCAGGTCCACCTCGAGAAGGATTTTCTCTTCGACGTCATCGCGTCCGCTTCCCGCGACCTGATCGGCCTCGGTGCGTTCGAGTTCTTCAGTCTCGTAGATCAGTTCCGCGTTGGACTTGCGGACGACGTCGATCAGGTTGTGGCGTGCGACAACGTCACGGACCGCCGAATCCACCAGATCGTCGAGGATTTTCTGGCCGCGTGCTTCGTTACGGACTTTCACGAAGAAAGTCATCGGGTCACTGATCTTCCAGCGTGCCCAGACGTCGATGTTGATCCGCTTCTTGTCTTTCGTCTGCATGCTCTCCGGTGACCCGTCCCAGGGAAGCAGTCGTTTCTCCAGGTAGTACGCTTCCTGAATAAACGGCGTTTTGAAGTGCAGGCCCGCGTTTTGAACGTCGTCAACAGGCTTGCCGAACTGAGTCACAATGACCTGCTTGCCTTCCTCAACGACGAACGTACTTGCATTCAGAACGACGGCGGCCATCACGAGTGTCACTAAAAAGCCGATTGCAATTTTTGTCTTCATCGTGCCCCTCCCGTCTCGCCGGCAGGCTGCGGACGTCCCGGATCGAGATTCAGTAGTGGCAGCACACCACGCACCGATTCGTCGATGATCGTTTTGTTACCTGCCTGAGATAGAATGACTTCCATGGCTTCCAGATAGAGCCTTTTTCGGGTCACTTCGGGAGCCTTGTCGTATTCAGCGAGCTGCGCGAGAAACGCGCTGATCAGCCCGGTCGTTTCGAGAATGACTCGATTCTGATAGCCCTCGGCCTCAGCGATCGCCTTGTCTTTTGCTCCGCGTGCCGCGGGAATCTGGCTGTTCCGCTCGCCCTGCGCTTCGTTGACCACCTGCTCCTTTTTCTGCCGGGCGCGATTGACTTCCTGAAACGCGTCCTGCACGGCCGCGGTCGGTGGTGACGTCGTCTGCAGCTTGACGGTGATTATCTCGACGCCCGCCTCGAAGCCATCCAGTTCCGTCTGAATCATTTGCTCTGCCTCAGCAGCAAGTTGTTCCCGACCGATCGTCAACACGTAGTCAATGCTGGAATCTCCCACCAGCTTTCGCATCACGGATTCGGAAACATCACTGATGGTGTCCGGCACCGCCGGGTTGATGTCCGAAGATACTCCGCTCGGCAGGCTTGACTGGTTGATGCTCTCCGTGCTGCCGACTTTGAACAGAAAGTCCATTGGGTCTTTGACGCGGTACTGCACGATCCACTCGACGTGTCCCAGATTCAGGTCTCCCGTCAGCATCTCGGCAACTTCGAGATCATCCGAAGTTTCTGACGCGAAGACCGTCTTGCGGCCTGCGTGGGACGTTTCAAAACCAAACTCCAACGACTGAATGCGATGCACCGGCACCTGGTAAACCGTGTCGATTGGCCAGGGCAGCTTCACATGCAGTCCAGGAGGAACCGTTGCCACCTTCCTGCCAAATCTGAGCACCACTCCTTCGTCGCTCGCCTCGACGTGATAGAACATCGACTTACTTACGAGCAGAACGGCGATAACGACCAGGCCGATCAGAATCAGGCGAATCTTCTTGCCGATCTGGTCCCACGGGATGTCGTCGGGGTCAAAACCACGGCCTCGTTGGCCGCCAAAATCATCGTGTGATGGCATAAGTCGTCACGCCTTGCATTTCATCATGCGGAGTTGGTATTCGGGAAGCACTCAAAGCAGACCAGGAAAACGCCCTTCGCCGCCATGCTTTTTCGTCCGGCCAGACTGAGTGTAGTCCACCAGCCCTCAAGTTGCGCAAACAGGGTTAATGCCCCTCGGTCTCGTGGATGGTCAGTGCAGGCTCCGATACCGCACCGAGCGTCCAGACTCCCATTTCTGTGACCGCTAACACAGACTGTGGCGGTTCCAGAATTGACGGACTGAGGGCGGGAGACGCGATGACAAAGAAAGCGGCAGCACTTACTGGCAGGCCGATTGGTATCACTCGGGGACGGGCAGTCGCTGACGAACTGAAACGGTACTACGACACCGGTCGGACGATTAAAAAAGCCATCGGGAGCAGCCACGAGCCCGGCGAGAAGGTACGCGTTGATGGCGAGGCGCGTGAGAAGCTGATGGCAGAGCACGGGGTATCGCGGGATCAGTTTTACAAGACGCTGGATTTTGCC
>JABMPE010000193.1 GCA_013203845.1 Rhodopirellula sp. | reverse complement strand
GAATCGAACCAACAACCTACTGATTAAGAGTCAGTTGCTCTGCCGATTGAGCTAAGGAGGCAAGATAGCGAAAAACGCCTTGTTCACTACAGCAGTCGAAACCCAGACATTGACTTGAGAATGCTGAAATTTGTTTAAATAAATTTTAAACATCTCCCTGTCTGGCAGATTGATTCACCAAGGTGCTGGTGAACTAGAATTCTGGCGAACAACTCGCCGTCCTGCAAGTCTGGCGAAACAGCAGCATCTCTATTGCAGCAACAGTGTCACCACGTCACCACGCAGCAGCGTCATCAACCATCGGCTAATTGAGCAACTCTCTCGCCTGTTTTCTCATGACGTATGGGAAATCTCACTGAATGACAGAATGGTTCAAAGTCACCGTTCTTATGTGGGGAGTCGCTGAAGAGCAGGCGGATTTCATTCTGTGAGAGAAAAGGATTCGCGAAAACATTATTCGGGCAACTCATCAGTTGCAGTTTCTGGAAGGGGCATGGAAGTTGTGGAGGCCTCATGGTTTTGACGGTTACAGGACCACGGCGGTTGTCGGCGATCTGCCCCAGTCGACTCATTGCTCAGATTAACTGGCACTGTTTGGGGTTGCCGATGCCAGAAATTGGATCAAATGGTTCCTGGCCGCCGCGTTTTCCTGCCGATGGTGACAGTTGCTGCGGCATGGCGAGATGATTCAGCCCGAAGTTGGTAAGGTGTCCCAGACTTTCCATTGTTTTGCATGGGCGCTACAATGCCATGATTCGGTCAGGGACTGACCTGTTGCAGCCCAAAAAGGATTCCAGTCAAGACAGCAAAGAGTTTACGAGAGCGAGAAGATAGAAATGGCCAAATCTCATAAGAAACTGAAGAAGGCGAACCACGGAAAACGTCCGGCGAGTGCAAAAGCTCGCAAGGCCAAGCGTCGACATATCAAGACATAGTCGGTGGTTCTGGTGATCGAATTTTAAAACGAGCGTACGTCCACAAGGATGACGCTCGTTTTTTCGTAGTTTCCGGGCGAAATCGACGACCGTGTGGTGGCAAGTCGGCAGTCTATGACGACGCATTATTCCTATGTTGCCATGCCTTCCGAAGCTGGCCGACCGATTCAGAGCGGACGACTCAGGCTTGCTGGCCGATAAATAAGGGCAGGCCACCTTCAGGGGATGCGGGATTGTTGGTTAGAATCCGCCAGCAATTACGATTGAAGATCGGATTACCGTCGTCAGTTACAGATTCGTCAGTCGCCAAAGAGTCACGTTAGACGGAGCAACTGCCCGTTGGTATTGAGAATCTCGGAGTAATCACGGCAGCCACTGCCGCTGGACGGCCTGTGTGTGTACTCAGCGTCGATGAATCAGAAGAGCGGGCCATCATCAATCCAGTAACTGGTGCGCGATCCGGTATTGCTGGAAGTAACGGTGTTATTCGCGAAGGTACACATTTTGGCTGGACGCTCTCATTCAGGGTTTCTTCTGCTGAAGTGACAATCGACTTTCAACGACGAGAATCGGCATGACGCATTTTCTCGATAAGAAGGATCCCTGGGGGCATGGAATGGGCCTCTGGGTGCTCGTTCTGTTTGCTTGTGCATTGCCTCCAGCTTTGTGGGCGTTGTCGGGGATTGAACTCGACAACGACATCCGCAAGTGGATTCCGGAAGACGATCCCAACGCCCAGACACTGGCCTGGTACCAGGAAAACTTCCCCCACAACGAAAGCATCATCGTTACGTGGGACGGCAGTACGCTGAACGACCCTCGAACTCAGTGGCTAGCGGATCGTCTGGCCGGAGTCCCGGACCAGGACGGTGTTCGACACGGTGGCCTGCAGCATGTCGAACGAGTGGTCACTCCGCAAAGTCTGTTGCGGCGCATCGAAGATGACGGCGTGTCGCATAAAGAGGCTCTGCAGCGTCTGCAGGGTGTGCTTCTCGGCACCGGTTCGCTGAAATTGCAACTGACCGAGTTGGGGCAGGAGCGGGAAAAATCGACTCTCAAGACTTTGCAGGATCGAGTTCGAGCGGAACTGGGTATCGAGCTGGAAGTTCAGGGCCCGGTCAAGGACTGGGTGCCGGAAAAGTCAATCGATGATTATCCGCTCGCCAAAGCAATCGTCCCGATCGACGAGGAGCCTGAGCCGTTCGAGAGTCTGCCGGATCATCACGCTCAGATTCGATGGGCGGGCATGTTGCCATACTCGAAGACTGCTCAACGAGTCATTGAAATTGCTGAGGCCGTGTCAGTTGATGGAGCAGTTTCGTCCGACGACGAAACTGGCAATGATCAGCTGATCGAAGACGCTTTCTTTGCCCCCGGTTCTCCATTGACGGTGGCAGTGATCCTCAGCGACGCCGGAGAAGCGGACAAGAAAGGCGCGATTTCCGAACTGCGTCGCATTGCCGCTGAAGTCGGCATTCCGAAAGAGGGTCTGCATCTGGGTGGTCGGCCAGTGGCTGGTCGGGCGCTGAACGATTCCGTGAAACTAGCCGCCTGGAACCGCGATTTCCCCATTTGGAATCTGCCGGGCAGGTCGATCATCCTGTTCTCCGGAGTTGTCGGAATCATTCTGGCGTTTGTCATGCTTCGCAGCGCGGTGCTGGCGACTCTCGTGTTGTTCGTCTCGTACTACACGGTGCTGCTGACTGTCGCCGTGGTGCCGGCAACTGGTGGCAGCATGAATATGGTTCTGGTCGTGATGCCGACGTTGCTGCTGGTACTGACGATGTCCGGAGCGATTCACGTCGCCAGCTACTGGCGGTTTGCTGCGAAGACTGACCTCGCATCTGCACCAGTCACAGCGGCCAGGCTGGCCACTCGACCGTGTGCGCTGGCGAGTCTGACGACAGCCTTCGGTCTGCTTTCACTGGCGACCAGCCCACTGGCTCCTGTCGCCCACTTCGGGATGTACGCGGCGTTTGGTTGCTTTGTCGGTCTGGGAGCCATTCTTTACGGACTGCCCGCTCTCCTGCAGTTTGTTCCTGAAAAGGCGGCGCGTCCAAAACGCAGCCTGCCTGACGTCTGGCAGCCGATTGGCAGTTTCATTGTTCGTCATTCGAAACCGGTAGGGCTCGCCTGTCTGTTGTTGTTTGCCGTTTGTTCAGCAGGGCTGACGCAGTTCGGGACTGAAACCAAAGTCATTCGGTTCTTTCCGGAGACGGCGCAGGTCGTCAAAGATTATCGATTCATCGAGGAGAACACGGGTGGCGTGATTCCGGTTGATGTCATCATTCGATTTGCCGAAAGTCATCGCGCTCCGGCTGCCGACGGACTGTTGTTTGGTGAAAGGCAGGAGATTGTCCGCAAGATCCAGCAGAAGCTTGTTGAACGGCATGGAGACATTACCGGAGCGATTTCACTGGCGACTTTTCGAAAGTCTGAGTCCGATGAAGCTCTGCAGAGGAAAGCCAGCAATCCGTTTCTGCGAAAGATCGATACTCAGACCGAGTTGAAGGTCATGGAGCGTTCGGCCGCGCGAAGTTTCATCACGATGGCGGACGAGGATCGAAAAACCGCTGACGGCGTGCTGTGCGAAACGGGTGACGAACTGTGGCGAATTACGGCGCAGGTCAACATCATGACGGATGTGGATTATGGTGTGCTGCTCGATGAAATCTCTGGAATTGTGCAGGAAGAAACACTGAATCACACGGGGGCCAACTATGTCGTCACGGGAATGGTTCCGCTGTTCCTGGAAACACAGCGAGCGGTCTTGAGCAGCCTGATCAAGAGCTTCCTGATCGCCTTTGTGGTTATTGGAATCGTCATTTCTTTGGTCCTGAAGAGTGCCAGAGCCGGACTGGCGACGATGCTGCCGAACGTTCTGCCGATCAGTACCGTCTTCGGCGCGATTTCCTGGTTCAACATCAAGGTTGATATCGGCACGATGATTACCGCGTCTGTCGCCCTGGGCATTGCTGTGGACGGAACGCTGCACCTTTTGACCTGGTTCCGTGAAGGACTACGACGCGGTCTCGAACGACACGACGCCGTTATTTCAGCGCTCAGTCATTGCGGGCCAGCTCTGTTTCAGACCAGCGTAGCTGTTGGCATCGGTCTGGCCGTGCTGATGCCGGCTGAGCTGACGTTAATCAGCCGCTTTGGCTGGCTGATGGCAGCCATGATCATGACTGCCCTGTTTGCCGACCTCGTGATGTTGCCAGCGATGCTCGCCGGCTGGCTGGGCAAGGTAATTGCCGAAAACGAACAGAAAATGATTGAGGCCGAGCAGACCGCCCTGTTGCAGACCTCGAAACGCGAACCTGCTGAAATTGAAAGCGGCGCGAGGACAGTACCGGAAATCCCAAAAACGGCTCCACCGACTCCACACGTT
>JABMPE010000192.1 GCA_013203845.1 Rhodopirellula sp. | reverse complement strand
TGGCAGGACTCGGTGTGTGGCTGTTTCTTCCGGCGAATCCACAGCAGGCCGCTACACCTGACGGTGATTTGCAGGTCGGCTCGATTTGTTGTTCCGATGTGATGAAATACGCCGCGGCTTTCCGCAAAGGCGAACTTGACGCTGCGACGACTGCTCGAATCCGACAGCACGTTGCCGAATGCCCTCACTGCGAACCTCACTTCAGGCATGCCACGCAGAAGCCTCAGGCTTCAGCGGTCCACGACCACGCTGATCGGTACGTCGCGGTTCTCGGAGACGCGGCGTTCGTCTCTGGTCGCTGAATGTCGGATTCGCAAATTGGTCTGCCCGGTCGGCAGCAGGTGAACGAGTGACCGGGCGGAAACTGGTTGCAGTTCCTTCCCTGTCGGAGAGCCAGATCGCTAAACGCTGCCAGAACCAGAGATTTTCGACGGGTTCGCCCCAACTTTCCGGTAGCAGTGATGAATCGAAAAAGCCGTCTGGTGCGGATTCAGGATGTCGTCAATAATCTGTCGTCGGGCCGAATTTTGACGATCAACGGCCTCATGGATTGCCGATGAATGCAGCACTGCCTTATGGCGAAAACCAAATCTCTCTTCCGAAATCCGACGGAGGTTCCAAACCCAATCGACTGGCTTGGACGACCAACGGTGAGTGCCTGGCACTACCGCGTTCCGCCATTCTTCAAGCGACTCTGCCGTCGCATTCGTTGAGAGATTTGACATAAGAAAACCGCGGCTTCTCCGGAAGTCGCGGTTTTCTTTTTTGCACCAGACACGTTAATCCTGGCTTTCGGGTCGGGTTTTCATTGCCAGGCGACGACTGATCCCGGCATGACAGCATTCATGCTCGGATCGCAGGCGTTTCAGTCCAACTTCAGTCGATAAATTACGGGAAACATAATCCGGCACGATCGTTGCTGCCGATTATTCTTGAGGGAATTAAAGAGCCGGTTGACGAGTGCAGGAAGCACTGACATCACACCAGCTCTCTTCGAAACTCGAATTTGCAGGGACCGATGGAATGGTGGCTAAAACAACGACTCGACCGTCCGCGATTGACGAAGCGGCCCCGGTTTCACGAGCAGGTTTAAGCGGCTGGCACAGCTGGAGACTGGTCAAGCGATGCCAGACTCTTGAGTCGGCTCTGGAAGTCATGAAGCAATTGAAAGATCGCGGTCAAATGTCGCAACTGGTCATGGAAGATGGCCTTTCGGTCGTCACGCAGCGAGTCTGACTCCTTGTCAGACTCTGTTTTTTGGAAAATTGATATCGCCTGCCGGTAGTCGGAAATGGCTTCTGGCCTGCGATGAGAATTCGTGGAGTCATTGAGGTGGGAGAAACTGAAGAGTCGCGCTACGACCTTGTCGTGATCGGGACCGGTCCTGGCGGCGAAGGGGCCGCGATGGAGGCAACCAAACACGGCCAGCATGTTGCCGTCGTCGAACGGCTGCCGCTGATCGGAGGAAACTGTACGCATCTGGGAACGATTCCCAGCAAGTCACTTCGGTCGGCAATTGCACGACTGACTGAAGTCAACGCGAATCGGTATTTCAAGGAAGCGGGTATTTCAGTTCATCTCGGCTTTCGCGACCTGAGACGCGGCGCTGCATCGGTCATTGAGAAGCAGGTCGGCATGCGCCGCAGCTTCTACGACCGCAATGAAGTCGATGTTTACCATGGACAGGCTTCGTTTCGAGACGACCAATCCGTGGCTGTTGATCTTGCCGACGGACGCCAGCAGGTACTGGTCGCCAGGTCGTTTGTCATCGCCTCGGGTTCGCGACCGTACCGTCCTGACGGCGTCGATTTCAGTCATCCGCGAGTCTTCGACAGCGACACGATTCTCAATCTCGAAGAAACGCCGCGATCTCTCACGATCTACGGAGCCGGCGTCATCGGTTGCGAGTACGCGACGATGTTTCGCAACCTCGGGGTGAAACTGAACCTCGTCAACACCCGCGATAAACTGCTTGAGTTTCTCGACGACGAGATCATCGACGCGCTGAGCTATCACATGCGGGATACCGGCATTCGAATTCGTCACAGCGAAACGTTTGAAAAAGTCGAGCCTCGCGACGACTGCGTCATTCTCCATTTGAAGTCCGGCAAGCAGCTGAAGTCAGATGCTCTGCTCTGGGCCAACGGACGCTCGGGGAATACTGAATCGCTGGCGCTGCATAACATTGGACTCGAAGCCGATCACCGCGGACAGATTTCGGTGAACTCCAATTTTCAAACGGCCACGCCGCACGTTTACGCCGTGGGCGACGTCATCGGCCCGCCCGCACTCGCCAGCGCCGCCTACATTCAGGGACGTTTCGCCGCGCGACATCTGGGTGAAAGCGACTGCGAAGATTTTCGCATGGCTGAAATTCCAACTGGTATCTACACCAGCCCTGAAATCAGCTCGCTGGGAAAAACGGAAAGGGAACTTACCGAAGCCCGCATTCCGTACGAAGTCGGCCACTCGATGTTCAAGAACCTGGCTCGTGCTCAGATCGTTGGCAAGCCCGTCGGTATGCTGAAACTGCTTTTCCACCGCGAAACGATGGCGATTCTGGGAATTCACTGCTTTGGTACCAACGCGACCGAGATCATTCACATTGGCCAAGCCATCATGTCGATGCCCGCGCCGCACAACTCACTGGAATACTTCACGAACACAACGTTCAACTACCCAACGATGGCCGAGGCTTACCGCGTCGCAGCACTCAACGGCTTCAATCGACTTTAGCGTCCATCGTCAAAGTAATCGCCGCGTGTGTCAGGCAAAGAGATCCATTAACGGCGTTCCGTCATCAATGACGTGAGTCGGTCGACCTTGCGGATCAGGCACGCGGAGTTCCGGATCGATGCCAAGTGCGTGATAGATGGTCGCGGCGAGATCTTCGGGACGAACCGGCGGAGTCACCGCGTAAGCAGCATCGCGATCAGATTCTCCGAATAGACCGCCGCGTTGAATACCGGCTCCGGCAAGCACCGCGGGAAACAGTGTGCTCCAGTGATTGCGGCCCCAGCTCGAGTTGGCTTTGGGAGTTCGCCCCATCTCGCCCATGCAGACGACCAGCGTTTCATCCAGTAACCCTCGATCGTCCAGGTCGATCAGTAACGTCGACAACGCGGAGTCCATCGTGGGGAGCAGATTCTTCTTCACGTCGTCGCTGTTGCGATGTGAATCCCACGAGTAACCATCGACGCAGTCGTAGTGAACGGTGACGAATCGTGAACCGGCTTCGATCAGACGTCGAGCCATCAACGTTGATTGCCCGAACAAATGCCGACCGTAGGCATCTCGCAGCTTGTCGGGTTCCCGGCTGAGATCGAGTGCTTCGCGTGTTCTAGGTGAGGAAACCAGCGACAACGCCCGTTGTTGAAACTGGTCATACGCCTGGATTGAACTCGCCGAAATTTGATTGACTCCCGCATCAAACTGGTCGAGCAGTGAGCTTCGTCGAGTCATGCGGTCCAGCGTCAATGCTTCGTGACTGACGAGTCCTTCGATCTGAAAATCGAGTTCCTCGTTCGTACAGTCTCGCCAGTAGGGATTGTCAGAGCTGTCCCGTTTTTCGATGCGAGTATTGACCGGATCAAATCCACGACCGAGCCATCCGCCGGTCTCACCAGGCCGCCGAAGTTGAACGCGGTATTCCTGAAGACGTCCCAGAAAATTCGGCACGACGACATAGCTCGGCATATCTTTGGCCAGCTCAGAACGACGCTGAGTCAGATACTCCACAACCGATCCGATCGAAGGCCAGTCCTTCGGCGTCACGTTAAAACCGCCGCCAATCGGGAGATGCCATCGATGGCCCGTCTGGATGTAATGCCCACCGCCGCTATGATCGTTGAAGCTGTGGCTCATCGTTCTTATGACAGTCAGCTTATCCGTGATCTGCGCCGTTTTCGGCAGATGTTCAGAAATCAGCAGTCCCGGAGTGCGACAGGCGATCGGCTTGAACGGTCCGCGAATGGATTCCGTCGCTTCCGGCTTCATATCGAACGTCTCGTGCTGAGCCGGTCCTCCGAACAAAAAGAGGAAGATCACATGTTTCGCGCGAGCATTCTGAAATGGCTGCGCCGACTCGGCGGCCAGCAGTTGCGGCAGGTTGAGACCGAGTAACCCGGCACCGCCCGCCTGCAACAGATGCCGCCGCGAAACACCGTCACAAGTACGTTGATGACGCCCCAGAATCCCAAGCATGCAAACACTCTCCCAGTCTCAACCGGATCATCGATTCGAAGCGGCCAGTATATTGCCTCATTCGACTTCGTGAAGATCGTTCCGCCTCCGTCGCGACGCTGATCTCGTCGGAGCTGCATTCTTCAGGATACATAACACGAAAGTTGAGTTGACTTGCAGAGGCGGGTGGCTGGTAGTCGAGCTTCAGCGAACCCCCAGTTTTCTCAAAAGTTCTGAGGGTCTCACCCATGATGCACGCGGTATGTGCTCAGGCTTTGGGGACGCAACGACCTCGGTACGGTTTGTGGTTATCGCTCGTTAAAGAAGACGACCAGGTTTTTTGTCTGACGAGCAGCGGCGACGATGTCGACTTTTCCATCGCCGTTCAGGTCGGCGACTTTGATGTCTTCGACGGCGACTCCTTCGGACGAGAGCCTGTCTTCACGCCACTGCGTGCCGTCTTTGTCGAGCGGTGTGAACAGCTTGATGCCGGGGACTCCGGGATCGTTCATCGCTCGCCAGCCGACGACGATCTGGTCTGAACCAACTCCCAGAAAGTCGGCGCACGCCAAGGCGTGACCGTCTTTGAGTTTGTCGTCGAGCACCTTCACTGACGGCCAGAGTTCGCCATTCTTGTCAGGCTGGGAATAAACGGCACAGACGGATCCGTGTTTGGGTTCGACCGTCGCGATGAAGCGTTTACCGTTGGGTAGTCTGCCGTCACGAATTTCGCCCGCGAAGTCTTTTGTCAGTTGCGTCGCTGCCCAGTCGTTCTGCTGCCGGTCGAAATGCCAGACGCCTTCCTTACCGGCAATGATCAGTTCTTCCTCGGGATCGTCGTCCCAGTTGACCGGGTGAAAGTTGTGTGAGAGGTGGATGAAGTCGCAGACGACGCTGAATTTCCATTCGTCTTTCGGGTTGGCCGGCATGAAGTATTCCAACACGCGGATGCCCGGCCCCTCGCCGTCGACGCT
>JABMPE010000191.1 GCA_013203845.1 Rhodopirellula sp. | reverse complement strand
TCGTGATGGTGAACGAGAAACTGGCCACCCACTATGTCATTCCAGGAGTAACCGGCACACAGGTGCGTCGCGTTCCACTTCCAGCCGGCTGCCCTCGCGGCGGCTTTATGACTCAGGCATCGATTCTGAAGATCACCGCCAACGGCACGACGACCTCGCCAGTTCCTCGTGGTGCATTCGTTATTGATCGACTGCTGGGGGAACCACCCGAACCGCCACCGGCCAATGTCGCCGCCATCGAACCGGACGTTCGCGGCGCGACGACAATTCGCGAGCAACTGGCAAAGCATCGTGACAACTCCGTTTGCGCGTCGTGTCATCGCCGCATTGATCCCCCCGGTTTCGCTCTGGAATCGTTCGACGTCATCGGCGGCTTTCGCGACCGCTATCGATCTATCGGAGAAGGCGACCCTGCCGGACGCGGCTCCATCGATCCGTTTATCGGAATCAGTTTCAAGCTGGGACAGCCCGTCGACTCCAGCGGCGAACTGCATGACGGTCGGACCTTCGAAGACATTCAGAAATACCAGTCGCTGCTTGCAGCAGATTCACGTCGTCTGCTGAGCAACCTTGCAAAACAATTCGTTGTCTACGCCACGGGCCGAACCGTTCGGTTCAGCGACCGCGTTCTTCTTGACGACATTGTCGATCGCACGCAGAAGCGAGGCGGAGGCCTTCGAACGCTGCTTCACGAACTCATTGGCAGCCCGCTCTTCACCGGAGAGGCACGGCCCATCGACGAGCCGGAACGCAACCAGATCCCCTCCATTGAAGACCCGACGCGACAACCGCAACGAGTCATGATGACCACGACTCTGCCACCGGTACCAAATCCGGCTCTCAGACGGGCATCGGTTCTGCCAGACAACCCGCCCCCGCAGGAATTTCAGTTTGACGACGAACACACCATCGAGCTGCGGGTCGTCGGTCTGTTCATGCCCGAGCGGGTTGACGCGTTTCGCGAACTGATGCATGAGTTTCCGGAAGTGAGCCTCCAGACGATCGACTTCGACACCGCCGTGGCCACGTTTCAGTACGCCGCAGCCAGTGATCTGTTTCGTAATGCAAAATCGGAGCAGATCACCGAACGGCTGAATAACCGAGTCCGTCAATTGTCGACAGGCCTGTTCTCGCTCAAACCGCTCGGACTGCTTCCGCATGAAAAGCTGGAACGCATCGACTTGCGGATTAAGGGACTTGACTGCAAAGCCTGCTCACTGGCTGTTCACGACATCCTTGCGCGGGTCGAAGGCGTCGAACACGCCACTGCCAGCTTTCGCGATCGTCTGGCCACCGCCTGGATCGATCCCGCCAGAACCGACCGCGCCGCGCTCGAAGCTGATCTCAAAAAACGGCAGGTCACACTGATTGAAGAATAGCTGATGCCGCACTGAGCAAGCTCGCATTCTCCGGCCACCAGGAGATCGTCATCCGACGAAACAGCAAACCACGAAATACACGGAACAACTGGTTCCGTTGACGCGCAGTGATTCCCTGTCCGGGGTTTCTTCCGTGGTTTAGTTTCTGTTTCAACAGATTGGGGCGTGATAACAGACCTGTTGCTGGCGGACGACTACCGAAATGCCAGCTTCTCAATTTGCATCAAACGATTTCGTCGATCACGTGACCTTCCAGAAACGTGAGACGTTCATCGCGACCGAGGTGACGGTATGTGAGCTGGTGCTGGTCGAGGCCCAGCTGATGCAGCATGGTGGCGTGAATGTCGCGAAAGTGGTGAGGCGATTCGACGGCGCGAAGACCGATGTCGTCTGTAGCACCCACGACTTTCCCTCCCTTGATTCCGCCGCCAGCCATGAACATCGAAAACCCGAGATTGTGGTGGTCGCGACCTTTGCCCTGAGCTTCCGGCGAGCGTCCGAATTCGCCGCCCCATAATACCAGCGTCTCGTCCAGCAGCCCGCGGCGCTTCAGGTCTTTCAGCAACGCGGCGACAGGCTGGTCGGTCTCGGATGCTTTCCGCAGATGGTTTTCCTCAATGTCGCCATGAGCGTCCCACTGCATGTTGCCCGGTCCGCCGCCAGCAACGACGCAGACAAAGCGGACGCCGTTTTCAACCAGCCGCCGCGCCAGCAGGCATCGGCGACCGTAATCGTCGGTAGGCTGGCGACCGACTCCGTAGAGTTCGTGAGTTTCTTTGGATTCCTGACTCAGGTCGAAAACGTCGGGCGCTCTGGTTTGCATTCTGAAGGCCAGATCGTACGACTTCAGCCGAGCTTCCAGTTCGTCATCACCTGAACGCAGTGTGGCTTCGTTGAGTTCCCGGACGAGCTGCAGCGTTCGTCGTCGATTCTTCAAATCCACGTGCGAGGGCAGGTCAAGGTTAAGCACAGGGTTGTTTCCGGGGCGAAACATCGTTGGCTGATAAGCCGCCGGCAGAAAGCCGTTCATGTACATTGGCTGGCCGGCTTCCAGCGCTCCCAGCGGATCCGGCATCACGACGTAGGCGGGCAGTGAATCCGTTTCGGCTCCCAGACCGTACAGCCCCCACGAACCCATGCTGGGAAATCCAGGCACCGTTCTGCCTGAAAATAATTCGTACTGCGCAGCTGAATGGACCACCTGATCGCCGAAACACGACCGCAGCACGGCGATGTCGTCGATGCAGGTGCTGATGTGAGGAAACAGGTCCGAGACTTCGATGCCGCTTTCGCCGTACTTCCGGAACGAACGCTTTGTACCGAGCAATTTTGCATCGCTCTTGATGAACTGGTACTTCGCCTCGCCGAACTCCTTTGGTCGCGACTGACCGTGGAGTCTGTTCAGCAGCGGCTTATAATCGAACGTCTCTAATTGACTTGGTCCACCGGCCATAAAGAGGAAGATCACGTTCCGAGCGCGCGGTTTCAGCGGCGGCTGTTTGGCACTCAGAGGTGTCGATTCGTTCGCACGTGCAGCTTCGTCGTGCAGCATCGAGGTGAGGGCGATGCTGCCGAAACCGCAGCACGCGTCGCGGATGAACCCTCGACGGGTCAGGTTACTTCCTGGACCGAACCGCTCGTTATTGAACATAGACGAATCCGTTGAGATTGAAGAGGGCCAGCGAAAATTCCGTCAACGGTTGATCTTGCAGAAACGCCAGTGACAGACGACGTTCCTTGTCCGTGGGCGGGCGACCGACCGCAAGCTGGTAAGCCCGCTCGACGATTCGGTCCGGCTGCCCGTTACACTCGCGAGTTAATCGCTGTGCAAAGGCGGCAGCGATTTCGTTGGCGAACTTTCCGTTGAGTAGTGCCAGTGCCTGCGGCGCGTGAGTGCTGCTTTCCCGCAGCGAGCAGCTGGTCTGCAGCGCCGGCGCGTCGAATGCTTCCATAAACGGCAGACGCAGATTGCGTTTGGCGATCAGGTAAACCGATCGTCGATCGTGCGTTGTGGTGTCTCTGGCAATGACCCACTGAGTCGGATTGTAGAGTAGATTGATGAGTTCTCGATCGACAGGCACCATCACACTGGGACCGTGCAATTTCAGATTGATTCTGCCGGAAACAGAGAGCATCGAGTCGCGGATTTCTTCAGCTGACAGTCTTCGGCGGTTTGCTCGCCAGCACAATCGGTTTTCCGGATCGGCCTCGGCCAATTCGAGCGAATCAGGATGAACGCTGCTCTGCCGGTAAGTGTTGCTGAGTACGATCTGCCGATGAATGGCTTTCCACTGCCAGTCGTTGCGTACCAGTTCTTGAGCCAGCCAGTCGAGCAGTTGAGGATGACTGGGTCGATCACCGTGCGTCCCGAAATCGTTGGCAGTTTTGACCAGGCCCTTGCCGAAGTGATACTGCCACAAGCGGTTCACAATCACACGTGCCGTCAATGGATGGCCGGAGTCAGCAATCCACCTGGCCAGCTGCGTGCGAGGCCGTTCAATATCTGCAGGCAGCTCGGGTTCAGTTTCTGACACCAGAACGCTTAACGGACGAGGGCCGACAGCAACGCCTTTGTTTTCCCAGACACCGCGCCGAAGAACGTGCATCGCGGTGCGGTTTTCAAAATCGTTTCGGATACTGGGAATCGTCGCGGGATGTGGCGGCAACGTGTACGCGACTTCGAAAATCCGGTTCTCCAGTTCGGTCTTTCTGTCGCCACTGGCCGAGTTGGCCTGCGTTTTCAATTCTTTGATCTTTGCGGTGATTTCAGCCGATCGTTTCTCCCAGACGTCCTGTTCCTGCGGCGAGGCCAGCAGGACGTTGTGTTCGTCGGTCGCTGAGAAGTAAGCCTGCAACCGGTAATAGTCCTTCTGTGTGATTGGTTCGAGCTTGTGGTTGTGGCAGCGCGCACAGCCAACCGTCAGGCCGAGGAATGCCTCGCCGATGATGTTTGTCCGCTCGGTCAGCACTTCGTTGCGGCTGAGAGCGATGTCCGGATTGCCAGCGTTTCTGCGGACGGCTCCCAGCCGATGAAGAATGACGGCGGCCAGGTGTTGAGGATCGTCCGGTTCAATTTCGTCGCCTGCAATCTGTTCTGTAACGAACTGATCAAACGGCTTGTCGGCGTTGAGCGAGTCGATAACGTAGTCGCGGTATCGCCAGGCATCGGGCAGGTGACGGTCGTATTCGAAGCCTTCGGTTTCTGCGAAACGTACAACGTCCAGCCAGTGCTGAGCCCATCGCTCACCGTAATGCGGGCTGGCCAGCAACCGGTCGACGAGTTTTTCATACGAGTCCGGAGCCTCGTCATTCACAAACGCGGCGACTTCTTCAGGCTGAGGAGGCAGACCATGCAGATCGAAGTGAACTCGCCGCATCAGCTCCTCACGGGGTGCGGGCGAAGCCGGTTGCCCGTTTCGTTGTTCGAGCTTCGCCAGGATAAATGCGTCGACTGGCGTCTCTAGCCATTCGGCGTTCGAGACGTTCGGCGGTATGATTTTTCGAACCGGCTGAAACGCCCAGTGCTGGCGAGACTCGTTAATGAAAGTTGCCTCGCGCTGCGCGGCGCCCACCTCTTCCAGCGGCGGCTCTTCTTTTCCCGCGATCGCCGCACCGGTCGCGATCCATTTCCGCAGTACGGCCAGTTCTTCGTCGCGCAGTCGAGGCTCACCCTCCGGCGGCATCAACCCTTCTTCGATCATCTCGATCAGCAGGCTCTGCTTTGGTTTTCCGGTGACAATCGCGGGGCCACTGTCCCCGCCGCGCAGAAGCAGGAACCGGCGTCTGACATCCAGTTCCGCTTCCCGCTTCCCGCCACCGTGGCATTTCAGGCAGTGAGCCTTCAGAACCGGGACAACGTCCCTCTCAAATGTCACTCGACTTCCGGCAGCGGCGGCGTCGGACGCCAGCACCGCCGCTCCCTCAGTAGAAAGCACCGCCACCAACACTGCGGCGACGCAGCAGACGAAAACACAATGGACGGTCGATCTGAAAGCCGACATTCTCTTTCCACAAGCAGATTGTTTCGCAGCGTGATCCATCCGCACATTACATAGTCACGATCCCGCATCCACAAGGCGAGCGACCAGAGTTGATTGAACGCGTTGAGCCAGCCCGGACGGTCCTGTGAGTACGACCGTTACACGGACTTTTCGGCGACCAGGTCGTTTGCCTGCGTTTCTGCGACACCTGCCTGATTCCCAATGTCTATCCGAACGAGGAGTACCCTCTACTGGCGGGAGATCAGAACATCCGCGAACTCTGTCAGTGCGTGTGCTCGCTCTTGTGATCGTCGTGGGCATGATCGTGCTCGTCGCCGTGATTGTGAGCGAGTTTTCCACGGTAAGCCTTCCCGTCGATGCTCAGCACCAACGCTCCTTCAACATGTTCCGCCTCGTGGAAGTGTTCGAGCAGATCCTTCTCTGAGGAAGCGAAACGTGAGGATTTCCCTGCCGGGTCATCCGTCTCAGGCATGGCAGCCAGTTTGAATTGCTCCGGCTGTCCATCATGAGAAAGATTCAGCATTATTTCGGTCGCTTCAATGGCCACTGCTTTCTTCGCTGCGCCATCCAGAATGTAGACGGTAATGCCCGCGTGTTCGTCTGCGTCATGGTCATGGTCACCGGCTTCGGCTTTCTTTTCCCCACCCGATTCGTGTTCTGCTTCGTCCTGGTGAGCAGCTTCCTCATGACCGTGAGGGTGGACGAGTTCGGCGTGGTATTCCTCGTTACCAAGTTCAATCAGATCGCCGCCATGTGGCCCGTGTGTCGGGTGAGCATGTCCGGCGTGGGCATCGTGATCGGCATGCTCACTTTCGTTTGGTGACACCTCGTTGAACTGCGACGTGTCCGACGAATCGGCACATCCAGTAATCGTAAAGGCAGCCAGTGCCAGCGTTGCCAGTGCTGTCGTGAATAAGTCCTTCATTTCAGTCTCCAGAAAATTCGAGGTACTTTGAACATGGAAGTTTTTCGCGATGGCCAGGTCAGGCCAGCGCCGCGTCTACAGGATGAGTCACTACATCTGAGTGGTCGCTGGATTCGGTGAGGTCAACATTCGAACGGCTGGCATTAACGACCCGTTCGGCTTCTTTCCGACCGAACAGCCAGAACAACGCCGGGTGGACAAAGAAGTCCAGCAGCGTCGAGCTGATCAGTCCGCCAAGAATTACCGTCGCCACCGGGTACAGAATTTCTTTGCCGGGTTCACCCGCAGCCAGTACGAGCGGCACCAGCCCGATGCCGGATGTCAGCGCAGTCATCAGCACCGGTGCGAGGCGTTCCAGCCCGGCTCTGACAATCATTGTCTTCGTCCAGTCTTCACCTTCGTGTTGCACGAGATGCAGGTAGTGGTTCAGTAGCAGGATTCCGTTGCGCGAGGCGATCCCCGCCAGCGAAATGAAACCGACCATGCTCGCTACCGTCAGCGTTTGACCAGTCAGAACCAATGCGACTACCGATCCAATAAACGCCATCGGCAACGCGGCCATTACCTGCAGTGACAGATTGATTGACCGAAACATCGTGAACAGAACCAGAAAGACGCCGCCCATCGACACGACAAACAGCACGCCGATGACACGCGCTGCTGATTGCTGACTTTCAAACTGACCGCCAAATTCAACGAAGTAGCCTTCGTCAAGCGACGCCACGACAGGAGCCACGGCTTTTTGAATGTCCTCAACAACGTCCACCACGCCTCGCTCGGACACGTTGCATTGCAGTACGATTCGTCGGCGAACATTTTCTCGATTAACGGTGTTGGGGCCGCCGGATTCGTAAATTTTCGCGACGGCTTCCAGCGGAATCTTTCCACCATCCGGCAGTTCAATCGTCAGCCGCCGCAATCGGTCAATGTTTTCCCGATAACGCTCGTCCATGCGAACCAGCAGATCGAACTGCCGCTGCCCCACCAGCACTTCCGACACGACCTGTCCATTCATCGCCGTTTCAACGAACTCGTTCACGTCATTGGCCGTCAGTCCGTTCAGCAGCAGTTTGTCATGGTCCAGTTCGATGCGGAGCTGAGGAATAATGACCTGCGGTTCAACGAGCAGGTCCGTCACACCGGCGACGTTTTTGATGACAGATTCCATTTCGCTCGCTCTTCGACGCAGCACGTCCAGGTCGTCACCGTAGATCTTGATACCAATCTGAGCCTTCACTCCCGAAAGCATGTGCGAAATCAGATGGGCAATCGGTTGCTCGACCGCGGTCACGATGCCCGGAATGTCAGCCATCGCCTCGCGGATCTCTTCGAGTTGTGCTTCACGTCCACGTGGCGAACCGGGATCAAGCTCCAGGATGTACTCGCTCATGTTGACGCCTTCAGCGTGTTCATCCAGTTCCGCTCGACCGGTGCGGCGTACGAACGAGTCGATGTCTGAAATCTCAAGCAACCGTTGCTCGACCGTCCGATTAATTGAATTCGATGTTGCCAGCGAAGTGCCCGGCGGCAGCACGACGTTCAGCTGAATCGAGCCTTCATTGAACGGCGGCAGAAAGTCCCGTTCGAGATTCACTACGAACAGTCCCGCCACAGCGACGGCCAGCACGGTCACAATCAGGTTGAACCTGGGGAACGCCAAACTGAAACGAATGACCTTGTCACCGACGTATTTGAGACCGCGAAGAAAGAACGAGTCGAGTTCTTCCGAGTCTGCGTCCGTTTCCTGGCCTTCTTTCGATGGCTCGCCGTGTTTGCTGAGCAGCCAGTAACAAAGCACCGGAGTCACCGTCAGCGACACAAACAACGACGATAGAATCGACACGATGTAAGCAACGCCCAGTGGTGCAAACAGTCGACCTTCCATTCCGGTGAGAGCGAACAACGGGATGAACACCAGGATCACGATCATCGTGCCAAACACGATTGAGTTGCGAATTTCGGTACTCGCCTGAAACACGACCAGCAACGTGTGCTTTGGTTTCGTTTTGAGTCGATTTTCCTTCAATCGTCTGAAAATGTTTTCGACGTCAACAATGGCGTCGTCAACCAGTTCGCCAATCGCGACGGCCAACCCGCCAAGCGTCATCGTGTTGATGGACAATCCGAAAAAAGCAAACACCGCCGCCGTCATGACGAGCGATAACGGAATCGCCGTTAACGTGATGAATGTCGTGCGAAAGTTCATCAGGAACAGAAACAGAATGACGACAACCAGCAACCCGCCATCGCGGAGTGCTTCGATCACGTTCTCGATGGCACGATCGATGAAAGACTTCTGCGAGTACACCGGCACAATTCGAATATCGTCCGGCAGTGAATCGCTCAGCTCTTCTACAGCCGCAAGGATGCTGTCGGTAATCGCGCGTGTGTCGGCTCCGGGTTGTTTGTTGATTGTCAGAACGACAGCTGGACCACCGGAGAATGAATGGAGAGCTGAGCGTCCGGAGTCCGGAGACGCTGGCGACATCGGAGTCCCCTCGCGCGTCTCTGCTGTTTTGACTCTGACAAACGCAGAACTGTCGCCGCGTTTGACCTGAGGCCCTTCCTCGATCCTTGCGATCTGAGCCAGAGCCACTGGTCGACCATCACGGATCGTGACCACGACTTTCCGGAGATCCTCGACTGTCTGGATTCGACCCAGTGCCCGCACGAGCAACTCATTCGGGCCCTGCTCATCAAGGTAGCCACCCGTTGTATTAATGTTGCTGTTCACGACCGCCTGCTTGACCTGATGCAGCGTCACCCCGTACCGCAGCATCAGGTCCGGATCAACCAGCACCTGGAACTGCTTGCGCCCGCCGCCCATCGTGAAAACCTGCGACACGCCGGGAATGGTCAGCAGTCGTTGTCGAACCACCCAGTCGGCCAGCGTCCGCAATTCCATCGAGTCTCTGGCAGCAGACGTTGTCTCTTCATTCTCAAGCCCGGAATTTTCCCGCCACATCCCGAGCATCAGAATCTGTCCCATGATCGAAGAGATCGGCGCGAGCGTTGGCTTGATGCCGTCTGGCAGTCGATCCTGAACAAGTTGCAGACGCTCCATCACAATCTGACGGTCGGTGTAGATGTCGGTTCCCCAGTCGAACTCGACGTAGATCACGGAAAGTCCGACGCCGGAAGACGTGCGCACCGCCTGCACGCCGGTCGCGCCGTTTAGGGCCGATTCCAGCGGAATCGA
>JABMPE010000190.1 GCA_013203845.1 Rhodopirellula sp. | reverse complement strand
TTTGAAGGGGTCACGGATGAGCGGCTGTTGAAGGCGGCCGAGATGCGGGAGAAGGAGCGCTCTGCGCTTGACGGAAGCGGACCTAGGCCAGGTCAGGCCGAGTTTCTTGATACGGTTCGGGCGGTCAGAGAATTGGCTCCCGACGACAATCCCGAGAAACAGGAAGCCGTCCTGAATACCGTGCGCCGGTTCGTCCTCCACAAACACTCGGAACCACAACGATGAAATCTCTTGTTGGTCGAGGTGATCTGATCAGGGCTCTGCGGCATGGAAGCGATCTGCAGGAATCTCTTGCGGCTCGGCTTGGTTACGAACTTGAAGAGACGGATCTTGAACAGGAAGACGCTGACGAAGAACGGGTGGATCTTCTTCCAAAGGTCGCGGCTGGTCCTGTTCACGGTAAGAGTCAGCGTGTTCCCGATCCAGAGGTCACTGTTTTCGCAGCCAGTCCAGTTTCATTCTGGCAGGTGACGCGATTTCGGACGCTTGTTCGGCAGGATGGTGAGGGCAACGTGCTCGTCACTCCGGTCGTACACGGAGATCCGTGGACGAACCGCCCAGCTCAGCGGGGATTGGTCGAGCACCTCGCATCGTCTGCCTCAGTCATGACACGGCTACGAAATCACCTGAGTCTACAAACTCGGTGCGGGCGAACTGATCTCGACGAAGCGGTGGCTCAGATCAGCCGTGGCGAGTTTATTCATCGTCTTCCGCGAGAAAACCGGCGAATCTGGGGGCATCAGACGATTGTCATCGTCGACCGCTCCATGCGACTGGCTCCGTACTGGCGAGAACAGTCGTTTATTCTCCAGGAAATTCTGGAAGTATTTCCGGCTGGAACATTGCGGATTGCTGGCGTACGGGATGGCCGGGACCGTCCAGAGTGGTGCGAAGCAGGAGCACCGATCGAATTCCAGATCCCAGTCGGTGGGCAGGTACTGGCTCTGAGCGACCTCGGAATGCTCGACCGAAATCCGGAGAGTAACGCAACAACCGCGTGGTTAAGTCTGGGGCGTCAGGCAAAGCAAAAGCGTTGCGAAGTGGCTGCGCTTTTCCCGGCTCATCCTGACTGGTGCTCTCCTGAGCTGGCGAGGCTCTGGAATGTGATCCCGTGGGAACTGCGACGCCGAGCCGCCTGGACAGCAGATGAGGCTGACCATCTTGTCGAGCTGATTCTCACTTTGGGAGCCATCGCAATTCGCATGGAGCCTGATCTGGTTCGTCGCTTGAGAAGACTTCTTCCGGCAGCGTGTACCGACTGTGGTCTGGAGTCGCTGATCTGGCAGCACGAGCTGGTCAACGGGTCAAGTTCTGTCGGAATTGCCGTGGACGATGATTTTCGGAAGCTGTTGCTGGCCAGTCAGCAAGCGAATTCTGACGAGTTGTCGGTCGATCAGCTTTGTCGAGCTGCCCAAGCGATTCGACAGCAGCACAGTTCGTTGCAGGCCGGTGTCTGGTTTGAAGAAATCCTGAGTTCGAAAGATGTTCCCGCTCCGGAATTTCAGGCGGACCGTACTGACGCGGTTCGATTTCTCCGAGGATTTACGGACCGCCTGGAGAAAACATTAGAACAAGAAGGAAAGCTGGGAGACGCGGCAGTCTGGTTCCGTGAGATTGCGACACGACTGCCGGACCACCTCTGGAACGATGAAGAGTTGAAAGACGGACTTCATCGGGCATTGGAACTGATCCCGCCGCGAAAACTGTCATCAGGTGTCGCCCCCAAACTATTACCGGCTACTGTCAGCGAGCATCTATTGATCACGCAAGTCGGCGAAACGTTTCACGTCACTCGTAATCGCGATTCGGTCATTGGATCTCCAATCGCAGAAATAAATTCGACGATCCGCCGTTTGAAAATCGTTCTCGATCAGGGTTTCGACATCGACTACGACTTCTGGGCCGATGGTCAAGCTCCGTCGTGGGCGCGTGCCTGGGGGATTGATGAGTTCGGGTTGTGGGCGGAGTTTGAGGTGCATCCTCGTCTTGCCGTTACTATCAACGAGAGTGCCAGCAAATCCTCATTGAAGAAACTGAATTCGGTCCAGCGTTCAATCTATGAGATTCTGAAGACCTCAAATGAATCGACGAATTTGGATTCAATTCGTGTGGCTTCTGGAGTTAGTTCAACAACTGAGTTGTTCAATCACTTTTCCGCCATCGAGCGATTCGGACTTCTTAAAACTCCACTTGAAGAACTGCCAGAGATTGTCACGCAGCGGATGCGTTGGGTGGCGGCGGGGACTTTTCTGATGGGGTCGCCGGAGGATGAGCCGGGGCGGCGTGACCACGAAGGGCCGCAGCATGAGGTGAGGATTTCTCGCGGGTTCTGGATGTTTGATACGCCGTGTACGCAGGCGTTGTGGGAAGCAGTGATGGGTGAAAATCCCAGCCAGTTTCAGACTCCGGATCGGCCCGTGGAACAAGTCAGTTGGGATGACTGTCAGAAGTTTTTCGATCGGCTGAAGGAACGGGTGCCGGGGCTCGACATTGCTCTGCCGACCGAAGCGGAGTGGGAATTTGCCTGTCGGGCCGGGTCTGAGTCTGAGTCGGCACCGTATGACGGGGCGTTTGAGATTCTCGGGGCAAACAACGCTCCGGCGCTGGACACGTTTGCCTGGTACGGCGGGAACAGTGGTGTCGATTTTGAACTCGCGGACGGCGTCGAGGCTGGCAGTTGGTCTGAGAAGCAGTACGAGTTTGACAAAGCGGGGACGCATCCGGTTGCGAAGAGGAAGCCGAACCGGCTGGGTCTGTTAGACATGCTTGGCAATGTCTGGGAGTGGTGTCAGGACGCATCGCGGCGACCGTACACGGCAGAAGCAGTGAGCGATCCTGTGCACGAGGGCGCTGCGTTGGCCGACTGGGTCATCCGTGGCGGCTCGTGGGACAGCAGCGCTCGCAGCGTGCGGGCGGCGTCCCGGTACGCGTACTCGCCTGGCTACCGGGACTACGACATTGGCTTCCGCTGCCGAGCTCTGAGCTCAGGCCCGAGCAGGTCGGCGGCGGAGCAAGCCGCGCAGGGAGGGAGCCCGCAGCGAGCTGTGAGTCGTCGCAGCCCGAAAGCGGAGCCGGGCGGAGACAGCGAACACGCGAGCGAAGGGCGACCGACCGGAGATGAGGCAACGCGACACTCAGGCCCGAATGCTGTGTCAGCAGCAGAGGCGTCTGACAGTAGCCATCTCGCTCCGCGAGATGAGCCGACCGCGCCACTCGACGGCGAGGCGTTCCTGAAGGCCGCTGTTCAGCACTTCGACCAGTTGCCGAAACCGCAATGGGCCAGCAATTGGGGCCGAGACGAGTTTGGTCTGTGGGCGGAGCTGTCGGTCTTTCGACCGATGAAGATTGCTGAGGCGACGATGCCAATTGCGGAAGCCACGATGCCGATTTCCGATGCAGGCACGCAGATAGTGCAGTGGCTGCGATTGATCCCTCCGGGCACGTTTCTGATGGGGTCGCTGGCGGACGAAGTTGGCCGAGACAGTGATGAAGGACCGCAGCACGAGGTGACGATCACTCAGGCGTTCTGGATCTTTGATTCGCCGGTGACGCAGGATCTCTGGCAAGCCGTCACCGGGAAATCGCCGAGCAACTTTGAGGGGGGGGACCGTCCTGTTGAGCGGGTTAGCTGGGAAGACTGTGTGGCATTCAACCAGCAGTTGGCCGCTCGGATTTCGGCGGAGTTCGCTTTGCCGACGGAGGCCGAATGGGAGCACGCGTGTCGGGGGGGCACAGCGACCTCGACCTGGGCAGGGACGCTGGAGCCACCGGAAATCGGGGCCGGGGAGTGGGACCAAATCGCGTGGGTTTCCGAGAATAGCGAGAGTCAGACGCACCCCGTCCGGCAAAAGGCCGCCAACCCGTGGGGTCTGTTCGACACGCTCGGGAATGTCTGGGAGTGGTGTCAGGATGCGTGGCAAGGGCGTCACGATAACGGTCCGGGAATTGACCCCGTTCTTGAGGGCGTTGCGTCGGCCGACCGGGTCATCCGTGGCGGCTCGTGGCTCAACAACGCTCGCTGCGTGCGGGCGGCGTACCGGCACGCGCGCTCGCCTGGCTACCGGGACCGCTACATTGGCTTCCGCTGCCGAGTTCGTGAGCTCCGGATCCAGCAGGCAGTCGAGCTGGCAGCAGCCGGAGGCCTGCTGGCGAGTCGCGAGGGCAGAGCAAGCGTTGAGCGTCGTAGCCGGAAAGCGGAGCCCGGCGGAGACAGCGAAACAGCGAGCGTCGCCCGAGCCGCGTGGATTAACCTGCTGAATGCTGACTCTGACGAGACTCCGATTCCTCAGTCACCGGCCGTGCGAATCGTGACGGATGTGGAAGAACTCACGCTACGAAAGATTCAGAAGCCAAACTGGGCCTCCGCCATCGGTCGCGATCGCTTTGGCTTGTGGTGCGAGATTGAAATCGGCCGAGGGGCAAGAGCTGAGGGGCGAGGGATCAGCTTCGCGCCGCGTCGCAAGGCCAGGGCTGTAATACAGCGACTTCGATGGATTCCCCCTGGTCAGTTTCTGTTCGGCTCGCCAAAGGATGAGCCTGGCCGTTTCGACGATCGTGAGTTCGAACCTCACATGGAGACAATCAGCCAAGGCTTTTGGATTTTCGACACGCCAGTCACTCAGGAACTGTGGGAAGCGGTGTGTGATACCGATAGCCCCGCAAACTTCAAAAGCCCCACCCGTCCCGTCGAGCAAGTGAGCTGGGAAGACTGCCAGCAGTTTGGGAAGAAGTTTGCAAAACTGAACCTGGGAATCGGAGTTAGACTTCCAAGTGAAGTCGAGTGGGAATACGCCTGCCGCGCTGGAACTACCGGTTCGACCTATGCTGGGACATTCGAGTACGACGACAACGGAATTGCTGTGGCTCTTGATGGAGTCGCCTGGTACGGCGGAAACTCGCATTTGGACTTCGAACTGGATGAGAAGATCAATGTAAGCTGGGTCAGCGAATCTAGGCACATAATTAAGCCTGGCGGAACACATCCAGTCGGCCTGAAGCCACCAAATCCGTGGGGATTGAAGGACGCACTCGGAAATGTCTGGGAGTGGTGCGCCGACGTGTTTCGCCACCTAAGTGAGGGACCGACGGACGAAACCGATGACTCGCTGCCACTGCGAGTTGTCAGGGGTGGGGGATGGAGACACGGCGCAGGTTTTGTGCGAGCGGCGTTTCGTTCTGGGGCACCTCAGGATAACAGAAGCAGTGATACTGGTTTCCGCCTCCGAATAGTTGAACTCAGAGAATTCCAATCAGCCGTGATTGATCGGGGTAACGAACTGGAAGATTTGGCGATCAGACCTGAAGTGCTGAAGGATCAGGGGCGGCTGAGCGAAGCGCTGGAAGTTTACGATCGGATCATTCTGGAAAATCCGAGGGATGTAGTGGCGCTATACGGCCGTGCGGAAGTGCTGAAGGCGCAGCGCAATCTGGCAGGCTCTCTGGCCGCTTACGACGTGGTCATCGCCGAGCATCCGCAGGACGCGGTTGCTCAGACTGGCCGTGCGGAATTGCTGAAGGCGCAGGGCGATCTGGCAGGCTC
>JABMPE010000189.1 GCA_013203845.1 Rhodopirellula sp. | reverse complement strand
TCAGGAAGCGTGGCAGGGGCGAGCGACAGACTACGAAGACATCCGCTTCGGCAAGGGCGAGGACCACAACTCACTCAGTGCCCTCGCCGACCGGATGCTCACCGCCTTCCGAGAATCACCTGCCGTCACATCCGACGACACCGTCATCGGAATCGAAGAAGAGCTACGGGGCGAGCTGATCCCCGGCGTGCCAGACCTGCTGGCCCGCATCGACCTGCTCACGACTACCAGCGACGCACTGGTCATCACTGACTTCAAAACAGCCCGCAGTCGCTGGTCTCAGGGGCAGGCCGAAAACTCATCATCACAACTGCTGCTCTACAGCGAACTCGTTCGCCGCCTGATGCCGGACAGGGAAGTCCGGCTGCGTTTTCTGGTGCTGACCAAAACGAAGTCGCCAACCGTCGAGTCATTCGATGTCGACGTCAGCCAGCATCGGGTTCACCGCATCACCAAAGCCGTCGAGCACACCTGGCGAGCGATCAAAGCCGGTCACTTCTACCCGGCCCCAAGTCCCATGAACTGTCCAACCTGTCCGTTCCGGTCTGAGTGCAATGCCTGGACCGGCGACTGATCCCACACTCGCAGCCTGTTGCACATGCCGAAGCACTTCGTGACTCACTGAGCAGTGCTCTCAGTGAGACCCGTCATCTGATTGGCTTGTTCAAACGCCATCAGAAACAAAACCGCCTTGTGGAAACCAAGCTGCGTTCATTGAAGCCGATGGAGCACATTGGGGCGTAGCAGCAGCAGCAGTCGTTCTCAGCCACACGGCCAAGCTCAACTCACGGAGTCGTGATTCTGCGATTCCTGAGTTGGGCATGGCCACTTCCTGCCATGTTTCTGGAAACGGATCCCTTTTTTTAGCTATCAGAGATACTCGAACGATGGACTGTTGTGTTAATCCGCAATGTCCGCCGTTGGGTAGGTCTCAGGGACAAGAGGCGGCTATATTGACCGAAGTTTGTTTCTGACAGAAAGTGGGCATTATGCCGAAAACAATTCTTGGAATCGGTGCCCATTATGACGACTGCGTCTTCGGCATTCCTGGAGTCCTGATGCAGGCGATTCGAAAGAATCATCGAGTCGTGATTCTTTCCCTGATTGGTGACTATTCCAATTGGCGACCAATGAAAGGTCGTGAGAAGGAATTGACTGATGGCACCGTTCGGCTTTGTGCAGAGTTCGGTGTCGAGATGCGATTCCTGAAATTCGCTGAGATGTCGTTCGATGTCGAAGTGGAAACGAAAAAGCAGGTGGCTGAGGCTGTCGCAAAGATTCAACCGGATGTTGCGTTCATGCTTTGGCCACACGATCGTCACTCTGATCATGAAGTGGCATCGAAGCTTTCAAGCATCGCATTGAAGCACGCTGACCGATTGATAAACGAGGAGATTCCATACCGTGCTCCCCGTCAAACGTACTGGTACGACAATGGCCCCAGGCACACTGTAGGCTTCGAGCCAAACACATTCGTGGATGTGACGGACGACTGGCCTCGTGCCAGTGAATGGCTTGGGCGGCTGATGGCCCTTGCTCTAAACGTCGAGTATGACCCACTGCGGCAGGATGGTGCTGTTCGTTCAAAAGAGGCTCTCGCAAGGTATCGAGGTTCGACGTGTGGTGTTCAGTATGCAGAAGCATTTCAGTCGTTTAACGAGTACCCGCAGGAAATCCTCTGAGTTGGTGACGGTGCGAATTCACTGACAGAACGGCCATTTTCCTGAAGAGTCGAGATGGTTCAACCAAGTACGGGTGACGGAGCAGGTCAGTCTCGGGAAGCCAGCAGTAAAAAGGCCATAGCTCGAATTGGGATCGTGCTCATCCTTCTGTCTGGTTTGCTGTGGTTTTCTTTGTTCGCGATTCCGTTTCTTCCACTGACGGTCGTCCAGAAAGCTGCACTGGCAGGTGGCGTGTTTGCAGGAGTCCAGGTTGCGTGGTGGTCAGGAGCAGCAATGGCAGGACCACAGTTAGTCGCGAGGTTAAAGTCCTGGCGAAAGAATGGGCGACAAGCATCTGACGCCACTGACGATTCGTCAGACGAATGATGAAGTCTTTTCCGTTGAGTCGGTCAGGGGACTTTCACCCCATAAGTTCACGCACATGACGGGCGTACCAAATTGTTGAACCAGATCCTGTGGATACGGTTCGTTATTTAATTCGTTCTGTTCCATTTCGTTTCTTTCTATTTCTCTGCTTGCTGTGGGGAAGACTGGTTAACTTGGTCGTTTTATGCCGTTCAGTTTGTCACGTTTTCGCCAACACACTTCATGAGAGGATTCCACACATGGGAATGATGAAAGAATTCAAAGAGTTTGCCATGCGAGGCAACGTCGTCGACATGGCCGTCGGGATTATCATCGGCGTCGCATTCGGCAAGATCGTTAACTCGCTTGTCAATGATATCATCATGCCGCCGATTGGTATGGCTCTTGGCAATGTCGATTTCTCGAAACTCGCCATCACCCTCAGCGAGAAAACCGCGGAGGCTGAAGCAGTGACCATCAAATATGGTTTGTTCATTAACACCGTGTTGGATTTCGTCATTGTCGCGTTCTGTATTTTCATGGTCATCAAGGGAATGAACCAAATGAAATCCCAGGAACCAGAACCCGCGAAGGAACCCACAACCAAGGACTGTCCGAAGTGTTGTTCCAACATTCCCATCAAGGCAACACGATGCCCGAACTGCACTTCTGAAATAGATGCCGCCTAAGCCACCACGGCAGAAATCGGGTAAGGGCGGCCATTTCTGACCGTCCTCCCCACACCACCGCGGCATGCGGGTCCGCACCCGGCGGTTCGACGAAGTTTGTTAAAGTCACTCGGCCTCTCCTTGTG
>JABMPE010000188.1 GCA_013203845.1 Rhodopirellula sp. | reverse complement strand
GTACGACAATCTCGATTGCCGCCCAGCCTGGCTGATGCAGGGCAAAGAAAATCCACGACCAGCCCAGATTCAGCGTGAGTTGCACCCCGAACAGGCTGAGTGCTGCAAGCCGCGCTCGCGATTCGCCTCTTCGCCACACCAGCCAGCCGGCGATCGCCATCATGATAAACAGCGTCGTCCACACGGGTCCGAAAATCCAGTCCGGGGGATTCCATCGCGGTTTCGCAAGGGTTCGATACCAGCCGTCGATTTCCGGGGTCGTGGCCACAGCTCCGAGCCCGCCAGCTCCCAGGCAGATTGCGAGAAACACAACCAGGGCGAGCGTACCCCGTAGCTTGCGACTGTTCTGCTGATGTTTGCTTTCCTCAATCATTTTCCCGCCTCAGCTCCGCCACGACAGGGTCTTCGCCTGACCGTTCCATGAATGCGACTCGTCCGTCGTGCGCGTCGTCAGCGTGACACCATCCTGCGTGAATCGAGCCAGCGTCCAGCCGGTCGTCGACTTCTTCGGGTCGGCGACGTACGAAGTTGCTGGTGTGTTGATGATGTGAATCCCGCGATGTTCGGCCACGCCGCGATCGTGGATGTGGCCGTGAATGTAGGCCTTCACATGTCGGCGCGACGCGAGGATGTCCCACAGCTCTTCCGAGTCGATCAGACCGCCGGGAAAGTGCAGCGGGTCGCCGCCGAGTCGCGGGTTGTGGTGCGTCACGATGAGTGCCGGGCGGTCGGAGTGAGCGTCCAGCGCCTGCGCCAGCCACTTTCGCTGCTCGGGTCCGATTGTGCCCTGCGTCACCATCGTCTTCTGCAGCGAGTCCAGCAGGAAGAAATTCGCATGGCGTGTCTGCACGACGGAGATGTGCCGCGACTCGACGGGCGGCGACTCCGGTCGCTGGCCCTTCATGACCTCATAAAACGTCTCCCGATGATCGTGATTCCCGAGTGTCAGGTGCGTGTCGATCTTCGCCTCGCGCAGCGGGGCAATCAGCTCGGCGAAGTGCCGGTAGTCTCCAGGCTGACCATCTTTAAGGGCGAGGTCCCCGTTGATCAGGACACATGCCGGCTTTGCGTCGCGTTGAATCAGCTCAGTGACAACCTGACGCAGGTGAGTCGGAACGGGGGACGTTGGGAGATGCTTCTCGCCGATGTGGGTGTCGTTGAGTAAATAGACAAGGCTGTTGTCAGTTCGCTCGTCGGCCAGGCCGCGACTCGCCCCGGTAACGAGCGCCGCGCCGACGGTGCTGATGAACTGGCGGCGGGTTTGCGTCGTGAGATGAACAGGCATAATTCTCTCCAGGATTGGGAACGATCGCGCCGGAAGCGCGTCTTACTTGTCTTGTCCGTGATGTGCAGAAGTTCGATGACGGCGAGCACGGCACGATGATCAGACGCGATGGCTTCCGGGAGAACGCTCATCTCGATCGTCTTCCAGCGAGCAGCCGAGCGGTACAGGATGAAGTCGATCTGCCGTTCAGGTTCACTCACGGGAACCGTGAAAAGCGGCTTATCGTTGGCCGTCGTCCAGTGCTTCGTGAATTCACGGAGCGTCCGGTTGTCAATAGTATCATTCAGGTCGCCGGCCAGAAGTGCCGGGGAATGAGCATGTTTCGCTGCGATCGAGTTAATCGCCTGAGCCGACTCGAAGCGTTCTTGGTCATCGCTGCGATGGTCGAGATGGGTCGCGAACAGAACGAGCGGCTGTGCCACGTCAGGAATCGTGATGGTCACCTCAATGACTCCCCGCTGTTCACCATCATCGCGATTCGGCAGACGATGGTTCTTATGGCTCGTGACAGGAAATCGTGACAGGATCGCGTTGCCATACTTACCACCGCCAATCTGGATATTGTCACCGAACACCACATGCATCTTTGTAAGCCGCGACAGCTCCGCGGGCTGATCAACACTTTGTGTGCGACTGACGCGATGATCAACTTCCTGCAAAGCGACGACGTCAGGTCGCACGCCGTTAATGACTGATGCAATGCGTTCGAGGTCAAGTTTCCGGTCAACTCCCTCGGCGTGGTGAATGTTATACGTGAGAACCCGCAGCTGCGGACCGGCCGCGGTTACTTCATCGGCTGGTGTGTCGCATGATCTGCTGGTTCAGTGGCTGGCCTGCGGGAAAAGGCTCGCAAGACGACATAGAAAACCGGCGTAAGAAACAGTCCGAAGATGGTCACACCCAGCATTCCACTAAAGACGGCGGTCCCCAATACTCGGCGCATTTCAAATCCCGCACCGGTGGCAACGAGCAAGGGAATGACGCCGAGAATGAACGAAAAGGCGGTCATCAGAATCGGGCGCAAACGCAATCGACAGGCGTCGATGGCAGCCTGGAAGCGGTCTTTGCCGGCGTCTTCTTCGGCTTTCGCAAACTCGACGATCAGGATGGCATTCTTACAAGCCAGGCCGACCAGCACGATGAAACCAATTTGAGTCAGGATGTTGTTGTCCATGCCGCGGAACCAGACGCCAATGATGGCAAACAACAGGCACAGCGGAACGATCAGAATGATGGCCAGCGGCAACAGCCAGCTTTCGTATTGAGCGGCCAGCGCGAGAAACACAAACAGCACCGCCAATGGAAACAGAAAGACGATGGTGTTCCCAGCCTGCCGTTCCTGATAAGCGAGTTCGGTCCATTCATAACCGAAGCCAGGCGGCAGATTCTGTGCGGCGAGTTGTTCCATCGTCGTCAGCGATTGTCCCGTGCTGAAGCCAGGCACCGTCGCACCATTGATGTCGGCGGCCGGGTACAGGTTGTAACGGACGAGTCGATCTGGACCTGCCGTGCGCGTCAGTTCCACGACGGAGCCCAGTGAAATACTGGCTCCGCGAGCACTACGCGTCCGCAACCTCAGGATGTCTTCCGGTTCGTCGCGAAACTCTGGTTCCGCCTGTGCGGTTACTCGGTAAGTCCGGCCGAGAAAATTGAAATCGTTGACGTACAGCGAGCCGAGATAAACCTGCAGCGCCTCAAATACGCTGCTGACGGGGACGTCCAGCATCTGCGCCTTCGTCCGATCAACATCGGTGTAGATTTGCGGAACACTCACGCGAAAGTTGGAAAATGCCTGAGCAATTCCCGGTTGCAGATTCGCCTGAGCGACCATCGTGTCATTCACCTGATTCAAAGCGGCGATGCCCGCTCCTTTGCGATCCTGCACATACATCTTGAAACCGCCGCCACGACCAATTCCACGGACCGGCGGAGGTGGAATGATGAAGATTTCAGCCTCGTTGATGACGCCAACTTCTCGACGAAGGTCGGCAGCAATGTTGTCCACGCCGCGATCACGTTTTGCTCGTTCTTTGGCGTCTTCCAGCGGCAGAAACGTCACTGCCGCATTGGGGCTGATCGTAAACGTCGAACCGGACAGTCCGGCGATACCGACTGAATGGGCCACACCGTCGATCTTGCCACCGATATCGGCAACTTGCTTTGTGACCTTGTCCGTCCGCGACAGAGATGCTCCGTCGGGCAGGCGAATACTGACAATGATGTAGCCCTGATCCTGCTGAGGGATGAACCCGGTCGGCACCATACCGAAGCTGTACCAGGTACAAACCAGCAGTCCGACATAGAGCAGCATCACAACCGCCGACATGCGGACCAGTCGCGAAACAATGCCTGCATAGACGTTGCTCGTCACATCAAAGAAGCGATTGAACAGCCGGAAGAACCATCCGAACAGGAAGTCGAAGACCTTTCCAATTGCGTTCTTTTCAGCGTTCTTCGGCTTGAGCAACAAAGCGCACATCGCCGGACTCAGCGTGAGTGACACGAACGTTGAAAACGCCGTTGAAATGGCGATCGTCAGTGCGAACTGTTGATAAAACTGGCCACTGATACCTGGGATGAAGACGGTCGGAACAAAGACCGCAATCAAGACAAGCGTTGTCGCAATCAACGCCGAACCGACTTCGTCCATCGCTTGATGCGTTGCTGCACGCGGAGCCATGCCTTCGGCGATCAACCGTTCGACGTTCTCAACGACGACAATCGCGTCGTCGACGACGATGCCGATCGCCAGAACCAGACCGAACAGCGATAAGGTGTTGAGCGTGACACCCAGACTCTGCATCGCCGCGAAAGTTCCGATCAGCGAAATCGGAATCGCGATCACCGGGATGATGGTCGGACGCCAGCCGTGCAGGAACAGGAAGACCGTGAAGACAACGAACGCAGTCGTGATGAACAGCGTGTAGAACACTTCGTCGATCGATTCTTCCACAAAGTCAGTTGGGTTGTAGGCGATTTCATAGCCGATGCCTTCGGGAAATTCGTTGGCCATCTCCCGCATCGTCCGCTTGACCTCGATCGCGGTGTCGACGGCGTTGGTTCCCGGTCGCTGGTAGACAAGCACGGCCACGGCAGATTTGCCGTCCAGGTAACTCAGTCGCGAATAGTCCTGCGCGCCGAGTTCAATGCGAGCGACGTCAGTCAGCCGAGTCACACGGCCTTCGTCGCCCCGCTTCACAATGATCTGCCCGAATTCCTCTGCTTCCTCCAGACGCCCCTGAGTTGTCACGTTCAACTGAAACGCGCCTGACTGGTCAATCGGCGGTTGCCCGATGACTCCGGCAGCGACCTGAACGTTTTGTTGACGAATGGCCTGCACAACATCACCGGCGGTCAGATCGACGTGCGTCATTTTTTCGATGTCGAGCCAAATTCGCATCGCGTATTCATTGCCGCCGGCAATGCGAATGTCGCCCACGCCGTCCAGCCGCATCAGGGCATCACGCACACTCAGGAAGGCGTAATTGCTGATGTAGAGTTGCTCGCGACTGCTGTCTGGCGAATTCAGATGAACGACCATCAGCATGTCGGGAATCAGTTTTGTGGTGGTCACGCCGATCTGACGAACCTGTTCGGGCAATCGCGATTCGGCAATTGCCACGCGGTTCTGAACCAGAACCTGTGCGTCATCAAGGTTCGTGCCCAGTTTGAATGTGACGGTCAACTGCATCGTGCCGTCGGCGCTCGACGACGACTCCATGTAGATCATGTCGTCGACGCCGTTCATTTCCTGTTCAATGGGCGTGGCGACTGTGTCGGCGATGACCTGCGGAGTGGCCCCCGGATAGCTGGCCCGCACAACGATCTGTGGCGGCGCCACCGCGGGATACTGCGAGACCGGTAGTGAGAAATAGGTGATACCGCCGACCAGCACGATGATGAACGACAGCACGGTGGCGAAAATGGGCCGTTCAATAAAGAAGTGGGGAAACTTCACTGTGTGACTCCCGTCCGATTATCGGTCGTGTCCGTGTCGCGAGATTCAAACGGTGGATCGGGCGTGGGAGAGAGCCACTTTTCCGGCGGTAGCGGTTCGTAACTATCTGGCAGGCCGTCTTTCACAACTTCAATCGAGCCGGCTGTTGTTTGGACTTTCATCTCGGGACGCGACTGCAGCAGCCCCTCAATGACGATCGACTCATCGCCTGCGAGGCCTTCTCGTACGACACGAAGGCCGTCAACGATCGGACCGGGTTTGATAGCTCGGCGCTGGATCACGTCGTCAACGACAACATAGACATACTGTTCTGACTGATCCGTCCCGATCGCTGAATCAGGAATCAGCACTGCCTGGTAGGGGGCACTGCCAGGAATTCGAATCCGCGCGAACATTCCCGGAACAAGCAACTGATCATCGTTGGGAAAGATACACCTGGCCCGCATGGTCGCAGTATTCGGATCGAACCGGTTATCGACAAAATCCATGTGCCCTTCGTGCGGAAAGCCACTTTCGTCAACGAGCCCCAGAAACACCGGGTTTTTAGCCTCACGGGAACTCGCCCGCGTTCCGGCCATAGCCAACCGAATATATTTCAGAACGTCTTGCTCGTTCGCATCAAAAGTGCAATGAATCGGATCGATCGACGTAATCGTCGTGAGCAATGTTGAACCCGCCGTGCCGCCGCTGATCAGGTTCCCCTGGGTTACATACTGACGGCTGATACGCCCGGTGACTCCTGCGCGAATCTGCGTATAGTCAACATTCAATTGTGCGGATTCGATTCCTGCCCTGGCGGATTCTACTGAAGCGCTCGACGTCGCAATGGCTGCCTTTGCCAGGACGATGTGTGCCTTGCTGGCTTCGACGTTGGCCCGCGCCTGCAGAAACTCGGCCTCGTACAGATCGAGGTCGGCCTGCCCCACAGCGTTGTCTGCTCTCAGCGAACGAGTTCGTTTGACATTAGCGTCAGCCAATGCCAGTTTGGCGTCCGATAGCGATTTCTGCGCGTTCGCTTCCTCGAGTTGAGCTTTCGATTGCTCCAGCTTTGATTTGGCTTCCAGCAGGCCCGCCTCGGCAGCGTTCAGTTCCGCTTCGAATGGACGGGGATCGACGACGAAGAGCAGGTCTCCGGCGCTGACGATCTGCCCCTCGTCGAAATGAATCGACTTCAGGTAGCCGCCGACTCGCGCCCGGACCTCGACGAATTCGATGGCGTCAAGCCGACCCGTGTACGCATCCCACTCGACGATCTGTTTCTTAATCGGTGTGGCAACCGTCACGGACGGCGGGGCCTTCGGCGGACCAGTTGCTGCACCGCCCTGGCATCCAACTGCAAAACTGCTCAGCAGCAGCAAACATGCCATTCGTGCATTTGACGTCCTGGCGAGCGTGCGGCCGCCGCACGCTGCATGATCTTTGATTAGACATTCCTGTTCGGCGCTCATGATGTAGGTTCCTTATCGTGTCGAACCATCAGGCAATACCTCAGATCAACTGCTTGACGTAGATCGCAGCATCGCGGATGGCAACATTATTCCGAATGCAAACGGCGCGACATTCAAGTCGAACGTTGCCCCCCAGTCGCCCGCGTCGGTAACGATCCGGGGATAGTGCAGCGCGCGAGGCACCACGGTCACAACACATTCAATCCTTGATGTCTTCGTGTCTCCGAAGGGGCTCGGTCGCCGAGGGCTTTTCCGACCGATGTTTGCAAAGTTGCGAGGCAGGCAGAGTCTCGTTCACGTCGAAAATGATGACTTGTGGTCACCATTGTGTTCTCGTTTGTTTTGACCATTCGGTCCAGACTCGTTGAACGCATATCAGGAGACTGACGCCTCTTTCTGGCTAATTGACGAGTTGGATTGGAACTTCTTACTCCAAATCCATCTCTATCTTGACCTACCTGCCATCTTTTACCAAGCGTCTCGGCGGAGGGCCGTTCGACTTTATGAAATCAGGCGTCTGGCCTGCTCGACGATCTGCAGCAGGGCTGTTGTTCCGAACGTGCCGCGTCCCAACACGCAGAGCCCAACGACCGAAGTAACGAAGGCTTTGGCGGTCTGACTCGTCTGGACAGTCGCGGGAATCTCGCCGCGTCCCTGCCCGCGCCTGAATGACTTTTCGAAATAGGCTGTCATTTGCCGGAAAGCATCGGACGCAAATCTCTGCACGTCGCCCGCGTGGCGTGGGTATTCAAGCGAGTTATTGACCAGCAGACCCCCTTTTTTATCGGAGTCGCTCTGTGAAGCCTTCACGACGAAATCGAAAAACATCGAGATCGCTTCCCGTGGATCGTCCACCGATTACGCCAGAGCCAACAGCTGCTTCAATCGCTCGCTGTCGTACTTTGTCGTCCCTGAATAAATGGCTTGAGTAACGCATATATGCCCGGCTGTGGTAACGTCGATGTTTTAGACTGCCGGAAATCGAGAGGGATTGATTCTATGCCTTGCAATTTGACACAGTCATGACGCCGCGGTCACGGCCTGACTCCGGTCAGCGTCTGATCGAAACCATCCGGGAAGCGCTCACGACCTCAGCAACAAGGTTCCCGACGGTGTCAAACTCATCGAAGTGACAGTCAAAGGTTATCGAGTGACCAGCGGCGAGAAGCCTGTGGCGTCTGGCTGCAGATTCTGGTCTTTCTGATGTCTCGGCAGGCGAACATGGTCTCCGGATGTCAAAAGGCCGCTGAACATTCTCACC
>JABMPE010000004.1 GCA_013203845.1 Rhodopirellula sp. | reverse complement strand
GGACCAAACAGGTCGTCGAGAATTTTCTCCAGCAACGTCGCCCGCTGCACGAGCGACTGGTCGAGACGCTGAAAATCGTCGCGGGAAAGCATCGCCGGAACGACATCGAGGTTCCAGGGCCGCGAAGATTCACCCGATTCATCAAACGAGTTGAAGGTGACGCCATCATCACGCACCAGCTTTTCAGCCTGTCGATATCGACGATCCAGCTCTTCGGAGCCAAGGCGAGTCAACTCATCAAGCATGCTTTGGCTATGTTCGCGGCAACGCCCCGGAGCACTGAACATCTCGTCGTACACGCCGGGAATTGGCTGATACATTTGAAATAGCCCGGTTGCACTTGTGGGCTCAGCAATTTCGGTCATGCAGTTTCCAGATCGCTGATCGCTCCGCGGACAACAGATTCGCGGTTTGTGACAGACCCGCAGAATTACAGATCCCCATCTTATGATGGTGGCCTGTCGGGTGTCGACACATCGACGATTGCCGTACTCCACATGCGAGCGCTCGTGACCAACGGCGCGGCAGCGGTGACGTAGGCAACATCGGCTGAGACCAGACCGGCCAGAAACGAACTGGTCGCCAGCGCGGCGATCGTCGTTGAAGCCATGTTGGCGGCGGCTTCGTCCGTCAGCCAGTCGGCGTCGGTAGAGGCGAACGCGTTCTGCCGGGTTTCCTCTTCGCCCGCCAGGTCCTTGGCGAGGTTTTCCTCTTCCAGCGACAACGATTCGGCGCGAGTCTCGTCGGCATCGGCGTAGTCGTCTTCTTTATCTTTCTCCGCGACGTTAATGGCTTTGCCCGACGGGTGGCGCAGCCAGCATGGCTGTGTCGCGTAGCGACAGGATGATTCATCATGCGGGTTCGACTGAAGTGAAAGCGTTGTTTTCGTGCCACGCTGAGGGCGCGGCATCGTGTGCCTGCGGCACCCAACCATTCTGGTTGGGCCACCCTGCGACAGGATTGCAGGCAGAAACGAATCGAGGTCGCGAAGAGTGAATAGCCTCTTCGCCGCCTTCTACTGCTCAGGAACATATCGAGAATAACGTCCCGAAAGTTGAATCCGGTGAGTCGTAGGCTGGAACAAGCACCGCGCAGTTCCGGCATTTCAGGATTGTCGTGCTGCCGGAACTGCGCGGTGCTTGTTCCAGCCTACCGTGAGAAATCGGGAAGTTATTTCGGACGCATTCTTTATCCAGCGGCTGGCTGTGGATGAGGTTCTTATGAGCGTTTCAGCTCAGGCAAATGCGAGCCTACCGCCCGATCCGCACATTCGCGTATCTGCTCACATCCTTCGGCATACGTTTCTCCGTGAGGTCGCGATGGGGCATGGTGTTCAGTATGCTACAGAGCCTGCCGGCATACGTCCGACCAGATACATCTGGCGAGATGTCCAACCGTCAGACGAAGAAAAGCAGGAGGCCGTGAATGGGCTGTTCTAAACACCCATTTGCCGTTGGAGTTTCCGACCGCGTCCTGCTGACGGTTATCGAGGGATGGATTGCATGAGCAACGACAATCTTCCGACTGAGCCGCCGCCCGAGGGGCAGTTTCTGCTGTATCAGACCGAAGACGGCATTTGGACATATTGAGACCAGTGAGGTTGTGGAGAACGAAACGATGAAGCAGGACACCGTTGTCGCTCTGACAGACACGTTCGAGGGGCACGCACAGCAGACTGACGGGGGCGTTGAGTTCTGGCTTGCCCGTGACTTGCAGCATCTGCTCGGGTATTCCGGGTGGAGAAACTTCACGAGCGTCGTTTCGAAGGCAAAAACGGCCTGCGAAATCAGCGGACATGCGATTCCGGACCATTTTGTTGACGTCAACAAAATGGTCGACATCGGTTCCGGGGGCACGCGTGAGATCGACGATCTGATGTTGACCCGCTACGCCTGCTACCTGGTCGCTCAGAATGGCGACCCGAAGAAAGAGCCAATTGCGTTTGCCCAGACGTACTTTGCTTTGCAAACTCGCAAAGCCGAGCTGATTGAGCAACGGCTGCTGGAATCTGAACGCGTCTCAGCCCGACAAAAGTTGACGACAACTGAAAAGGAGCTGTCGTCGGTGATTTATCAACAGACAGGCAGCAACCAGAATTTTGGCCTGATCCGCAGCAAGGGCGATCAGGCACTCTTCGGAAAATCAACCCGCGCCATGAAGTCGCACTGGAAGGTGCCTGGCAGCAGACCGCTAGCGCGGATTATTCAGAGTTTCGGGATCTGAATGGCCTTCGGGTGCGTCTAAGTGATCGTTAGCGATCAACTTAGGCGGCAACCTGGAGGCCCGATATGAAATCACAGACTGTCTGGCAGCGTACATTGGGTTTTGT
>JABMPE010000187.1 GCA_013203845.1 Rhodopirellula sp. | reverse complement strand
GAACCAGCACCTGCGCGACGCTGCCAGCGGGTGTACCGACAGGGCAGTTCGGAGCGAGACTGCTCGCCTTCACGGTGTTCGACTGCCGCGTGCGGAACTTCTTCCTCGCTGTCCGCTCGGCGTCCGCACTTGCCTGGGACATTTCCGTCAGAGCAAACGTCGCGCGGCGTTTTTTCCGTCAGACCTGTTGAACATGCCGTGTTGCCCGGCGTCGACGGTCAAGATGCAGAACCGCGTGGCGGCAGCGCTGGAGCAGCCGTACGAAGAACTGAAAGCGCGGCTGGCTCAGGAACCTCAGTTGTTCATGGATGAATCACCGACGAAGCAGGCGAACCAGAAAGCCTGGCTGTGGACGGCAGTGGCTTCCACCTATGCGGTGTTTGCGATCTTCTCCAGTCGAGCCGCGACGGCTCTGCCGAAACTGCTGGGCGATTCGTTCCAGGGATCATCAACTGCGACCGCGCAAAAATGTACTGGCGGGCCAAACGACTACAGTGGTGCCAGGCTCATCTGAAGAGAGCCGTTGTGGAAAACGAAAGCGGCAGGCGCTGGTTGATCATCACGACCATCAGGTCAAACGATTGGGTCACGACCTGCGGCGTCAAGTGGCAAACATGTTTCTGATCTGGCACCGGTACGAGTCCGGTGAAATCCCGTGGCAGACATTCCAATCCGAGATGCAGCCGGTGCGTGACACTGTCAACAGCCTGCTGCTGCGCGGACAGTGCAGTGGTAATAAGCGACTCACCGGCATGTGTCGCGAACTGTACTCACACCGCGACTGGCTGTGGACGTTCGTGGAACATCAGGGCGTGGAACCGACCAACAATACGGCAGAACGGGCTCTGCGTCCGGCGGTGATCTACCGCAAGCTGTCGTTCGGCACACAGAGTGAATCCGGCAGCCGCTTCATCGAACGCATGCTGACGGTCTCCGAAACCTGCCGCCTGCAGAAACGGTCCATCTATCAGTGGCTCTGTGCCGCCGTCGAAGCCAGCCTCCACCAACAACCCGCCCCCACACTTCTCGACAGCCCGTGAACGATTACCGATTTCTCTGACATAAAGATCTCCTGAAAGGATTCTTCTTAATCCTCCCGGTGTCCACCAGTCATGGGCCAACGCAGTTGGCCGACGTACCCGCTATCCATCTGCCGTCTGCTTCGTATACCCGAAACACACACAAAAACAAATGTCCGCTTATTTTTTGCGTAAAATATCACTAAGCCAACATAACTGACGCACGGCTTCTTCGGTCTCAAAAACCGGTGTACCTCGCTCGGACGTGGCTGCCCCGGAGTAGCGCAACGAAACATGGCGGGATCAGCGTTGTGACAATCGAGGCCACTCAGGTCGTTGATGGTGGCAGCTGTTGTCATCCGATTGAGCACATAACCAATGACGTTCTCAGTAATGGCTGTACTCAAATTTCGCCGCGTCGGTCGACCAAACCGGAGCGAGTTTCGCTGTCGTCGTCGTCGTCGCACGCGTTGGTCTGATCGTCAGGATGCCTGAACGGCATCGGCGAAAGTTCGGTCAGCTACACACCGCTGAAGTCGTCGATTGCGTGAAAAGGTCGGGATCACAGAATGGAGCCGTCTGAACCAGGAGACGACAGAAAGCAAACAGCTGAAATTGGCTCGTGAACAAGCGAGCTATGTAGAAAGAATGGCTGGACCAGTCGCTCACGTGTTTCGTGGGTTACGGTGTGGTTTTCTCAAACCGGCTGCAGAGCCACAACGGGAGGACTGATCCATGCCGCAGTTGAAAGTACGTTACGTGGGACTTGATGTCCACAAGGACTCGATTGTGATCGCCGTGGCTGAGCAGGGGCGGTTGGCGGCTTTTGATGTCGGCTCGTTTCCGTCCGACTGGGAGTCGCTGCGGAAGCAGCTGGAGAAGCTCGCCGACGGCTTCACGTTGCAGCTGTGTTACGAGGCCGGGCCGACGGGGTTCGAGCTGCATCGCCGGCTGGTCGAGGCCGGGTATGACAGCCAGGTGATTGCGCCGTCGTTGATTCCGACGAAGCCGGGCGAGCGGATCAAGACGGACAGTCGGGACGCGAAGAAGCTCGCCACGTGTCTGCGGGCTGGTGTGCTCACGCCGGTGTACGTGCCCGATGTCGACGTCGAAGCGCTGCGTGATCTCGAACGTGCCCGCACGGCGGCGAAGAATGCCGAGACGACGTGCAAGCATCAGCTCGGCAAGTTTCTGTTGCGGCACGGACGGCGTTGGGAAGCTTCGAACTGGACGGTCCAGCACATGGCGTGGGTGCGGCAGCAGTCGTTCGAACATGAAGCTCAGAAACGCGTGCTGCGTGATTACATCAAAGCTCTGGAGGACGCGACCGGGCGTGTCAACGAGCTGACGCAGGACATCGAAGAACTCGTCGCAGTGAGCACGCTGGCTCCGCTGGTGACGGCGTTGCAGTCGATGCGCGGCATTGCGACGATCAGTTCGGTCGTGGTGGCGGCGGAGATCGGCGACCTGCGGCGGTTCGATAAACCGGGCGCGTTCATGTCGTACCTGGGCCTGGTGCCGAGCGAGCATT
>JABMPE010000186.1 GCA_013203845.1 Rhodopirellula sp. | reverse complement strand
GCCTTCGCCTTCGCCTTCGCCTTCGCCTTCGCCTTCGATTACGACGGCGACATTGAGAATCCCATCTCGGTCAGCTTCTTCAGAACCGACGGATCACTCAACAGCTGTCGAAACGCCACCACCGGCGGACGAACGAAACGGGCTCGAGGGACGATGAAGTCGTAATGTTCATCCCGCAGCGGCAGAAATCCCAGTCCATAAGCAGCAGCAACGGTTTCAATGGCGACACCCCAGTCCGCGCGGCCCTGAACGACAGCAGTTGCGACAGCGTTGTGCGACTTTGTCTGAACGTTATAGCCGGGCGGTTTCGTATCGCCTAACAGCCGGTCGATCAGTACGCGCGTTCCGCTGCCCGGATTCCGGTTGATCATCGTGCAGCCGGCGTCATCGTTTGCCGCCTTGACGGCATCCGTCGCGGTTCGATGTTCAAATCGTTCGTCACCGCGTCGAAACACGACACCCTGGCTTCGACGGTAACCTGAGACAAGGTCGAGCGACTCGGTCAGCAGATGCCGGTTGTATTCTTCCGTTACGGGGTTCATCAGATGCACGCCAGCGATATCGCATTCGCCGCGCTTCGCCGCCGCGACGCCCCCCATACTGCCCACATGAAGAACGCGAGACGTGAATCCTCGCTTTCGCATCTCTCCGAGAAGGAAGTCGAGCCCCACGCAGTGACTGCCGATGACGACCAGGTCGGCTGGCGCCAGTTCGCGAGCGAGCAACGTGACTGAAACGGTCGATCCCTCATCCAGAATCTCAGTGTGCTGATCGATCGTGATGAAACCGTCGGCGAGACTGAATGTCGTCACCGATCCCGACCCTTTCCCCATTGGCCAGGCGGAAAGCCCCGATTCACCACGAACCAGACTGACCAGAGAATACTCGGTCCGGCCTCGTTCCGAGTTCATGCGGATCGGCAGCGTGGCTTGGACGGTTTGTCGATTCTCGGGGGCGAGTCCCGCCATTTCCCGTAACACCGGTGCGACGAATTCATGAAACGTGAACACCGCCGACGTCGGAAAGCCAGGCAACACAACGACAGGCCGACCGTCACTCACCGCCAGGCAGATCGGCTTGCCTGGTTTCAGCGTGACTCCATGAGCGACGATACCGGGATTCGTCAGCTCGCTGACCACCTGATATGAAAGATCTCCTGCACCTTTTGATGTGCCACCCGACAGGACAATTGCATCGCAGTCGTCTGCTGAGCGGATAATTTCTCGAAGCCGATCGACGTCGTCACGCACAGTACCCAGCGGCACAGGTTCGCAGCCCAATTCTTCCACTGCCGCGCAAAGAATTGCTGCGTTCGAATCGTAAACCGACCCTGTCGGCAGTGGATTGCCCGGCGCGACGATCTCGTTTCCGGTCGAAACGATGGCGACTCGCGGTTTCTTCCAGACCTCAACCGACGTGAGTCCAAGCGCCGCCAGCACTCCGATTTCGCGTGACGTCAGCACCTGGCCGAATCTCAACACGGTCTCGCCGCGAGCAATGTCTGTCCCGGCAAACGTCACCGCCTGCCCCGACGCCGCCGAATGAAACACGAGCAGTCGAGCATCGCCAGGCTCAGCATCCTCGACTCCGTCCGCCATTTCTGTTTGTTCGATCATGACGACGGCGTCAGCGCCGCGAGGCAACATCCCTCCCGTTGCGATCGGTGTCGCGGTTCCAGCCCGAACTTCAACTGTCGGTGCTGAACCTGGCGAGAGAACTTCCGCGTTCAGCGTCAGTTCTGTCGGAGTCTCTTCCATGGCTCCTGCCGTGTCAGCAGCCTGAACGGCGAACCCGTCAACGTTGGAACGATCGAATGCTGGCACGTCGATTTTCGAAATGACATCAACCGCCAGTACACGCCTCAGCGACTCGGCCAGCGCAACCGATTCGCAGTGCCGTGGCTGCGTATCAAGATGCTCGCGAAATCGCACAGTCGCTTCATCACGGCTGATGACTTCCAGAAACTGCTTTTGCGAAACGGCATCCCGCCATTCCTGAGAATTTCGTGACTGCGACATGCGTGAAGTTATCCTGCGTGAATTGCGACTCCGACTCATCGAGCCGGTGTGTGGCAATCTTTCCGAGGGCCGATAGTCTATAACCGAATTCCACCTTCCTGGCGGTGCGAAACGAACTGTATCAATCGGACGTGGATCGGGCGAAACATCCAGCATGACGGCAAACGTCGACTCCATGACGACTTTATGACTCGGAAACGGATTTCATGAACTGGCTGTTGCTTTGCCGGATGCTCGGAATGCTGGGGATGCTCGTCGGCGGCTCGATGGTGTTCAGCCTGCCGTGGGCGTTTCCGATTCTCGGTGAAACGGAAACGTTTGAAACCGAGGGCTTTCGCGGACTCGTCGCCTCGCTGTTGCTGTGCCTTGTAATCGGAGGCGGCCTGTTCCAAATCGGACGGCGTGAAACCGGCACGGTACTACGTAAAGAGGCACTGGCCATCGTCGGGCTCGGCTGGATCCTGTCCGGTCTGCTGGGAAGTCTGCCGTTCCTGCTGTCCGGTGTTCGGCATCATCAGGGCACCGAAGTCGTACCGATCACCGTGGCCGATGCGATTTTTGAATCAGTCTCAGGATTCACGACAACCGGAGCGTCAGTGCTGACTCAACTTGAGGCTCCGCCAGTCGGCGCCGACCCCAGCCTGTACGCCGAAAAACTGATCCCTCGCTGCATCATGTTCTGGAGATGCTTCACGCACTGGCTCGGCGGAATGGGAATTATCGT
>JABMPE010000185.1 GCA_013203845.1 Rhodopirellula sp. | reverse complement strand
CAAACGCCCATGGTAGTTCTTCCAGCAGTCTCAGCAGCGTATTCCACTGTTCCTGGGACGAGCGCGATGCGCCGCAAAAACCGACCCGACGGAGTTTCCCTTCGAAGCTTAGCGGTGCCAGCGCGGGCAGTGCCGCAACAGTGTCCTGCCCAACCGATACCGGCAACACCATTGTCTCACGCGTTCCGCGAGCCGGACACGACTGATTGATATGGTTAACCAGCTCTTTCGAGACCGCATCAAACGACCGGACCTTGCCCATCAGCTCGCGAGACCTGCGCATATAGAAAGGATAGAACCATTTTGACATTCCAAAGATCCGACAACCCTCGAACGCGTCATAAACCGTGACGTGCAAAGGAACTTCGAGGAGTCTCTGCAAGTACAACGCGACGCTGATCGTTTCCATGTCTGAGGCCACCCAGATGACCTCTGGCCGAAATTCCACAACCCACCGCGCTATTACGCGCGCCAGTCGCCTCGTCTGCACGTAGTGCAGATGAAGAAACTGTAGGAACGTATTGCGCAACCTCCAGTGTGATTGGCGTACAGGAAAGGCGTGTTGGTCGGGCCACCGGCCCCCTGCCAAGTCGGATGGTTGGTCCAAGTACGCCCAACGCACCTGCTCGCGCGGCAGACGTCCGACCAGTTTACGGGTTGCCTCGCCGCCCGCGTACTTCGCGGTAGGCGACCAGCGCGTTATGATCAATGTTTTCGGAAACGCATCCACTGCGGTCTCAACCCAAGACATCATCAATAACTGAGAGATATCTGCCTGCTTGGGTCTCCGGCTGGTACTCGCTCTCGGCCATCTCTCTGCACCGCCGACTCATCGCCGCCCAGTCCGCTTCCGGAAGCGTTAGTCCGCGATGCATGCAATCGGCCAGCGATACCGCATCTTCAGGGCTCGCCAGGAAACCGTTCCCGCCATCTGCGACGAGTTCGTGAGATGCCGTGCTGTTGAACGCAACAGAAGGTGTACCCGCGCACATGGCTTCCAGGAGGACGAGTCCAAAGGCTTCCGCGATGCTCGGCATCACAAAGAGATCGGCCATGTTGTAGATCACGTTTAACCATGCTTCATCCCGGACACGCCCCGCAAAGACGGCATTTGCGGGCAGACCTTTGTGGAACATCTTTTCTGCGTCACCAAACAGAACAACTCTCGGGCGTTTACCCCATCGTTCATGGAGAATGTCAATCGCTTCGAGAAAGAGGACCATCCCCTTTCTCGGGCTCATCATCAGATCGGCGCCGCATACAACAACTTTTTCAGATTCGTCGACGCCAAGAATCCGCCGAAGATGACGTCTCACTGGCAGCGGTCGAAACACGTCTCTGTCTACACCGTGAGGAATAACTCGGACGTCAGTGTTCTTGCCAAGGCTATTGGAGGCACACGTTGCCAACCAATGTGATGGACTCACCAGGACGATTCTGGATCTATGTGACTCGATCAGATGTTTTCTTCGCTCCCAAGCGACATGCGAGTCGGGAGCCGATCGAAGTCCCCCGCCGAGCGGACACCCACAACAACCCTCCAGGTAGTTCGTGCAATCCAAGCTATACGTGCAACCTCCGGTGAACGGCCACATATCGTGCATGGTCCACACAATGGGCCAGCGGCGTGCTAGTTTCTCGGCAAATCCAAATGGAAGCGCCTCATGAATATTATGCAAACTGATGGCATCTGGAGAAAAGGCTGTCAGCATTTTGAGGATGGTCCGCTCAAACCCCTGTGCACGCACGCGATCCTGGGTCGCATTCGTCTTCGGTATGTGTGTCAAGAGCCGCGTGATGGTAAAGGCACGCCAATCCGGCCACATCGAAGCTGTCGTGACATCCGTGCTCCCCGTGCCGCGTGCAGCAAACCATTTACACTCACAGTCACTGACAGAACGTATAGCGCGAAAGAGGCGTCGACACGCAATGGCTGCGCCGCCCCCCGTCAGATCGGACACGAATGCTATCCGTTTCTTACCACCCCTCATAGCGCATCACCTCACATGAAATACCGGTCCGAGGTCATCGAGGAATTTTGCCAGAGTGTAGTCTCGTAGCGCTCTTGCTTGACCTCTCTGTGCAATTTGGCGCGTCTCCTCCGGATGTGCCAGCGCATCCCGGACGACCTCAACTAATTCACTATCTGAGGAATAGGTAAGGACCTCCTCGCCAGGCTTGAAGTAGTCGGCGATGTTTTCACTCGCTTCCGTGACAAGGCACGAACCTGCGAGGGTTGCTTCGAACATTCGCATGTTCCCCGCATAGTTGCCTGCAATGTCAGCATGAACGTTTATCGTGATTTGCGACGCCGCCAGCGTTCTCCACATGTCCATACCGAAGACTGGCCGTTCACAGACGCGGCGGATGCTTTCGACATCCCGCTCTCGTTGCGACGGAAAGAGCGATCTTCTGATCAGCCGAACGCCGGCCCGTACATCCTTTCGTCGCAGCAGATACCATGCCGCCAACTGCAGGCCATCCAAGGGTCCCGGCAACTTATCTTCGTCCACAGATCCAAATACGTGAACAGGCAGTCCATTTCCCAGCAGGTGTGCGATCAAGTTGGCACGACGTTGGTGGACCCTAGTGAACTGTCCGACGAATACAGCTTCGTACTTCTTCGGCACGTTCACCAATTCACCCGCGATGCTGCTGTCGAACTTTGGGGAGGTCACAATGACCTTATCGAGCCTGGTATGTGCGGACTCGAACGTGTGGGGATTCTCGGTAATGAGCACCGAGATTCCATCCAGGCAAGGGATCTTTGGCCAAGGCTCCCCAATCCATGTGATGACCTTGTGACAACGGCCACGGATCTTTTGCACGAACTCTCCGAAATAGGGAAAGTGAGATGCAATCCATACGATGTCGGGTTGGCATCGTTTAGCCTGTTCGAGCAAGATGGCCTTTTCCCAATCATCATCAGAGTAGTCTGAGAAATCGTTTTCGGTGGCCCACTTACGCTGCAACATTTCGGCATTGCCAACAGCAAATTGAGTTTCAAACCCTTGCCCTGCCATGTAGCGGCTTAAATCCGCAAAACAGCAGAAATGGTCATCCAGGAGCAGGTCCCAGTGTTCCTGGTAAGAAAGAGACCCCAAGTGCGGGCGCGTCGAATGGAACGTATCCAAATAGGAAGGATAGTACCGCCAAAGGAAAAAGACCTTCAAGCCATGTTCCTTCGCATGATGAGCCACTGGATGGGCCAAAGTGTCATGTAGGCGAAATATGGAACCATCAGTTTGTCTTCAACATCTCTGAGCCCGGCTTTCCAAAGCAACCCGTTCAGTTTCGGGATAGCAAAGAGGCCGTTGCGGGAACGGATGAGAAGATCTCGCAGACGGAAGTAGCACGCATGTCGACAGACTTCACGGTTGATCCACTCCACATATGACGGCTCGACTACTTCCCTGAGAAGAATGACGTCGAGAGGAACAAGAGGAACCCGACACATTGCATCTCTGTTGAGCGTATTCTCCAGCGTGTGAGTAAGTCCATGGTTTTCAAAGTCTATGTTCTCACGCATGAAGAACTCCCGCTGCCAGCGTCTCTTCTCGCGTCTCTCGCTCGGAAGGTTCAGCATGCTCAGCGCCACGTCCATCTCCAGGAAGGGGGACCACGGTGAGAACCCAAGGTGGGCCGGAACTCGGATAAGATAGGAAAGCATGATCAGTTTCATGCGCATCGCCTCAATAATGCGCCATCGTGGGTCCGCGAGCTTCTCGCAATTCTCCTCAAAATAGGCGTCCCTCAGATCGCTCCCGGACTGCAGCCTACTGAAACTACGGTCAGCGGTCGCTCCGTGTGAGTACCCCAGCCGTTCCACCTGAGCCGGCGAGTCAATCGGCCCAATCTCAACGTTGCCAGCCCAAGCATCGCCAATGATCCCGGACAACAGAGGATTCCCGCCGGCAACACGCTCTGCGATCTTCGCATAGAACTCATAAT
>JABMPE010000184.1 GCA_013203845.1 Rhodopirellula sp. | reverse complement strand
CTCAGGATACGTGTTCATGCAACTGAACTTCTCTCAGCAGATGAAGATGAGCCAGCAGATGAAGCTGGCTCCACGCATGATCCAGTCAATGGAAATACTGCAGCTTCCTTATATGGCTTTGCAGGAACGTATCGAGCAGGAGCTTGAAGATAATGTCACGCTGATTGCTGACGGCACGAAGAAAGAAACCTCCGAAACCGAACGCGACCTCGAAATCGAACGCGCTCGCGAAGAAGCCACCGAAAAACAGACGGACGAGAAAGAGCTACTCGTCGACAGCGAACATGGCAACGACGAGGACTTTGAACGTCTGGCGGAAATGGCCAATGAATGGCCGGACGATGATTTCGCGATCGAATCAAGACCGTCGGCCAACCGGATTTCAGACGCTCTGGACCGACATTCGGACATGATCTCGAATGTCGAAACAACGCCTCAGACGTTGCACGATTACCTGCTGGAGCAGTTCCATTTCTTCGGACTATCAGCTGAACTGCGGGCGTTTGGCGAGTATCTCATTCAGAACCTTGATCATCACGGTCGGCTGCAGAGTTCGCTCCCCGAGATCGTTCAGGTCTACGGCGGACTGATCAGCCACGACCAGGCACTCGACGTTCTGGAGCATATCCAGCATCTGGATCCACCGGGTGTCGGCGCACGAGACCTCAAAGAATGTTTGATGCTGCAGCTGACGCCGGAAATGATGTACCACGATGTTCTCGCGGTGCTGATCGGCGATCATCTGGATGATCTTGGAAACAACCGCCTGCCGCTGATTTCACGTAAGACCGGCTACTCCATTGATCTGATCAAAGACGCGATGGAAGAAATGCGGCATCTTGATCCGTTTCCGGGGCGGAAGTTCGAGGTGCGGCAGGTACAGAATGTGACTCCCGACCTCGAAGTCATCCAGGAAGATGACGGTCGGTGGGTTGTGAAGGTGATCGATGAGTACGTGCCTGATCTGAAAATCAGCCGTAAATACATCAACATGCTTCGCAATGGCGTGGACGATGCGACGAAGGAATACATCAAGAAGAAGATCGACTCGGCCAAATGGTTGATTGAGTCGATCGAGCAGCGCTACAGCACGCTTCGGAAAGTGGCTCAGGCGATCGTTGATCACCAGAATGCCTTCCTGGAGAGTGGGCCCGAGTTTATTCACCCGCTCAAGATGCAGCAGGTCGCTGACCAGGTCGGCGTTCATGTGACAACCGTGTCGCGAGCTGTTGATGACAAATGGGTGCAGACGCCTCGCGGTCTGTTTCCACTGAAACGCTTCTTCGGTGGTGGAACGAAAACGTCGACCGGCGAAGACGTTGCCTGGGGGATCATTCGGATCAAGCTGCAGGAAATTGTTGACAACGAAGACAAGGACGCGCCGTACAGTGACGATGCTCTTGTGGCGGAGATGGCGAAGCGAGGTTACGAACTCGCCCGCCGAACGGTGACGAAGTATCGCAAGAAGATGAATATTCCCTCGTCACGCCAGCGGCGGCAGTACTAGAGCCAGCTTCGGCTGGCCTCAAGTGGCCGATTGTCGATGACAGACGCCGGTCTTATGATCCAGATTCGGTCGTCTTTCTCAACTTACTTGTCGACATTGCCGCCATGATTCTGACTCTGATCGGTTATCGAGCCACAGGCAAATCCACGCTTGCTCAGCCTTTGGCCGAACGGCTTGCTTGGTCGTGGGTTGACGCAGATGTCGAACTTGAGCGTCGAGCCGGACGCACGATCCGCGAGATTTTCGACACCGATGGCGAGCCTGAATTCCGCCGTCTGGAACGCCAGACGCTGGTCGATCTGTTGACTCAGGATCGGCTGATCATTGCAGCGGGCGGAGGTGCCGTCTTAAATCCAGAGACACGCCGGGATTTCAAAAATGCGGGGCCGGTTGTCTGGTTGAAGGCTTCCGTCGATACCATCGAACAACGACTTTACGGTGACGAAACGACCACGGAACGGCGTCCCAATCTGACGTCGACCGGCGGTCGAGAAGAGATCGAACGGCTGCTGGATCACCGCGAACCGATCTACGCCGACGCGGCTGATCTGGTGGTGCAGACCGACGAGCCCCTTCCTGGTCACACGGTCGTCCCGACGATCGAACAGCTCGTTGAGCATGTCGTCACAGAACTGGGATCGACACTGTTGAAAACGCGACAAACGAATGACGCAAGCTACACAGATGAGGCGTCGGAGGGCTCGACGTGCCTCTGACTGCGTTCGGCCTGCCGATGTGGGTTTGCCTTGGTTACCTGTTCGTGCTCGGCACTGTCGTCGGCAGCTTTCTCAACGTCTGCATTTATCGCATACCGACGAAAGATCGCTTCTGGGAATCGCTCTACGCCGTCATCTATCCGAAGTCACGCTGTCCACGCTGCCTGAATGCAATCCCGCCGTGGGCGAACATTCCCATTCTCGGCTGGCTGATGCTGCGCGGGCGCTGCTTCCACTGCAAGGGGCGAATTTCGCCTCGCTATCCGTTGATTGAGTTTCTCAATGGAGCCCTGTGGGTTCTCGTTTACTGGATGGAAGTGCCAGCGGGATTTGGTGTGTCGATGCTCGACAGCGCCGCCAATGGTCCCTTTGGACCGACGGGCGATCCTGCAAGCTGGTGGCTGTCTCCAGTCGCGTTGATCCACTGGCGATATTTTTACCACATGGTGTTGATCGAAGCGTTGCTCGTGGCGAGCTTCATCGACCTGGATCTTTGGATCATCCCGGACGGCTCCACATTGCCGGCGATGGCTGTCGGATTTCTCGGAGCAGGTGCAATCGGGCACGTTTACCTGACGCCTGTCTGGCATCAGAACATGAGATTTGCCAGAGAGTTGGAGTTCTGGCTGGATCGATCTTCACCGGGATTGTCCGACTGGATTTTCCTGAAGGGAGCACTGCCTGACTGGATTGCTCAGTGGCCGCACCTTCACGGTCTGGTTGCAAGTCTCGCTGGCTTTCTGGTAGCAGGCGGAGTTGTCTGGCTCGTACGAATCGTTGGTCATTGGGCTTTGGGCCGGGAAGCGATGGGCTTCGGCGATGTCGTCCTGATGGCGATGGTCGGCAGTTTTCTCGGCTGGCAGGCCGGTGTCATCATCTTCTTCATGGCTCCGATGTTCGCACTGCTGGTTGTTGCCGCGACGTTCATTTTTCACCGTCAGCGCGAGTTGCCATTCGGGCCGTATCTCAGTCTGGCGACGCTGGCCGTCATTCTGTTCTGGAAGCAAATCTGGACGAGCGTCGAACCGATTTTCGGATCCGGACCACTGTTGATCCTGAGTGCCTTTATCATGACGGTGGCTTTTGCGGTCGTCATGCGGCTGATTCGTCGGCTGTTTGAATTCCTGGGGATCTCGTCTGGTGACGACGATTCTCCCGACGACTGGAATTCGGGCGACCACCTGTTCTACTACTCCAGCGAGGCCGTTGATCCACATCAGGGTCGCTGGCGAAATCACGAATGGCCAGGCTCTGATTCTGCACATGGCTGGTCTCAGTACGACACCTGGAAAAACGGTCCGCCGGGATTAAGGTAACGCCGCTTCTTTTCGTGCGGATGTTGACTGGTCAACTCTGGTCGGCGAACTTTGAACCCTTCAGTCATTGATTTTAAATGCCATCAAGCGAGCAATATCTCAAGCCGGAAGTCATTCAGACTGTTGCCCGGCTGGACCTGCGCGCTCGCTTTATTGTTGAAGGTTTTCTGACGGGGCTGCATGCCAGCCCGTTTCACGGATTCAGTGTCGAGTTCAGCGAGCATCGCCGCTACACACAGGGTGACGATCCCAAAGACATTGACTGGCTCGTGTACGCGAAGACCGACCGGTATTACGTCAAGAAGTATCAGGCCGAGACGAACATCACCGGCTACCTGCTGATGGACCTGTCCGAAAGCATGGCTTACACGTATCGGCAGCAGCTGTCGAAGTTTGACTATTCAATCTGCCTGGCCGCGGCTCTTGGTTACCTGATGATTCATCAGCAGGATCCCGTCGGACTGGTGACGTTCGATCAGAAAATTCGTAACAGTCTGCCGGCTCGCAGCAAGCGGACACAGCTGGGAAATATCCTGTCGCTGCTTTCTCAGGCAAAGCCGCAGGGCGAGACGGAAATCGCTCAGAATCTCAGACGCATCGCGGCGATGATTCGTCACCGAAGTCTGCTGATGATCTTTTCGGATCTGCTGACTGACTCGGAAGATGTCATCAATTCTCTGCGGCTACTGCGTTACGCCGGCCACGATATCATTCTGTTTCATATTCTGGACGAAGCCGAAGTCACGTTTCCGTTTGAGGGAATGGTGGATCTGGAAGATCCCGAAACCGGCGAAGTGGAACGCAACATTGATGCCACCGGAATGCGAGCCGACTACATCGAAACCATGAACGAACTCCGCGAGACTTACCGATCAGAATGCCGGTCGCTGGGTTGCGATTACGTGCCGCTCGACACCAGCATGAACTTCGGAACGGCGTTGCTGGAGTACCTGTCACAGCGTAAGGCTCGTTTTTAGAGTGGCGAATGTCGCGGACCCACGCAGCACAGTCATCTACTGATGTTTTAAGGACTAAACCACGGAATTTACGGAAGGGTACGGAAAAGTCAGGGTTCTTTCCGTGTCCTTCCGTGAATTCCGTGGTTCTGCAATTGTTGAATTGAAGAAACATGCACGGATCCTGGACGACAATTTCGATCGGCGGCAAAGGTGCCGACATCTTTACCCCCGACACTCCCACGTCTGGTCGAGCGGTGATTCATCTTCATGGCCACGGACTCACCACGCTGAAAGACAATCCAGCGTTCAGCAAAGAACTCAACGATCGCGGATTGCGAACGGTCTGTCCGCACGGCAAACGATCCTGGTGGTTGCCCGAGATCTGTGCTGAGTTTGATACCGAGTTAACGCCGTTCACCTATGTGAAGGAAAACGTTGTGGCGTGGATTGGCGAGAACTGGAATGTGCAGACGCCAAACATTGCACTGACCGGGATCAGCATGGGCGGGCAGGGGGCGATCCAGCTGGGTTACCGTTGCGGGCGAGACTTTCCGATCATCGCCGCGATTTCGCCAGCGGTCGATTTCCACGACTGGTGGGGGCAGGGGTTGCCGCTGGACGAGATGTTTGAGACTCAGGAAGCGGCACGGCAGCAGACGGCGATCCTTCATCTTCAGCCGTTGAACTGGCCGCGGCATCAACTCATCGTTTGCGATCCTGGCGACGCCGACTGGATTCACAGTTCCGAGCGGCTGGCCAGCAAACTCTACTCCAGCGGAATTCCGTTCGAGTCCGACTTCGAGACCAGCAACGGTGGGCACTCATGGGACTACTTCAACGTGATGGCTCCACGCGTGGTGAAGTTCGTGTCCGAGGCTCTCGACGCCGAGTCCAAGCGTCTCGTTTGAGACGCGAGCCTGTGTCCGCGGATCCGGGTCGGTCGGTGGCAGTCGGTCGGTCGGTGGCAGTCGGTCGGTGCCTGTCGACGGGCCATCAGACGAGTGAGTGGAACCAGCTGGCTGACGTCAGTCGCTCGACCGTACATGATCTGGTTGATCAGAGCAGAACTCTATTTGACGAAGAAAGTCTGGAATGCCTTCTGATTTTAAGGCGGTCATCTTTGACCTCGACGGCACGTTGCTGGACACGCTGGCTGACATCGGCGGTGCTGCGAATGAAGTGCTTGCTCAACGCGGCCACTCGACTCACACGCTGGAAGCGTACCGGCATTTTATCGGCGATGGTGTGGCGACGTTGTTCCAGAGAATTCTGCCAGATGGTTTGCCGACTCCAGATGTGATCGCTGATTGCGTCGCGGAATTTGCCATCTCTTACGGACGGAAGTGGAACGAGAATTCGCAGCTCTATCCGGGAATTTCCGACCTGCTGGACGAGCTGGTTCGCCGCGGAATTCCCATCGCGATTCTGTCGAACAAGCCGCATGACTTCGTCGGAGTCTGCGTTTCGGAGTTTCTGTCGAAATGGAACTTCGATCCCATTCTGGGGCAGCGAGACAACGTTCCCAGAAAGCCGGATCCGGCTGGCGTCCTGGAAGTCTGCCAGGCTTTGGAAGTGGCTCCAGACGAATGTCTTTACGTTGGCGATTCGAGTGTCGACATGCTGACCGCCAGGAATTCCGGAGCACTGGCCGTTGGAGTCGCGTGGGGATTCCGGCCAGTTGAAGAACTCGTCGAGTATGGTGCCGCTCGGATTCTGGATACACCGGCTCAACTTCTGGAACTTTTCGGACCGTTGTCGTGAAGGGTGTCTCAAAGTCGTTGCGTGGCGGTGCGACAGGATTGCAGGCAGAAACGAATCGAGGTCGCGAAGAGTGAATAGACTCTTCGCCGCCGTCTGCTGCTCAGGACCGTGTCGAGAATAACTCCCCGAAAGTTGAATCCGGTGAGTCGTAGGCTGGAACAAGCACCGCGCAGTTCCGGCATTTCAGGATTGTCGTGCTGCCGGAACTGCGCGGTGCTTGTTGCAGCCTACCGTGAGAAATCGGGAAGTAATTTCGGACGCATTCCTGAGCCAGCGGGTGGCTGTGAATGAGGTTCTCATGAGCGTTTCAGCGCCGGCAAATGCGAGCTTGCCACCCGAGCAGCACATTCACGTATCTGCTCACATCCTTCGGCATGCGCTTCTCCGTGAGGTCGCGATGGGGCATGGTGTTCAGTATG
>JABMPE010000003.1 GCA_013203845.1 Rhodopirellula sp. | reverse complement strand
TATCAGAGTCATCACGGGACGCGCCTCCACTTCGGCCTTGGGGACTGCGATCGTGTCGAGCGAATTGAAGTACGATGGCTCGGCGGCGGTACCCAAGTCATCGACGACGTGGGGGCAGATCAGCTCGTTGTGGTGGTCGAAGACGGCTGACCCGGCAATGCAGCTTCGATTCCCCCTGTCCAGGTCAAAGGACTTCCCGAGTGAACGCATGTCGACCACAGCGAGTTCGTGGCGCGAAGCTCGAACAATTTCCTGTGGACCACGTTCACACGGAGCGATCCTGCCTCAGACATTTATGTGATCGAGTCGATTGTCTGCCACGAGGACTCACCATGCAAGCGCTGCAGTTCACGGCGAACGGCAAGGACGACCCATCGAAGAAGACGTCGCGAATAGAGGTGGATGGCATGGGAAGGCTAGTTCCGTACTCGGTAAGCCGCTATTCATCAAATAGCATGACACCAGCGAAGCCCCACGTGCCTACCGTGATATCGATAACGGACTCTTGCACCCAGCCTGGGCTGGCGTTAGGATTGGCACTGTAAAGAAATGCCCAACGGCATCCGCACGCGAGACGTACATAGCACGCGATTGTTCCTTCGTAATGCTCCGATGTCAGAAAACGCGGTGACCAGTTCCAACACACTAATCAGACACACAGATTTCACCTGTGGTATGCTGATTGTAGTTGCCGCCGTCTCGGTTTACTTCACTGCGTTGGGTGGCGGATTCATTTGGGATGATGATGCCCATGTTCTCAAGAACGTTCATCTGCGCACGGCGGAGGGACTGTCTAGAATATGGTTTGACCGGACCTCCGAACCACAATACTACCCCATTGTGCATACTTCGTTCTGGCTGGAGTATCAACTTTGGGGACTTGCCCCATTTGGCTACCACCTGAACAACGTACTGCTGCACGCACTTAATGCCGTGCTGTGCTGGCTCGTGCTGCGGAAGATAGGAGTGCCGGGGGCCTGGCTTGCCGGAATGGTTTTCGCGTTGCACCCGGTGCATGTTGAATCCGTGGCATGGATTACGGAACGCAAGAACGTACTTTCCGGAGCCTTCTATCTTGCGGCTGTGTTGGCGTATTGGCGATTCGACTCTCCGAACGAACCGACGCAAACGCGGAACTGGAGGTTCTATTCCGTTGCGCTAATTCTCTTTTGTTGTGCGCTGCTCAGTAAATCTGTGACGAGCACTCTTCCAGCGGCCCTTCTGCTCGTTGTTTGGTACAAGCGAGGGCGCATTACCGTGCCGGACGTACTTCCTCTGTTGCCAATGTTCCTACTCGGAATCCTCGCAGGGTTGAATACGGCTCACCTGGAAAAGTATGGCGTTGGAGCCGTTGGTCCAGAGTGGGATTTCTCGTTTTGTGAGCGGCTATTGATCGCCGGCCGAGCGGCATGGTTTTATGCGGGCAAGTTGGTATGGCCGCATCCGCTGATCTTCTTCTATCCACGTTGGACCATTGACTCGAGTCAATGGTGGCAATACCTTTTTCCTGTTGCGGCTGCCGGACTGGTTGTTTGTCTCTGGCTAGTGCGAAAAAAATTGGGACGCGGTCCGTTGGTGGGGGTCCTGTACTTTGGTGGAACGCTTTTTCCGGCTCTGGGATTCTTCAATGTCTATCCAATGCAATATTCTTTCGTCGCTGACCATTTTCAGTATCTGGCAAGCTTGGGGATAATTGCTGTACTCGTCGCCGCGTCCTGTCAGGTCGCCAAGCGGATCCATTTGAACGATGTCCGATTTCAAGTCGGTGCAGGCGTTGTGTTGATACTGCTGGGGGCACTGACGTGGAGGCAAGGCCGCGAATACGAGTGTCTAGAGACGCTCTATGTTCAGACAATCCACAAGAACCCTTCGGCATGGATGGCTCACATTAATCTTGGAATTCTCCGTGCCCGCCAAGGCAGGATAGAGGACGCAATAAGTCACTTCCGAACGGGCCTAGCATACAATCCGCAGGACGTCCGCGCGCACATCAATTGGGGTTTCGCGCTCGAGAAACTTGGCTGCGATGAAGAAGCGGTTTTCCGCTATCGTGCAGTCCTCGCAATCTCCCCAGAGGTTTATGGCGGCAGACCGGAAGTCGCCGAAGCTCGCTTGCGGTTGGGCGCTGCGCTGAACAGGCTCGGCCGTTATTCCGAAGCGATCGACTTGTTGCGACCGTCCGTCGAACAGAACTCCCAAGACTCTGAGGCCCACTTCCACCTGGGAACTGCACTCTTGAGCATCGGGAGCATCGAGGAGGCAGTTAGTCACTTTTCCATTGCCTGCGAAGCTGATCCTGAATTTGTCGAATCCTACATCAACTGCGGTGTTGCATTGGCAAAGATCGGTCGGTTCGACGACGCGATCCGCTGCCTTCAACAGGCAGCTCTCTTGTCACCTGACAATGTCGACGCGCGCTATAACCTTGGACG
>JABMPE010000183.1 GCA_013203845.1 Rhodopirellula sp. | reverse complement strand
CAAACAAAAATAAAATGCAACGTCAACTGAAGCCGGAATACAACATCTCACCAACGAAAACCAGGTCGGAATGAGTATCCGGACACGCTGCTAGAAGCAGCTGCCCTTTTTGGATGGGACGCATCATCTTTTCAAGATTAAGTTCATCCGGCGTGAATGTACCTGGGTATCTCTTCAAAACGTTCCACTCCACTGAGTGGTGGATCTCGTGTGTGCCAATGAATTCTGGATTGTTCTTCTTGAAATTGTTCGGGCCATTATGCCGACATGAATTATGAACAAGAAGTCCAGATTCTCCGACGACGTAGACGTGTTCGATGTCGACTTCGAAGTTGTAGACGACGACAGGTGGGCCGCGATGGGGTGTGATCCGAGTGATCGCCCGAGGAGTGCCATCGTCGGATAGGACGCGTTCGCCTATTTCCAGCGTGCCGGCTTCGACAAATTCCTGGCGGTCGTGGCTCCAGAATGGATGATTTGACGTGCAACCGATCAGTTCGGACTCGCCTTCGATCGACACATCGATCACATTGTCGGCGACGTGACGGAAGACGGCGGTGACCAGTCGCCGTCCCGTGCCATCATCTGCTTCCAGCGGCGGGCAGTCCGCAATCGCCGTCACCTGGCCGTGGAGTTCGATCTCAGACAGTCAGCAGGCCGCGTGAAACGCGGCAGAGATTCCCTGACCGTGTCCGCCTCCGGTTGTGCAGAGAGTTCATCCATCTTCGGATAACACCTCGCCGCGTTTCACGCGGACTGCCGATGTGCAGAATTTTTTAACAGGAGCCAGCTGAGGAAACAGAGAGCCATCCTGATTCCTCTGTTTTCTCCGTTTTCTTCTGTTCAAACAAATTCCTTGCCAGGGCCTGTTCCTGTAATTTCTGCCATTGGACAATCTCGCGATCGGTGCCTCTTACCAGAGCGGGGTGGCTGCTCTGATGCTGGGTGACGGAACCCGCCTTGAAGACAATTTGACGGACTTCACATAACACGACGGACTCATCCGGGATCATCCGCAGATGGACGCCGATCAACGCAGATGTCTCACCCGACATCTCCTTCATCTGCGTTGATCCTCGAGAATCTGCGGCTCCTTTATTGAGAAGACAAGCTGGCGGACGGACGGGTTGAATCATGGCGCATTATTTTCTGTCCGAACAGAAGGCAGTGGGAACCTTCCCGAACTGGTTTCCCGATTTTATGAAACAGAAATTGAACCAAAGAAGAAACGGACAGACGTGGAAACCCTGGTCGTCGTCTGCACGCGTCGGCCAGACGTCAGTGACAACTGAAAACTCATCCAAAACGCCCTTGCAAAAACTCAGATGCCTACGTGAATCATCCGCATCAGAACTTGACGATCGAGCCCGGCTTCAGCGTGTGCATTGGCAATGGGAAGCTGTCGTCGAAGACTCGCATGTCATCGACCGGTTCAATCGTGTTGGCCGTTTCGTCGAACAATCCGGTCGCGGGATCAAGCACGCCCGCTGAGTTCAGTTTGAGATGCTTCACCATGAACGGGTACATCGCCTGCCGCTTCGATTCCTGATACCCGTGTCCTTCGTCGGGGAAATGCTTGTTCTCGACTTGATCTTCGGCGCCGAACGTCTTGAACACGCTGCGGATGTAGGGATACTCAACCTTCGGGGTATTCTTCGTCCAGTCACCTCCAACCGAAACCAGCAACAGCGGACGGGGAGCTGCCAGCGCGGCGATTTCTGCATTGTTGGTTTCCAGGTTGGCCGTCTTGTGAATCGGCATCCCGCTCTCGCAGTTGCAGCCGCCGAAGAAGTGAGCCGACACCATAACCACCGGCACCGCCACTTTGACGCGGTCATCAATCGCCGTCAGCAGAAAGGTTTGCGTACCACCACCCGAGCAACCGGTGACTCCGATCTGATCAGCATTCACATCGTCGAGGAACTGCAGAAAATCCACAGCCCGAATGCTGCTCCAGGTCTGCAGAGTCAGAGCCTGTTCGTGCTGGTGATTCCACCCGAGGTATTCGGAATCACCAAAGCCGACCATGTCATAGGAGAAGACAACCGCTCCCATGCGAGCCAGCGTGGCGCAACGATGCTGCTGCTCGGGGCGTAGTCGTCCGCCTTCCCGACCACGAGCGTGACCGTGCGGGCAGAGAATTCCCGGACGGTTTCCATCCGACTTCAGAGGACGATAGAGATTTCCATAAACAAAGAATCCCGGCCGCGCTTCGAACGCGGCAGACTCAACCGTGTATCCGTTGAAGCGGCGTTTGTTTCTGATGATCGCGTTGAGCGGCGTTCGTTCGGGAAGCGGATCCAGTTTCGCTCCGACCAGAATCTGCTGACGAATCTGCTTCGCCCTCACCTGCCATTCTTCCTGATTCGTCCATGTCGCGGCCAGACGTTCGAGCTGCCGTACCGCCTCGTCTTCCGTCTGATAATTCCCTTGACACAACACGGCTCCGGGAATTTTCGGGGGCGTATCCTGAGCAGGAGCGACCGGATTCTGCAGAACAAGTAGAACAGTCACGGCGGCGGCATGTAACAGCTTCATCTTCAGGCTCCTGGTGGCAAAGTCGACCTCGACACCGAAGTCGCTGGAATGATGAATTCGAGATTCCGAATGATCCAGCATCGGACGTCGAATGTCTATCAGCCTGCCCTGGTTCAATCAGTCTGTTCTGGTTCAGCGATCAACGTCCACCCCACCCGCAATCAATCTTCCAGTCCGTGACTGAACATCGTCAGACTCGGCGTTATCATTCCGCGACGATCTGACATTCCGACTGAGACGACATCAACAGGAGCTTTCGATGCAGCACTTCGTCAGGGAAACAGCCCTCTGCCGCGTAACATCCAAACGAATCGTTTCGGCAATTACCCTCTACTTTGCGGCCATCTTATTTTCTGCGGGGGCAACTGCTGCGGACGACACAATCACACCGCTTGACGTTGCCCGCATGCAGAGTGTTGTCGAACAGGCCATCTCGCCAGACGGAAAGTCGGTCGCTTACACCGTGCGAGTTCAACGTGATCCGTTGAAAGGCGATAACGGGCCAGCGTGGACCGAGCTGCGCGTCGTCGATTCAGATTCCGGAAAATCGAAACCGTTCATCACTGGAAAAGTCAGCGTCGCCAGCATCGCGTGGACCCCTGACGGCACCGGCGTCACGTTCCTGGCAAAACGAGGTGACGACAAGAACACATCGATTTACGTCATTCCCATCGACGGCGGTGAGGCGCGTAAGCTGATCGAGTTCGATACGTCAATCACCGACTACGACTGGAAAGCGGACGGGAAACAGATCGCCTTTCTGGCGAAGGAAAAGGAGGATCCCGCCGAAAAGAAGCTCCGTGATAAAGGCTTCAACGCGGAAGGCTACGAGGAGAATCTCAAGTCGACTCGTATCTGGATTGCCGATGCCGAATTTGGCTCAGACAAAAAGGCACGGCTTCTCGACGTCGCTGGCTCCGCGTCCGAACTTCACTGGAGTCCGGATGGAAAGTCGATCGCCGTCGCGATCGCCCCGACTCCACTCATTGATCATCACTTCATGTATCGCCGCATTCGCGTCGTGAACGCCGAAACCGCTGAAGTCGTTCATAAGTTTGAGAATCCAGGCAAGATCGAACATCTTGCCTGGAGTCCAGACAGTTCTCGAATCGCGTTCCTTTCCGGCGAGGACATTAACGATCCCGGAGAGGGCCGGCTCTTGATCGCCACACTCGGCAAAGATGGTTTTCTGGACACTACCAGCGGCTACAAGCCAGACGTCATCGGATATCACTGGGTCAGTGATTCGCAGATTCGATTCCTGGCCCACAACAGTTGTCTGTCCGAATTCGGATCGATCGAGCTCGACGGCGGTTCAGCAAAGTTGAAAGTCGACTTGCAACCGACCGATGCAATCTTCGAATCGTTCTCGATGAACGACGCGGCAGACACGATGGCGATGATTGCCCACAGCCCGTCACACCTGCCTGAAGTCTTCATACAGAACGCTGGCCAGAACAGCGCAAGACGGCTGACTGATCTCAACCCGTGGTTAAAAGAAAAACGACTGGCGAAACAGGAAATCGTCACCTACACCGCTCGCGACGGACAGACGGTCGAAGGCGTGCTGATCAGGCCGCTCGATGAAGTGTCCGGCAAAAAATATCCGCTGCAACTCTTTGTGCATGGCGGACCGGAATCGCACGTCTCGAACGGCTGGGTTTCTTACTACAGCTACCCTGGCCAGACCGCGGCGGCCAATGGCTATGCGGTTTTCCATCCGAACTACCGAGGCAGCACGGGACGCGGCATCGCTTTTGCCAAGGATCACCAGGCCGACTACGGCGGCAAGGAATTCGATGACCTGCTGGACGGCGTCGATCATCTCGTGAAGTCCGGACTTGTCGATCGCGCGAAAGTCGGAATCACCGGCGGTTCGTACGGCGGCTTTGCTTCCGCCTGGTGTGCAACGAAACACAGCGAACACTTCGCGGCTGCCGTCATGTTTGTCGGCATCAGCAATCAGATTTCAAAGTCCGGCACGACTGACATCGCCGACGAAATGTTCCACGTCCACGCTCGGAAACGTATCTGGGACGACTGGGAATTTTTCCTCAAACGCAGCCCGATCTACTACGTTGAGAAAGCTCGCACGCCAATTCTGATTCTGCACGGCAAGGAAGACACCCGTGTCCACCCGTCGCAGTCGATGGAGCTGTACCGCAACCTGAAGATTCTCGGTAAGACTCCCGTACGACTGGTTCTCTACCCTGGAGAAGGCCACGGCAACCGCAATGCAGCTGCCCGCTACGATTACAGCCTCAGGCTCCACCGCTGGATGGACCATTATCTGAAAGGCAAAGGCGGAGCCGTACCGCCCTTCAAAATCGACCACGGCCTCAGCTCAGAGTCCGATTCACAACAGAAATAAGTCGCTTCCTGCGAGAATCAGCCAAGCTGCAACGTTACTTTTTCTTCCGCTGTGATACAGATGGTTTCTGGACGAGTCCAGCAGGCTTTTCCTGCGCGTCGGCGATCCGCTCTCGAATTCGCAGCGAAAGTCGTTTGATGATGGACGCAGATTCTGGGCGACCAGCAAGGTTAACCAGTTCAGCCGGGTCTGATTCGTGATCATAAAGTTCAGCGCCAAGCGAACCGTCTTCGCCCCATTCGGTGTAGCGTGTCTTTTCGGTGAGCGTGCCTGAATGTGTTTTGCATGATCGGTAGCGTGGTTGTTTTCCGAATCTTGGAGGACGACCATGACTGGACGAAGACATCGCGAGATTCCGGCGT
>JABMPE010000182.1 GCA_013203845.1 Rhodopirellula sp. | reverse complement strand
GTCAAGGTGTACTCTTCCAGGGCCTCTTCGTACTTCCCGGTGACCACCAGAGTGTCAGCCAGTAGCTTTCGGACTTTCGCGATGTCGGCATTCTGGCCACCCTGCAGCTGGTATTGTTCGATCGAATTTCGGAACGCCACGACGGCCGACTCAGGCTGAGCGACTTCCCGCAGTGAACGACCGAGCAATTCGAATTCGTATGCTGCCGAACTATGTATTTTCGCCGCTACGTACAGTTCGGCCGCTGTCGTCAGTGCTTCGACCGCCTCACGATGCCGGTTGAGATTCTGCAACTGTGAACCTCGCCAGGATTCGCTGGCCCGTAGGCCCGCCTGATAATTCATCTTGCGGAAATGCAGTGAGGCTCGTTCAAAGGCCGAGAGTGAGGTTTCGAAGGCGCCAGCACGAGTGCAGGTCACCCCGCGGTCGAAATGCGCCCAGCCGCCCCAGTTGAATTGCCCATCGGGATCGGCAGCAGCGAATGTCGCCACTGCCCGGTCGAAATGCGGCAGTGCAGCCTCATGCTCGCCCAGCCGACTCAGAACCCGTGCCAGCGCCATTTCCGCATGGCCTGTGTCAGGGTGCTGATTGCCGAGCACTTTTGACCGAATCCGCAGGGCCTGCTGCGCGTGAGACCGCTCTTCGGCTTCCCGCTTCAATTCCCGACAGCAGTGAGCGGCGTTCACCCAGGTGTTGGCGTAGTTGGGATGTTCTTCACCGATCACTCCGCGTTCGACGTTCTGCAGTTCGAACAGGACAGCCAGCGCCTTTTCGAACTGCCGCGATTCCAGCTCGGCAAGGAATGAATTCTCCAGTTCGACTGCTTTCCGCCGCGTCGTGGAATCTGTCCGCGACAGTTTTCTCATCCAGTCGACACGCCACCGTTCCGTCACAGTCGCCCAGTAGTCGTCCCCGTCCAGCTTCTGCCGCAACCGCAGAAGTTCTTCCGACCAGGCAACCGCCTGCGGCAGTTCATCCGGATAGAGATTCTGTCTCCACAGCCACTCCACAGTTCCCAGCAGTTCGCGGTGAGTTTCTCCGAACACGCGTCGCTCGATGGCCAGTACCTCATTGGCGGCGGCGATTCCTTCCAATCGCTTTCCGTCGGCGGCAAGCTGCTGAGCCTGAGCCCACAACCGGTCACGTTCGGCAATCTGCTTCTCGCGATCAGAGGCCTCGACCTGTGCTGGGGAAGTCAGTGGAACCTGCTGTGCCGACAGGTCCGAATCGAGCCCCGTGATCATGCAACAGACCAGACAACACGACCAAGCCAACACCTGCGTCCGTGAAGGAACCGGCAACTGCGGACACGGCTGACCAAACGTCACGATCATGTGAATCTCCCGGACAAAGCAAGAGGCCCGAACTCCAGAAACAAACTGCCAAGCATACGACAGGTAACTCAGAAAATCCGAACGCCCGCGACCGATTTCCGCTGTTGGCTTCCGTCAGCAGAGCTGCCGGCACTGCCGAATTGGCCTCTCCGTTCACTGGCCGCAACAATCAAAACGCTCCACCATAATTGGTCACTGAATGACGCATGCTACGCAGAGCCGAACAGAAATACGAGTAATTACTGAGAGTTCGCCAATGGCATGGAGACGCTCGTTCTGCCGTTTGTCCTGGAGTCGCAACGCGCCGAGCAAATCCGGAGGTTCGCAAGATAATCCCGGCAAGCGCATTCCCGATCGCCGCTTAGAAAGAGGGCAGAACCGCACGCGGTGCGGAAGAGGTCGTCACCGGGAGCAACGATTCGTTGGCCCGGAGATAACGACCTCTCAGACTTGATTGACCTGGCCGCGGCCAGACGGGAGTGCTGTCATGATGAAGAGAATCCTGATCATGCGATTGATCGTGGTCATAGTATGCTGCGGTGCATCTGGCGAGAGACTCGACGCTCAGGTCGTCCGGCCGGGCGTCGTCAGCAGCGTTGCGGTGCGTGAGGATCGGGCGAAATTGGACGCGGCTCGAGTGAATCGTCCTGCTGTCAAAGCGGATGACGGCGCGGCGGGCTGCGAGGTCGATTGCAGTTGCCGAGTCAACAAAGTCGCTGGGACTCATTCGCTCGCCGGCGCGGCCTTTCCGGTTCGAATGGACCCGGCACCGTTGTCAGTCGCTGAACGGTTCTGGCTGTGGCTGGCTGTGGTGATCCTGTTGCCGTGGCTGCTGGGCAGCCTGCTGCAGAGTGTTCTGCGACAGGAGTCCATGCTGCTGGAGAGCGCGCTGCTGTTGTGCTGGATGGCCGTCGTCGTTGCTTCGTCCTGGGCGTTCTGGGGTGCAGGTCTGCCCGTGATCGTCTTCGCCGCACTGAGTGTCCCGGCACTGGGTGGCGCCATGCCTTACTTCGCTTTTGTGATGGATCGTCTGGATCCAGTTTCCATTCACATGCGGCGGGCGTGAAACGTCCCGCTGCATGTAGATCACCAGCCGTCACGAAAACCTTCCAGACTTTATCCGGAGCGTTCTTGCAGAGGAGTTCGAAGAATACTCCGTTCCCCTTCTACTCCCGTAGAAAGCTGCGGACGATTCGGTCATGGGAGACCTGAATCTGATGATTCAGGTCTCCCTTTCAACTGCTTCGTACCATTACCGGGTGTGTATCTCGTTGACCCACGCATTGATAATCTGTACCTCGTTTGCCGTCGCTGCACGGTTTCTCGCTCCGCGTGCCTGCCGAACGCGTCGAGTCTGTGGCTCGACTTCGATAGTCAGACACCGTGTGTCGTCACACGCCAGCGAGAAGATCGCTGACGAACCCGCCACGCAGCGGCCGGCGTACGATCCGACACAGTGACTGAACAACGCGCCTTCCTCAGCGAGTCTCTGACCGCTGGGCAATTCGGTGACAGTCCATTCTGAATCGTTGACTCTGTATTTCCAGTCCCAGTCATGAGACTTCCACTTGAGCAATAACCATGTTCTGTGCCGCGCTGTCGTTAGCTGAGCAATTTCCCGCAGATATTGTGCGGCCTGTTTACTGGCCGAAGCAGGGGTTCGTCCCTTCCAGCTGAATCGCCCCGTGCCGGCGCCCTGCCGCTCGGTGAATTCATGAAGTGCCCAGTCGAGGACATCTAAAGTTTCAGCGTCGGTCAACGATTCGGCGGAAGCAGTCAGCCAGCAGACCGTTTCCTGCCAGAAGATCAGGAATTCGGAATCCACATCACCGGACAAAGGGTTGATGACATACTCGCTGTTGCTGCAGATTCGGCGAACGACGTTGACGTCGCCCCCCAGTCGTCGCACTTCCGAGTAGAGGCAGGCGAGCGCCGATCTGGAGTCGTACGCACCCCGTTCCGGCAATGATTCAAACGGGACGGCTGACAGAAACTGCTGGTTCTTTCGTGAAATCGGCCAGCCAAAGATTCTCCCGGTAACATGCAGCGAGTGTCCCCGACCGAGCAGGATCAACCAGACCTGATAGCGGAACCTCAGATCCATCGTACTGGCCAGCCAGCACTCCCATTCTTTGTATAGAAAGTCCGGCACCGGCCAGCGGACAAACGCGTGTTCGACCAGCGAGCGTCCACTGGTTCCATTCCACTCATCAAGCGGGCGAATGCGGAATGGCGCAAAGACAGTGACGAGTGCGACTGTCCCTGAATGGATGTCGTCGTTCAGTGCCTGGGTTGACCAGGCGACAAGGCAGTCCTTTTCTCGTGGGCTTAGTGAGGCCGCAAGTTCTGCCTGAAGCGACTTCCAGTCCCGCCGCAGCAGCCTGTCGGCGTGAAGCCGTAACTGCTCCGGATCTGAAACGGGCTGATCGTCTGAGGTGGTTCTGGTCCTCGAATCAATGCCGGTCGTTTTCCGTTGCGTGGTCCCTGCATCACCCAGCAACGCAGAGAGCAGTGAACTGGTCCGAGCTGCGTTGTCCGCCAGTTGCAACAACTCCAGTTCAACAAGGTCCTCGGGATCGCCATGATGATTCCAGGTCGGACACCCATACTTCGAGAACTCGTGCGGGCAGTCCGATTCAGGAGTGACCGGCAGTGGCCCGCAGATACACGCCATCCACGGATCATAAATTCCTGTCCGCGGCTGCTCCTGTCGAGGATTCCAGCAATCATCAACCTCAAACATTTCCAGTTCTCGTTCGAGGGATGGCCCGACCAAGTCTCGATATCGGGCATCACGGTCTTTCCTCTGCCATGCTGTAAGCGATTGCAGATGGTTTGGTTGTCGCTTTTTTTGGGAGTGTGTCATCGTCTGACAGCCGCATAGCGTCACTTAGGGTGGCGAGTCGCTTCCATAAATTTTGAACTAAGTCAAATCAACCTGCCGTTCAGCAGCATGACCATATCTCTCATCGAGCCAACGTTCCAAACGCTGGTTTATTTCCCGTTGAGGATTCCTGTACGGCCATAGCATCAATGCAGCAATCGCCGCAACTACAAGAACAAAGAACGCAATGTAAAACGTGTTATTCAGACGACGGTATACTCGCAAATAAGCCTCTTCCCAGATCTGTGTTCCACTGCGTTCTGCCTCTGGATTCATTCTGTTATATCTGGCGATGAAGTCGCTGCCGTCAGATTCGCTTAAAGACTGATTGAGCACACCGGATAACTCGTTTCTGACATCCTGATCCAGATACCAGCTGAATTTTGAATAATCACTAATCGTCGCACATGAAAACACGACAACTAGAAAGCCTATTAGTGAGGCCATGATTCTTCGAATTTGAAAGCGAGTCATCGTTCTCGCTGCGTCTTGCACCATCGATAGGAATGATTCATCCATGCTTACCCGAGCAATTCCGCAGACAAAATCTAATCTACTATCCGCCATAGACAGTCCGGCTGCTAGAACGAGACCTGGCCCAGAAGCAACTTTAGATGCAATCGACTTGATCAATCTGGCTCGATGCTCATTGAATTGGTCGCGTCTACTTGCATCTTTTACCAAGCATGATGCGCGAGCAAGAATCTCAAGCGAATCAACACGGATTTCATTCTTGTCGCTGTTTACGATCTTGTCTGCTTCGCTAAGCAACTGCTGTCTTGCAGTAAAGGTGCGAGCTGCTCCTGTATTTGCATGCTGATTGACAAATTCTTCTATATCTTGGTCTGTATATTCGCCGTCACCGCTAACGGATAGTACATCTGCCTCATCTAATTCCAAAAGCAAGTTGCGGAGTTCTTGCCTGTGTGGTTGCAATTCTAAGAGTTCTTCAATCGGAAGATTGAGTCCTTTCCACTGCATCTGTTCGACAGCTTTGTTGATACTCTGGGTGAGCGATTCGACCTGTTGTGCTTTCTGATGAATCTCTTCCCACAGAGCGGTGTCACGGACTGATTCGGGAATCTGCTGCAGTGTGGTGCGGGCCAGGGGCCAGTCGTGCTGTTCATAAGCCAGACGGCGGGCGGCTTCGTGAATCTGACGGACTCGTTCTTTCTGCTTCTTCAGTGTGTCCAGTGCGTTGCCCGTGACCTGCTGGCCGGTAACGCTGGCCGCCGAGATGCCGGTGGCATCGCACATGGCCAGTTTGAAATCGGACATGGTTGGAAAACGCAATGACGGATCAGGCTCGGTGCCTCGCACGACGATGTCGCGCAACACATCCGGTATCCGCCGTTCCAGAATTCTCGCCGGCGATTCGCCGGTCAGTGTGTGATACAGCGTGGCGGCCAGACTGTACTGATCCGCCAGCGGCGAAACCTGATCGGCGGACTTTTCCTGTTCAGGAGCCATGTAGACCGGAGTGCCGACCGTGGTGCCCGCGATGGTCATCTCGGAATCACTTCCCAGCCGCGCGACACCAAAATCAGTCAACTTGGCCGTTCCATCGACGGCCAAAAGAATGTTGGCCGGTTTGATGTCACGGTGGACAATGCCGTTGTCATGCGCAGCCTGCAGAGCGTCGCACATCGTCGCCACAATGCGGACACATTCATCCAGGTCCAGCGGCCCGCGCTTGAGTCGCTCGGCCAGACTTTCGCCCGCGACGTATTCCATGACGATGAACTGATCTCCGTCGTCCGTGCAGCGATCATAAATCTGCACAATGCCGGGATGATTCAACGCCGCGGCGGCTTTGGCTTCCTGATAAAACCGCTGCACTGCCTGCGGCGACCGAGCCAGTTCACCTCGCACCCACTTGATCGCCACACTGCGATTCAGCTCCAGATCCTGAGCAAGATAAACATCGCCCATTCCGCCCGCCCCGATCCGCTCCCGAACCTCGTACCGTTCCAGAACGGTGAAGGGAGGCTCTCGACGTGATCGTACGTCGGAAGTTGAGGCTTCGGAACCACCGGCATCCGCTCCCCGTGTGGGAAGATCTCCACCATCACGCGACGCAAACCGGTCTTCGTCACTGACAGACATTACGTGCACACCTACTCAAAACGCATGGAATGATCGGAGTCCCGAGGGCTCCACGATTCAGCAACGTCGCAGTCTGACGATCAGAAACCCACACGGGCTTTTCCGGGTGGGCTGAAGCGGCGTCCGCAGCCTCCGCAGTACTGGCTGTCGGCTGCCGAGACTACTCCGCAGGACGAACACTTCACGTTGGGTTCTAATTCGGCAGTGGGAGAGTCAGGCTCAGCCTGCCCGGCGTAGACGGGATGCCCGTCACCCGCAGCGTGTGGCGGATATCCGGGAGGAACTCCGGTTGAGGCCGCGATACCAACGTCACGCTGGCTGCCGAGTACCGATGTAATCAGCTGCTGCATCAGCGCATTGCTTTGCCGGTGCGCATCCTGCAATTGTGCCGTGCTGACATCCTTCTCACGCAGCATGCGGTCGACAAGTTCGTTTTCCCGTTGACGCACTCCGGTATCCGCCTCGGCGGCCGACCGAAACTTTTGAGCGAGGGCTTCGGCGACGGCGGGCGACTTCTCGGCGGCCATCGCGAGTATCTGATCTTCGGACAGGTTCTGAAGCGCTTCCGACTTGCGAAGGTCCAGCAGCATCGCTGCACGATCGCTCGGCGCCGCAGCAATCAGCGCGTCGCACGACATTTCGCCGAACTGCTTCAGCTCGTCGAGGTGGCGCCGCGAGTCGCCATCCTTTGCCGCTTCGGCCCGGCGATGTTCGGCGTCCCGCTGCTCCTGCTCGCGGCGGTGATCTGCGTCCCTCTTTTGGTTTTCGAGCTTCTGCTGCTCAGCCCTTTTCTTGAGCTTGCCCTCGTCATACTGCGATTTGAGCTTGATCGCCGCTTCCGCTTCCTTCATGTCCTGCTCGAACTCGATGTCTTGAGTCGCGACATTCGTCTCTGCATCGGCGATCGCGTTGTCGCGGTCATCCTGCTTTTTCCCGTTCTCCGCCACTCGTTGCTTTTCCAGCCGTTCGAGTTCGGCATCGAGGGCTTTCTGCTGACGAGCCAGTTCTCGCTCAAACTCTTCATCTGCCACTTTCTGCGCATGGGCCCGCTGCATGTCGTCGAGTTCGTGCGCAGACTGCAAGGTGCGCAGACTGGCCGCATGGGCCAGCTCCGCGAGTTCGCCGTCACGCTCGAACCGCAACGTCGCCAGCATGTATTCGCGGTGCAGTTCGCGGTCTTCCTTCCAGTCGCTGTATTGAGACCATTGGTCTTCCCAGCGGCGAGTGCGGTTCAGCTCACTGATCCGTCCCTCGAGTTCGATGCCGGCGTGGAACTCTTTCAGCTTCTGATCGATCTCGCTTCGGAACTGCGCAAGCTGTGCGTCCGATTCGATCTTCTCCATCTGTCGATGTGTGCCGGCACTTTCCATGTCCTCGATGAACCGGTTCCAGCGGGCGTTGAGCTTGAGTTTCTGAGCGTCGTATTCCTGCTCCTGACGGACTCGTTCCAGTTCGCGGGCTCGTTCGGCTCGTTCCTGATGCGTGGCGTCGAGCAGTTCGTTCGAAAACGAGAGCTGTTCAATTCGTTCCAGATTCAGGCCCAGGCTGCCGAGGACTTCGTCGATGGACTGAACGATGGCCTGCTTGAATTGCTCTTTCAGGTTTGCCTGCGGCACGGTCAACTCGGCAGCGTTGGTGTCCCGCACGATGGTCGAAATTGCTCCGGCCAGCAGAGGTTCCAGGCGTGAACGCAAATGGTCTGCCAGAACCACTCGTCCGCCCTTCATGAAATTGACGTAGAACTCGTTCGGGCTGGCCATCTGCACGGCCAGCGTCAGTTCAAATCCGATGTTCTGCCCGTCACGACTCATCAGCGTGTCGCTGGCAAAGCCGAGAACAACATCTCCGATGTCGATCAGTACGGCCTGCACCGGTGACTTCCACACCAGATTCTTCAGTCGGTCTTTGACGGACTGGACGGTATGTCGTCCAGGATTCAACTGGCCGGTAAACCGCCCATCCTGAAACAGCATGCCGGCGGTGCCTTCTTCAACCACCAGTCCCTTTGTCAGTAGAGCGTTCAGGTCGGCACTCTGAATCAGTACAGCGAACTCCCCGGGATTCCGAGCCCAGCGGTTGCCATCAGTGATCTGAGGCCCGTCCGCAGCAAGCCGGTATCTGCAGCCAGTGCAGAACGCCGCCGTCGCCGTGTTTTCCCGTCCGCATTGTCCGCACTGTTTCGCCATGGTTTGACTCTCCGTCTGTTCTGGTCCGAACACGGTAAACGTCCGGACGGTCGATGAATGCGTTTGTAAGATGCCGTTCGTGATCAGTTTTCGCAAATCAAACCTGAAGCTCCACAAGCGGTGCTGTCGGTCTCGTTCCGAATAGTTCCGTTCCTGCTGTAAGCCATTTTATGCGACCTGCTTGCCACCGGTTCCCGTCTCTGCCAGCAGTTTTCAGGAATCGGACAGTGTCACGCCGAGTGTGATGAAGGAACTTATGCACAGAAGCAACGCTCCGAACCACTTCTTTCGTTTCGATTGTGGCAGTTTGTTGTTGTCTGACGCCGTGTCATCTGCCGTTGTCGCAGCAGGTTCTGACAGGACCAGGCCGTGCTGCGGCAGATCGTCCAGTGACAGACCGTGACGACCTGCCGCGACGCGAAAACCAGCCGCAACAATCCGTTCCGGCAGTTGCAGCTCGGCCGCAGCCGTCCGCAGTCCAAGGCTTGCTGCCAGAGGCAACTCTGCCGTGACATAGTCGACGACCTGCTGCACGCTGCATTCCTCGTCATTGAGTTCGAAGAGCGGCAGAAACGGCATCAGGTCCAGGTCGGTCGGCCGGTAGTGAAGCTCAGGGATTGAGAGATCAATCAGCACGACACTCAGTCCAGGGCGAAGTGCCGTACTTGATGACTCACTTCCGTACCGGGAAATCGCCGCTGCGTCGAATCCGACCGTGGACACGAAAACTCGAATCTCGTGAGATCCAGCATCCTGGTCACCTTTTGAGTCGGCTCCAGTCAAATGAGCGTCGATCCAGTCGGCGGTTACTGGGACTGAACTGGCCCCGGCGTCGCCATCCAGTGCGTCCAGAAACTCGATGGAGAGTCTCAAGTGGGGCAGTGAATTTCCGGCAGTGTTGCTGACCAGACGAAACTGCATTCCGCTGGAAAAAGTGTTCTCATCGGTTGGCGGAGTGCGGGGCTTTCCAAAGCTCTCGAAGGTCCACGAGGAATGCTCGCCGTTCGACCAGTTTTCGAGTCGCGAGGAAACAATCTGACCCGTGCGGAAATCCCGGTACTCGCGGAAACCTTTCACGGCTGCCTGGAACTGCTTCCGAACATGCAGAAGTCGGTTGCCGGACTGATCGAAAGCCGGGGCCGGAGTTTCAGAGTGCCCGGAAGCCAGGCCGGCTGGCGAATCCGCGACAGCCGGTTGGTGCAGGACCGCTTCGCTGGGATTGTCTTCGTCTCGTTTGGCGACAACTCGTACATCGGGGCCGTCAGTGAACAGGCCATCCGTGCGCACAACCAGCGGTGAGCGGTTCGGGGCTGAAAATGTGGACTGAAAGTCTGCGACAAAGCACTCCACCGGATCGCCGTACAGCACGTAACTCAGCCAGCGAGCCTCACCGCCCGGGCAGCGTTGAGTTGCCTGAACGCGAGCCAGACGCAATGCCTCTCCAACGGGCAGGCCGCGGACGATGCCATCATAGAATGGTTCGACCATGTGTCGGCATTCGTTGTCCAGAGTGGGCACGGTTGGTCCCAGCAACCAGCGTGTTCCCTGGCCGAGCAATGCTTCGACCATGCACAGCGTGGCGTCAGGTGAGTCCGGAATCGCCAGCGTTCCGCAGCCGTGAGCAAAGACGACGTCCGGCGCCAATGTGTGCAGACGGCGAACATCATCCGGAGTGAGTACGCCACTGGTCCCCGGCTCGACCGCGTTAAAGTCAGGTTCCACGACCCAGCCTCTCCCGCCACTGGCGGATTCCGAGTGGCCGGCGAAGTGCAACCAGCTTGTGGCCATCAGGCACCGACGTATCTCGTCGACAGTAATGCGGGCGGACGTCGGCTCTGGCGGACTGAGCCGACCGGCGCTGTTCATGGCCAGCCGGCGCAGAGCCGACCTGACGGCTGGTAATTCCCATGCGGTCCACGTCAGGTCAGAACAAGGCACAGACGCCACATGGGCCATACGTCGTTGCTGCCCCGCAGATGCCGTCTGGATCGTGAGGCCAGTCACCTTCCGACCAACAGCAAAGCGTTCTCCAATCACCTGCCCACCTGCCAACAGCATCTCCCACGGAATGCGGTGCAGCGTGAGGGGAGCATCAATCATCAGAAATCGTTCCGTCGACGCGGTCAGAATGGCGCAAGTCGGAGCGTCGAATATCAGCTCAGACAGTTCGGTGACACAGCGACGAAGGTCGGCCTCGTCTGTCGGATTCGGCGACCCTTGCCAGGCGGAGTTCAGCAGGTAGCGGGCCTCGGTCACCTGATCTTCGATCGTGCGCCACAACTGCGTCCGAGACACCTCGTTCCCCGCTGTCTCGAAAACGGTGATCGCGACTGTTTTGTGATCGTCTATCAGACGGGCGCGGATCGTGAGGCCCGAAAAATCGGTCTGATTGTGCTGGAGTTGCTGGTTCACCGCTGATCCTCGGTTTCAGGGGACGGTCGCATCGAATAACGAATTCACCTGAGGCTTAGTAAGCGACATTCTGCCGCGCGCTTGCCAGCACTGTCAGGAATCTGAAGAATTTCTCCAAAGAATTGAACACAGATGGCTGAATCGTGGAAAGCCAGGCAGCCGACGACGCTTATAGAACGGCAGCGAAAAGCGGGCTCCCTTGAGATTCGAGATTCCGCGAGTGAGTTGATTGCCGAACGCACGATTACTGGAGAGCTTCACAGATGGCCAATTCAGCCGATTCAGCACGAAACCGTTTCGACACCAGTCGCGCGACAGCCCCACGAGTGTTCCAGCCTGCCGAAGGTATGGAAGTCCACGGACTGAAGCTGGTGCGGCAACTCGGTGCCGGAGCGATGGGCGAGGTCTGGCTGGCCATTGATCCAACTCGTGCCGGTGACGATCAGGCCGGTTACGTGGCCGCCAAGTTCCTTCCGCCGGAACTTCAGCGGGTCAAACGCGAGTGGAAGCGTGTCGAACGAGTCTTTTGCGACGTCCAGGGGCTGCAGCATCCCGGCATCTGCCCTGTTTACCAGCTGCACACGAATTCGCTGCACGGGCCGTGTCTGGTGATGAAGTACATCGAAGCGCAGACACTGATGGAGTGGCGGGACGAGTATGTCGACGAGCACAGTTCGTTTCCGCTGTCAGTGGCCATTCCCGTGCTGCGAAAGATCGCCGAAGCGCTCGACTACGCGCACGATCCGGAACATGCTGCCGGGCATAAGGTGCCCAGAGTCATTCACCGCGACATCAAGCCGGAGAACATCCTTGTCACGGCGGACGGTAAGGGCGTGCAACTGGTCGATTTTGGTATCGCCTCGCGCTTGCGACAGACAATGGTCAGTATCAGCAACCGACCGCTCGATTCATCGGGAACGCGACCGTACATGGCACCGGAACAGTGGCGGTGTGAAGAAACCGACGCTCGCACAGATCAGTACGCTCTCGGTGTTGTGGCGTACGAACTGCTGGCCGATCGCCTGCCGTTTGAGGCGCTCGACCATTTCGCGTTGGAGCGAGCGGTTCTCGAACGGCCAGTGCCATTCATCAAAGAACAGCCTGACCACGTCAATGTCGCCATTGCTCGGGCGATGGCCAAGCAACCGGAAGAACGATTCCTCTGCTGTCTGGACTTCGTTGCCACATTGGCATTGGCAGACAGCACGCCAAATCAGCCGGTTAAAGAAGAGCTCGTCGCCGTGACCGCCGATCAAACGCCAACCGCGAGCGCCGATCTGCAATCCACGCAATCAATCGAACTGCCATCCGTCAACACAGACGAAGTCTGTCTCGCTTCCCCGAGTTCGATTGCCGGTGCCCAAGCTCAACACATTGTAGAGAGCGTTGATGGTGTAGAGCCTGACAACAGAGACTTGGCGGCATGCAACGCGGCCTGGCGGGATGCCGATGAAGCCGTCCTCGACGCTTCCTGCACATTCGGAGATATTGAAGCAGAACTGCTGAACGAACAGCAGCGGCGTGTCGAGTTGCTGAAGACCTTCGTGCCAACCAGCCAGACCGTGCATGCACAAGATCAGAAGATCGCCGCGGTGACCAGTCAGCTGGAAGGCCAGCAGCGGGATGTCGTTGAGAAACTGGCTGAGCGGGATCGCGCGGATGCCGCCGTGTGTGAGGCGATTGAGACGCAGATTGTGAGTCTCGACTCGGAAGTCAGTCGCCTGACCGACTCGAACGGCATCGGCTATCACCGTGAATCGCCGGCTGTCCGGCAGGTGCTCGCTCAGATCGATGAACTTCGCACCCGTCAACAGCCTCACCTGCCCGGAATGCAGCGTCACCAAGGCAAATCAGAGCGGGTGCGGGTGAGGGAGTTTCTGGAAGAGCCAGCCAACCTCACTCGATCCCGTACAACATCGCTGGGCATTGAACTGTTGCAGCTACCTGCAGGCCAGTTTCTGATGGGAAGCAGCAACGGCGAGGACAGCGAAAAGCCCGAGCACCTCGTACGGATTTCACGACGCTTCTGGATGGGAAAGTTCCCTGTGATTATTGGTCAGGTACTGCGATGGTTGAATCATACACCGCAGATGCAACTGACGAACGACTATATCAAACTCGGGGATGCTAACTGCCCGGTGAAGTACGTTAATAGACAGTATGTCCTGAACACGTCGAGCCCGTTCGGCCAGTCAGAAGATCAACCGATGGTTCTGATTTCGTGGATCGGTGCCATGGCTTACTGTGAATGGGCGACACAGAACGATCCCGATTTCACGTACACGCTCCCCACGGAAGCGCAGTGGGAGTACGCCTGCCGGGCAGGAACAACGACGGCGTTCTACTTTGGTGAAGATGGATCGCAAATCGGCAAGTTTGCCTGGTATAAAAAGAACTCACATGGAGTCACGCATTCTGCTGGAAAGAAACCGGCAAACCCGTGGGGTCTCCATGACCTGGCAGGCAATGTGTGGGAGTGGTGCAGCGACTGGTACGACGGCGACTGGTACACTC
>JABMPE010000181.1 GCA_013203845.1 Rhodopirellula sp. | reverse complement strand
GATGCGACTTGTCACGAATTCGAATTTCAAATGAATGTTGCGATCCGTGATTTCCCGATCTCCCATCGGACGAACTGTCGAGCACAAGTTTTCCATCATCGTTGTAGTAGACGTACGGTCCACTTTGTTTGCTCCGCCCGCCCCAGCCTCCAATTCCAATCATCTGGTTGTACTCGGGCCAGTCTCCAAACGAATTATCGGCAGCGTGAATGATCACCAGCCCGCCGCCATTCTTCATGTATGAAACGAGCGACGCCTGAGTCTCTTTCGGCCACGGGGCGGCTCCATGGCCAAAGTTGGAGATCACCACGTCGTATTTTGCGAACTCTGGTTTGAAGTTCGGGTCCGTTTTCGCCGGTCGGGTCGGCGTCGAGTCAAAGCCTTTCAGAGGATAGTCCTTCAGCAGATCTTCGCCGTTTGTCGTAAATGCCGTCCGAGCAATGTCGACGGTAAACAACTTCGTCTCTTCGAGATACTTCTTCATCATGAAGGTCGTTTTCGGCCACGCTCCGTGATTATTCTGGCCATCGATGATCAACGCCTTCATGGGATCGGCAGCAAACAATGTCGCCTGGGAAACGATGACCAATACGAGCACGAGGCTGAAGTTTCTTAACGTCATGGAGTAACTCCTGGTGAGGCAGCTTCCGGTTGAGCAATCGACAAATTTCGAGAGTCTCGCAGTATAGAGTGCGGCTACATCCAGAGTCACTCAACAGCCGTGAAATCGAGAATCGCTGTGTTCAATGACGGCTGCGTTTCGACGCGAAACATGAGATCTGAAAACGTCGCGCAACGCGACAGGCAGACCAAATCATTACTGAGTTGATCAACCGCTTGAATTCTCCGTCATCTTCTTATCATGCTGCAGTTGAGTTGGCGATCCACTGCTCGTTGCCTGGTTCACACGTTCGTGTAAGCCAGGTGGCCAAAGGATTTTTCGATGAAAATCAGACTAAAGACGATTCCGTTCGTGGTAAGCTTCCTCGTAATTGTTTCGTCCATGGCGATGGGGCAGGAACAGGAGCGGGAACATCGCCAGCCGGAACGGGACGAAGCTGGTTTTCGGCAAATCGTCGAGCCGTTTTTTCGGCAACACTGCGTGCGCTGCCACGGAGCTACCGAGGCTGAAGGCGAGTTTCGCGTCGACACACAACTGAGCACCGACTTTCTGGACGTGGTCATCAAGGCTCGCTGGGGTGAAGTTGTCAACGTCCTGAACAGTCATGAGATGCCGCCCGAGGACGAGCCACAGCCCCGTCAGGAAACGGTCGCACAGGTTGTGGACTGGATCACTCAGCAGATGGCTCGCGCCGAACTGCACCGTCGCGATTCGGCAATCGTTCTGCGTCGTATGAACCGGGCCGAGTATCGCAACACGATTCGCGATTTGATCGGCATCGACTTCGACCCGGCAAGATTTCCACAGGATCCACCGACTGGCGGTTTCGACAACAACGGTAAAGCGTTAACGCTGTCGCCGCTACACCTTGAGTTGTACTACCAGTCTGCGCGAGAAATACTCGATCGGGCACTGGTCGAAGGACCGCAACCGGCGAAGCTGCGCTGGCGGTTTGAGCCCGAGTCTGGCGATTCCGATTCCAACCGCGTGACTTACGATGGCCAGCGTTTGATTGTCAACGGAGGGAAGAACCGAGCCGAAAAAGGTTTCCGCGTGATGCACCACGAGAGTTGGGATCGCAAGCTGAACGCTCGCGACTTCGCCCTGCCTTACGAAGGTGAATACATCATTCGGATTCGTGCGGGCGGCCGAGTGCCGTCACGAAAGGATGTTGTCGAATCCGCTCGTGGATTCCTGAACCATCGTCGCGATGAGCAACTGCAGAAGAACCCAGCAGGCAAAAAGTGGCTCGACGAGCAATTCGAACGCGATCTCAATCACTTCCGCACCGACCGCATGTACGACTACGGCTCCCCGCGTCTGAAGCTCAGTGTCAATCTGGCCGGACAACCGATCGTCGTCGGAGAAGTCGACGTCGACGCGTCCGTTGAACAGCCGAAACTCTACGAAATGCGAACGCGAATGACGATCTGGAAAGCGGGCATCACCGTCGACTACGCCTACAGCGTGCCAAAGGAGCTGGAGAACTTCTGGATGCAGGGGCACGACAATTTCGCTCGACCAGAACTGTGGGTCGACTGGTTCGAACTCGAAGGCCCCATCTACAACGAGTGGCCGCCAGCCAGTCACCGTCGAATTCTGATCGACTCACCACTGGCTGGTCGCGACGAACGTGGCTATGCGCGAGCGATTCTGAGTCATTTCATGAAGCGAGCCTATCGCCGCCCTGTCGACGTTGCGGAGGTCGGCAGCAAACTGGCACTCTTCGATCTGGTCCGTAACGATGTGGCTACTTTTGAAGAGGCCATCAAAACGCCACTGAGTGCGGTGCTGGTGTCTCCGCACTTTCTCTATCTGGCTGAACCCGGGGCGGCGAACCGTTCCGTGGCCGCAGATTCTCCGTTGTCCGGTCGAAAACTGCTGAACTCCTATGAGCGAGTGCAGAACCTCGGCCACTCTGTGCTTGCACAACAGCGTGAGTCGGCTGCAAATAAGACGACGCCTGCCGTTAAGCCGAAAGTGTTTCGACAGTTCACCGATCAGCGAGGGCGAAAGATTCGAGGCAGCGTGGCAGGGCTGGATGGCCTGAAGGTAATTCTCGAACAACCTAACGGTCGGCTCTTCCTCGTCCCATTCGCCGATTTTACGGCTCGTGACCGGACACTCATTCGAGCCTTAGTTCGCGACCTCGATGCGGAATCGACGGCACAATCAAAACCGGATTCCCCGACCGCCGTGTCACCAACAAAGCCGGCTTCAGGCACCGCGAAACCGGCAACTGCGTCAGGAACATCGTCGACCGCGGAGCGATCCGGTAACCCGAACACGACAGAAACAGCGACTCTGGATTCGCAGGCAACCGGAAGCCGTAATGCTCGCGTGTTGAACGATTTTGAACTGGCCAGCCGGCTCTCCTACTTTCTGTGGAGCACGATGCCCGACGACGAACTTTTTGAACGGGCAGAAACCGGTCGACTCAGCGAGCCGACCGTCATCACTCAACAGGTCGACAGGATGCTGCGTGATCCCAGATCGGACGCGTTTGTGGAAAACTTTGCCGGACAGTGGCTGAGTCTCCGGGAAGTCGGCTCCAACCCTCCCGCCAGCGATCTGTACCCTCGCTACGATCGGCACCTGGAAGTATCGATCGTCAACGAGTCGAAGGAATTTTTCGCGGAGATTCTTCACCACGATCTCGACCTGATGAATTTCGTTAAGTCAGACTTTGTCGTGATTAACGAACGGCTCGCCCGTTACTACGGAATTCCCGGCGTCAGGGGCGATCACTTTCGCCGTGTTGAAGTTCCCAATGGTGTTCACCGAGGCGGTCTCGTGACGCAGGCTTCGGTGTTGTCGATCACCTCGAACGGAACGCGAACGTCGCCCGTCAAACGCGGCGTCTGGGTGATGAAGAACCTGCTTGGAATCGATCCTGGTCTGCCCGTTGCCAACGCAGGTGACATCGCTCCCAAAGTGCCCGGACTCGACAAAGCGACCGTGAGGCAGAGACTGGAAATCCATCGGACATTGCCTCAATGCGCACGATGTCACAACAAGATCGACCCGCTTGGTTTTGCTCTGGAGAACTTTAACGCCGCGGGCGATTGGCGAGACCAGGAAGGCTTCGGCTATAAAGGCCGGATTGGCCAAAACGATCCGGCCATCGACGCTTCTGCAAAGATGCTTGACGGCACCGAGTTCGTGGGCGTTGAAGGCCTGCAGAAGATCCTGCTGCAGAAAGAAGACCTCTTCCTGAATTGCCTCGCCGGAAAGCTGTTCACTTTCGCGCTGGGCCGCGAGCTTGGCGTCGCTGATCAGTTGCACGTGAAAGCTGCCGTTCAACATGTTTCGAAAAACGACCGAACTCTGAACACCCTGATTAAGTGCGTTGCGACTTCGGAACCGTTTCGTTCCAAATAGCGATTCATCATCCAACTGCAGGTCGGGTTCCTGCTGGCCTGTGGGAACCCGAGCCTCATCATATCCCTGCAACTTCTCGCAATCGCATTTCGCAAACATATAAGGATGAAGCCTGATGAGAATACTGCTGAGTGTCCTCGCGGTACTGACCGCCGTTTCCAGACTCGCTGAACTTTCCGCCGCCGACAAACCGAACATCGTGATCGTCATCACCGATGACCAGGGATACGGCGACCTGAGCTGCCACGGGAATCCGATACTCAAAACTCCGAACATCGACAAGCTGCATTCGGAGTCAGTGCGGCTGCTGGACTACCATGTCGCTCCAACCTGTTCGCCGACGCGAGCCGCATTCCTCACAGGTCACTGGACCAATCGAACGGGTGTCTGGCACACGATCATGGGTCGGTCGATGCTGCGTGAGAACGAAGTGACACTGGGGCAGATTTTCAAAGACGCCGGCTATTCGACCGGGATGTTCGGCAAGTGGCACCTGGGTGACAACTATCCGTTTCGGCCAGAAGATCGCGGCTTTGACGAAGTCATGCGACACGGCGGTGGCGGAGTTGGTCAGACTCCCGACTTCTGGGACAACGCCTACTTCGATGGCAGCTACTTTCACAACTCAAAGCCGGAAGCGGCCAAAGGGTTCTGCACGGACGTCTGGTTTGACTCCGCAAAGAAGTTCATCAAGTCTCAAAAGGCCGCTGGTAAACCGTTTCTGGCTTACGTCGCGACCAACGCTCCGCACGGTCCGATGCACGCTCCGCCGGAATACTCAAAGCCGTACGAACATCTTGGAGTCGGTACGGCTAACTTCTTTGGCATGATTGCGAACATTGACCGCAACGTGGGCGAACTGCGGTCGTTCCTCGCTGACGAAGGATTGACGGAAAACACGATCTTCATCTTCACGACAGACAACGGAACTTCCAGCGGCGACAACGTCTTTAACGCCGGAATGCGCGGCAAAAAAGGCAGCCCGTATGACGGCGGTCATCGTGTTCCGTTCTTCATGCACTGGCCGAGTGGCAACTTGACCGAAGGCCGCGATGTTAAGCCGATTACCGCCTACGTCGATGTTGTTCCCACACTGATCGATCTGTGCGAAATTCCGGCTCCGAAGGGGATCAAGTTTGACGGAACTTCTATCAAGCCGCTGCTGACCGGAATCCAGAAGGAAGTCTGGCCGGACCGAATTCTGGTGACTGATTCTCAGCGAGTGAAAGATCCCATCAAGTGGCGTCAGAGTGCCGTCATGACGTCACGCTGGCGATTGAACAACGGCAAAGAGCTGTATGACATGGCCGCGGATCCGGGTCAGAAAAAGAATGTTGCCTCAGCTCATCCGCAGGTTGTCGAGCGACTCACCCGATTCTACGAAGACTGGTGGACTGAACTGCTGCCGACGTTCCAGCAGGACGTGGCCATTCACCTGGGCGCCGACGGCGGAAATCCCGCGACGCTGACCTGTCACGACTGGATCACCACCGGGTCGACTCCGTGGAACCAGTCTCACGTCCGTCTGGCGCAGAATGCGAAATCGGTTACCGGGTTCTGGAACGTGAACGTTGTCGCTGACGGCAAATACGAAGTGCGTGTTCGTCGCTGGCCGGTGGAATCGGAAGCTGCCATTGATGCTGCACTGCCTCCGGGATCCGACGTTCCGGGCGTTACTCCGTACCGGGCCACGCCTGGCAAACCGGTTCCCGCCGTCAGGGCCACACTGACAATCGGAGACGAAACCTGGCAATCAGGACAAATCGCTCCGGGAGATCGCGACGTCGTCTTTAACGTCTCGCTGAAAGCCGGAAAGACTCGCATGAGCACGCTGCTCATCACAGCCGACGGTACCGAGTACGGTGGTTACTACGCCTATGTCAAGCGGCTGAAATAACATCCAGACAGAAGCACTGAAATCATTAGACGGTCTGGTCGTCATGGCCAGACCGTTTCATGTTTACAGATAGAGTATCGCCCTGCCCTGCTCTGTCGATCAACCTGCAGACGATTGCGATTGCACGTCTGCCAGCACGTGTTTGACGCTGTGGTAATGACACAACGCGACCGCCGATGCGTCGGCCACGTCGTTGGGTTCGAGCAACACCTTCAGCCGCAATTCATGCTGAACCGCGTACTGCATCTGTTCCTTGCTGGCCTGACCGCTTCCAGTCAGCAGCTTTTTAATCTGCGTCGGCGTGTAGTGAATCACCGGCAGCTTCGCTTCCGCCGCGGTCAGCAGAATCACGCCCCGCGCATGAGCCATCAGAATGGCCGTTTTCGGGTGGGCAACGTGCGAAAACACCTGCTCAATCGCCATGACCGACGGCTTCATCTCGGTAATAATCTCCCGCAACCCAACGGCGATTTCATGAACTCGTTCCGACAGTGGCAGATCCTTCGTCGAGCGGATCACGCCCCCTTCACGCAGGACCGCACCTTTCGCCGTGCGTTCAATCACCGAATAGCCAGTTCGGTTGAGTCCCGGATCAATTCCCAGCACCCGCACCGTCCGTGCTGTTGACCGGTCCGATTTTGACTTATTGGCTACGGGTTCGATCATTCGAAAACTCACTCCAAAGAAAATCGCGTAAGCATTTCTCAGAAACATCTCGCCGCGTTTTCCTCAGCGAATCTCTGCTCCTCTGCGGTAAAAATCAGTCTGATTGAGAGGCCATTAATCACGACGCCAAAGAGTTCCGTCGGGACGATCTTCCAGCGTGATCTTCAGTTCGTTGAGGCTGTCTCGAATGGTGTCGGCGAGAGCCCAGTTCTTTTCGCTTCTCAGACTTCCTCGCAGACTGATAACCAGCTGCATCAGCCCATCGACGAGTTCGTCGCTGGCTCCGTCGTCGTTTGATTGAACGGGTTTGCGGAAAACACCCAGAATTCCCGCCAGTTCTTTCAGCAGCGTGACGGCGGCGACGAACGCCGCCATGTTCTGAGCGTCGGATTTGCCGTCGCCGTCAAGTTTTGCTTCGCTGACAAAACCGTTGATGGCTTTTCGCAGGTCGAACAGCACACCCACGGCGCCGCCTGTATTGAAATCGTCGTCCATACACTCGTAATAGCGATCACGGAGTGACTTCAATTCGCTCAGAAAGCCCGACGGTTCGCCGTCCAGTGACGACGTCTGCTCGCGCGTCGCCGACGTCGCCAGCGCATAGAAGTCCTGGCCGGTGATGCGCTGGAAGGTTTCGATCAGTCGATAAAAACCTTCGAGTGATCGCCCTACTTCTTCGATGCGCTCGTCGCCGAAGTCGATCGGGCTGCGATAATGTGTTGCCAGCAGGAAGAACCGCACTGTCTCGGGATGATGCTTCGAGAAGACTGCCGTCTTGACGGATTCGGCTCCGGCAGAACCCGCCAGCTTGCCGGCCACCTGAGCGTCCATGTCCGGAATGTCGCCGCGTTTGTCATGCTGACCGCCGACTTTGCCCGCTTGCCCGCTGGCCTGCATCAGACCGTTGTGCAGCCAGTACTTCGAAAACGGCTTGCCGGTGCAGCATTCCGACTGAGCTAGTTCGTTCTCATGGTGAGGAAAGAGCAGGTCCAGACCACCACCATGAATGTCCAACGTCTCACCGAGATACTTCATGCTCATCGCCGAACATTCGATATGCCAGCCAGGTCGTCCCGGTCCCCAGGGACTGTCCCACGACGGCTCGCCCGGCTTCGATGCCTTCCACAGGGCGAAGTCAGCCGGATGCTTCTTGCGATCCGCGGCTTCCACGCGTTCGCCGGACACGAGTTCGTTGATGTTACGGTGGCTGAGTTTTCCGTAGTCGTCGTCGTTCTCCGCCTGGAAGTAGACGTCTCCATCCAGCGGGTAGGCATGCCCCTTTTTAATCAGTGACTCGATCATCGCGAGCATTTCCGGAATATGCTCGGTTGCGTACGGAAAGCGATCGATCGAATCGACGCCCATCGTGGCGAGGTTTTCGAAGTAATCCTGCGTCATTTCTTTGGCGAGATCACTGACCTCAACGCCCAGTTCGTTGGCCTTGTTGATCAGCTTGTCGTCGACGTCGGTGATATTGACGATCCAAGTGACGTCGTAGCTCAGGTACGCCAGGTATTTCTTGATCGTGTCGAAGATGACCGGCCCGACCATGTGCCCAATGTGAGCTGGCTTGTAAACCGTCGGCCCGCACAGATACATGCCGACCTTTCCAGGGTTTACAGGAACGAAGTCTTCTTTTTCACGAGTCAGCGTGTTGTAAATGCGAAGGGTCATAGTCAGATCATTGTCTGGGGAATGTTGTCTGGATGGGGAACGATACGAGGTCTCTTTCCGTGGTTACGTCTCTGTCGATTCGTCGCGATAAAGCAGGACAACGGCGTCGGCGGAAATGGACTCCCCGCGTCCGATCGGTCCGACTTTTTCGCCCGTCTTGGCTTTCAGATTCACCTGATCTTCCGAGACACCCAGCAGCCCGGCCAGGCTCTGCTGAATCTGTTTCCGCCACGGAGCCAGTTTGGGGCGTTCTGCGAAAATGGTGCAATCCAGATTGGCGATGCGCCAGCCCCGTTCCTCGACGGCCTGGACGGCTGCCCGCAGAAAGACGGCGGAGTCAGCACCTTGCCACTGCGGATCGGTATTCGGAAACCAGTCGCCGATGTCGCCCAGAGCGAGCGCTCCCAGCAGCGTGTCCGTCACGGCGTGCAACAGCACGTCGGCATCGCTGTGCCCGACCAGCCCTTTTTCAAACGGCACGGTGACGCCACCAAGAATCAGCGGTCGACCTTCTTCAAGCCGGTGGCTGTCGTGTCCGTGTCCGATTCGCAGCGGCGGGAGTCTCATCCTGATGGCAATTGCTGTTGAAACTCGAAAAAGTCACTCGAAGCTGACGCAGAGTCCGAAATGGATCAGCTGCTGACTTCGAGACGCGACCTCCGTGCCGCGGATGTCCGGGGATGATAGTTCTGCTCGATTCGTTCGGCAATGTGATCTCAAACGAGGTATTTCTGCAATATCCCGTTACGGAAGTCGGACCAACGGCGGTCCTTGAAGAAAGGGCTCGACCGAAGCAACAGTGGCTGCAGCGCTGGTTGGCGTTTCGGATCGCGGAGGGTCCGTTCGGCTGGCTGAAGGGCGTGCTGGGGCCTGCGTCAGTTCCGTCACGTGGGTGTGGAGAAAGTCGAGACGGAATGACGCTGGTCGAGCCTGCCGCTGAACGTGAAGAAAGTGGTCCAGACGCTGATTCACCTGCGGCGGCTCGCGCTGGAAGCACTTTCGGAAGTGGCCGACGCCCAGTCCGAGGCCGTCGAATCGCTGCACGAGGCCACGCTGCCCGCAAAAGCGATGAGCCGGTGGAGATGCGAGCACAGTCTCCCACAAGAATGCTCGGACTGGCTTCCTGGAGCAGTTTGTCACTGGAGTGGCTTAGCTGATGACCTGCCGAACCAGCTCGATCAGTCGGTTTCTGCTGGGACAGCAGAAGTCTCATCCTTCCGATGAATCAGGACGAACTCTGTGTGGCTGTTATCAGAAGGGGCTGCGTTCACCATCCACAGAGCCTGGAGATGTACCAGATCCCGCGGGGATTGCAGAGCGTCGACCTGTTCTTCGAACCAGTCCGCACTGTGAACGCGTGCATTGTTCAGCCGCACGCCCGTTAGATTGGTGTCCTTCAGCACCGCGTGCCGCAGATCGGCACCTCTCAGATCAGCCCCACGGAGATCAGCGCCAGTCAAGTCGGCATTGTGCAGATCGGAATTCTTGAGGTTGGAATCGATCAGGTGGGCATCAACGAGATCGGCTTCGCTCAAGTCGACTGATTCGAGATTACACATCTCGGCATCGCTGAGGGTGGCGCCGGATAGATTGGCTCCGCACAGGTCCGCATCGATCAGACGCGTGTCGATCAGGCAGGCACGGCTGAGGTTCGCTCCAGACAGAACCGTGTTGACCAGGTCTGCGTCGCGAAGCGTGGCATCCGACAGGTCGGCGTCTTTCAGGCAGGCGTTGATGAGATCGGCCCCGCTCAGGTCCGCGTGACTGAAAAGTGCTCCTTCAGCGTTACTGTTAATCAGGCTCGCCTGGTGAAGATTGGCGTCTCGAAACGTAGCGCATCTGAGAATCGCCCAACTGAGGTCAGCTTCATCAATCCTCGCGTGTTCCAGATTGGCTTCTGTCAGGTCGGCTTCAGTCAGGTCAGCATTCTGAAGCTGAGCTTCGGAAAGTTGTGCGTGCTGAAGCTTCGCCCCTCGCAGCCGAGCATTGGTTAAATCGCATCCAGTCAAGTCTGCGTCACTGAGGTCAGCGTGTTCAAGATTGCTGCCGCTCAGCGAAAGACCGGCGAAGCATCGCCCGCGAAGATCTGCATTTGAAAGATCGAAGTGCTCGTAAACGTTGTCATCCCGCCATTGCTCGATGGCGCTGTTGCCAGCCAGGACGATTTCGAGATGTTTGAGGTTTGCCATCGCTTACATTCTCATAAGAGTTTCGGTAGCAGAGCCCAATCGATGACAGCGACTGCCGCTTTCGCCGTGAAGCGGCAGGTCACCTGTCCTTGCTGAATCTCCTTCGATTCAGAGCGGTCGACTCACCGACTTACGACTCACCTGGTTTCGACTTAATGGTGACTCGGTGCGACCTGGCGTCTTCGTTTTTGGGGAGCACGTGAAAGTATAATTGCCAGCTTGCCGTCCTGATATTCTGCAGACACTTCAGACTCATTGACGCTGCACGGTAACGTTACCGATCGCCTGAAGGAACCACTGCGACGTTCGACGCGGTGATAATTTTTCTCTGTGTTTTCTTCCTAACTTTTCTTCTTCGCGTCTTCCGCTGATCGTCAACGTGTCGCCCGTGACTTCGATCTCAATTTCTTCAACCGACATCCCTGGCACGTCCAGTTTGGCTTCGAGCGTGCCGTTGCTTTCGGACAAGTCGAGTGACGGAACATGCTCACTGAGAGACCACTCGCCATCCCAGATTTCGCCGACTTCAAACTCCGGAACGTGTGAGACCAGGCATGGCTAACTCCCCTTTGTGAAACAGACCTACGTAAATTCGACCGTAGAACGCGGCTCTTATGGCAGAGCACCTTCACTGTACCGAGCCGACTGACTTCAAAGCATGTCAAGTTCCAGATCGCCGTGAATTCCCCATCGTCAGCACAACTCGTCGCGGGCCACCAGTTGTTCAGTGATTGAACCATTGACTCTAATGGAGGTGGCTGTGATGTTTCCGCCATGATGGCAATATGTCCTGTTGCCCAGTAGCCAAACAGTCGTCAGGAATGCGTCCGAAATAACTTCCCGAAATCATTAGAAGAATTTAACCACAGAGGCACGGAGACACAGAGGAAAACTCTCCTGTCAAACTCTGTGTCTCTGTGGTTTAAGTCGGGAAGTTGATTGGAACACGGTCCTAAGCGTCGGCGAGTGAATTTGCTCGCGGACGGCACGTCGAATGTGCATGTATCGCCATCCTTTGCTCCTTCGAGATGCCCTCCGATGGTTCTCCAGGCAGCCATTTAATCTCAGTTCGGTCGATTGGCAATCCTCACTGTGTAGTGCCTTGCACCACAACAGGCTTCCGTGTTTCCACTACACTCGGGCAATCTCGATCACTGTAGACTCGTGTCGTCGCTGAGTTCGCATAAAGTGCATAAAGTTTCGAAAACGGAAAACGTGGGGCGATGTCAGGCGATGTCAGAAGAAACGATCCGGCAGAGATTTGATGAACTGAAAGCGTACGTCGGTTGGACGGACCTGGACGCCGAGCGTGTTCGTATGGCGGCTCCTCTACTGGAGCCACATTTGCCCGCGATCGTTGATGACTTTTACGCGGAGATCGAGCGTCATCCTGCTGCCCAACAGGTCATCACCGAAGGTGCGACACAGATCGAGCGGCTCAAACAGACGCTGATTGGATGGCTGCACGAGTTGCTCTCCGGACAGTACGACGAAGCGTATGCCGCGCGCCGGTGGAAGGTCGGATATCGGCACGTGTCGATTGGCCTCGCTCAGATTTACACAAACATGGCTCTGTCCCGGATGAAGAAGGGGTTGCTGCGGGCGTTGCGGGATAGCTGGACCGGCGACTCTGACACTCTGCAGAACGTGATTGAGTCTCTCAGCATGCTTATCGACATGGACCTCACGCTGATCCAGGAAGCCTACGAGTCGGAACACAACTCGTTGCAGCAACGGACGGAGCGGCTCGCAACGCTGGGGCAGGTCTCCGGCGGAATCGCTCACGAACTTCGGAACCCTCTGAACGCGATCAGGACGTCGGTTTATTTTCTTGAGCATGCAAAGAACCCGAACGCCGAAAAAGTCAGCGAACATCTCGGGAGAATTGCCCGGCAGGTCAACGTCGCCAATCGAGTGGTAACCGCATTGTCCGACTTTGCCAGACAGCGTGCCGCCGAACCGTCGCCGTTTTCGCTGCAGCAATGTTTTGCTGAGTTGCTGGAGACACAGCCGCCACCTGAGAAGGTTCAGTTGTCGCTGTTGATTCCTGAAGACCTGCCACGATTGGTGGGCGACGTCGATCTCTTGCGGATTGTTTTTGACAACCTGCTTCGCAACGCCGCCGACGCCATCGAAGACTCCGGTCAAATTATCGTGGCAGCCGAGCAGGAAGGCGACCATGTACGACTCAGCGTTCGAGACACCGGGTGCGGCATTTCTCGCGACGACCTGCCGAAGATCATGGAGCCGCTGTTTACGACCAAGGCACGCGGCATCGGACTGGGGCTGGCAATCACACGAGCCATCCTTGAAAAGCACGGGACAAGATTGACCGTCGAGAGCGTCGTCGACGAGGGAACCACATTTTCGGTGATGTTGAAAGCGGAAATAACGGACCTATAGGATAAGGCATCGCTCTGGCGATCTACCTTTGAAGGAACAGCCATGATAACCACGACACGCAACATACTGATTGTCGATGACGAGCCAGATATCCGTGACACGGTGGCTGACATTCTGAACGACTTTGGCTATGAGACAGACACAGCCTGTGACGGCCCGGACGCGCTCGTGAAGATCCGTAACAGATCGTACGACGTCGCCCTGCTGGACTTCAAAATGCCGGGCATGGACGGCTTGACTCTGTTTCGAGAGATACGGCGAGTCTCCCCGGAGACATCTGCTATTCTGACCAGTGCTTACACCGGCGACGGAGTTGCGGAAGACGCATTGGGGAGCGGCATTCGCAGGGTCATTTCGAAACCTGTCGACATGAACGAAGTCATAGCGGAAGTCGATCGGCAGCTCGAACGTCCAGTCGTTCTGGTCATTGATGACGATTCAGAATTCTGCCAGTCCATTCGGGACGTGCTCGACGACCAGGGCTTCCGGGTCAGCATTGCAGAAGACGAGTCGGTGGCAGTCCGACTGCTCGATTCGCGGCGACCGAACGTTGTTCTGCTGGATATCAAACTCAGTGAGGGGAGCGACGCGTCACGTGTTTTTAAGGCGATTCGAACATCGAGTGCTGACACGGAGATCGTTCTGGTCACCGGCCATCGACCAGAGACAGAACGAGTCATCAAGGAATTGATGAGTAACGGAGCGGCGGCCGTGTGCTTCAAGCCATTGAATGTGCAGTGTCTGATTGACGCGTTGCATAAGCTGGTGTGACGATTCAGACCGTATCGAGGTGTGTGAATGTCGGGGACAATTCGAATTCTGGCGATTGAGGATGATGCCGACACGCAGGCCAATCTGCGAGACATCCTGGAACTCGATGGCTATGAAGTGGACGTAGCCTCGCGAGTCAGCGAGGCACTGAACCGTAGCGACTGGTCGGAGTACACGGCGATTCTGCTGGATCGGCGTCTGCCCGATGGAACCGCCGAAGAACTGCTGCCGCGTCTGGTAAACCTCGCTCCGGGCGCTGCAGTCGTCGTTGTTACCGGACACGCCGACTTCGAAGGCACAATCGCGGCCCTGCGGTTCGGCGTTACAGACTACCTCCTCAAACCAATCGACCCGGAAGCGCTGCTGGCGAGTGTGCAGCGAATCGTGCGGGTTCGACAGTCTGAAGAGCGGGCACAGCAGGCAGAACGTCTCGCAGCGGTTGGAGAGATGATGACTGTGCTGGCCCACGAAAGTCGGAATGCGTTTCAGTTGGCAGGTGTCAGTCTCGACATGCTCGAATGGAATCTCGAAGGACAGGACGAAGAACTGAAACTGCTCCAACGCGTGCGGAAGTATCAGGCGAAAGTCAGTCGGTTGTTCGAAGATGTGCAGGGTTATGCGGCACCGATGCACCTTGACCGCCGCACCGTCGATATCACTGTCGTTCTGCAGGACTCCGCGGACCAGGTCCGAATGCTCCACCCTTCGCGCAGCATACGGATTGACATCACGGGTTCAACGCCGAACGCGGAGCCGTTCGGAGTGAGCGTCGATGTTTTCCGCATCGAGCAGGTCTTTCGCAATTTGTTCGAGAACTCGGTCGCTGCATGTTCTGAATCCGTCGAAATTGGCATCGCATGTGCCAGGGCTGACTCTGACGACGAAAACATCATCGAGATGCGCTATCGCGACAACGGACCGGGACTCTCGGCAGATTGCCGCCGACGGATCTTCGAACCATTCTTTACGACCAAACCGAAAGGAACGGGTCTGGGAATGGCCATCACGCGACGCATCATTGAAGCACACGGTGGTTCGATCAGCGCAGCCACTCCCGATGGACATTCCGGTGCCGAGTTTCTAATCAAGCTTCCAGCAGGATAGCCAGACCGTTTCTCGGTTGGGTCGCGCAGCAACGAGAGGACTCATCCTCAGCAAACAACGCCAGCGACGGTTTCACAACCCGAGCAGGTGAGCCGATGCCGTTGGTATTCGGAAATGACCGGTTCGATCACCGGCAGCTCCCAGACCTGACGCCGCAGCAGTTCGGCATCCGTTCGGGTCAGTCCTGTCCCACAGCGCCGGCGGTGTCCCCGATGCAGCAGGATGACTTCCGAGCAGCGATCCACGGGCACCAGCTTGCACACCTTCCGCGGATGTCCCTGCTGTCCGGGATGACTCCCGCGGTGCGGGCGTTTCTTCTTCGACTTCGGTTTCGGCCTGGTCGCCGATCGCGCATTGCGAAAGAAGCTGATTAACACGAGGGCTACTCTTTAAGCGTGTCGGAAAGAGTTCGCTCAATCACCTTCGCGACGTGCCTGCCGATGGTCTCTTCGCCGAACTTTGACAGGTGGATGCCGTCGGATTCCCGCAGGATTGTTTTCGGCCCGGCTTTGAGCGTAACCGCCTGCAGATCGTTGATCTGAATGCCGGCTTGCCGAGCGACCTGCGCGGCTCTGGCGTTGTAGCGGACGACGTTGGCCTCGTGTCTCACGACTCGCCCGTATGTTTCTGAGGCCGCCTGTCGGCCCTCATCGACGGGCGTGGTCAGCGCGAAGACGATTCGGGCATCGGTCAGCGTCTTCAGTTTCGCGAAGATGGCTCGAAGATTCTTTGAATAGACGTCGAGACTATGTCTGGGCTGCCCGGACTTCGCATCCAGAAACATGTCATGCAGCCCGACGTTGATATGCACGACCGAGGCGTTGCGGCCCTTGACCCACTTCTCAAGTTGCTCCAGCACGAACGCCGTGTGTTTACAGTTTTCCCGAGGAGCCCAGACCGTCGCCTTCCCCTTCAGTTCGGCCACCACAGTCTGCTGGTAATTCATGCGGATCGAATCGCCCAGCAGAATGACGACCGGCAGAGAATCCGGCCTGCTGTGCAGAGCCGCTCCAGAAACCGCTCCGTCACTCATCAACCAGGCAAACAAATCCCGCGTCTGATCTTCGTTGAGCTTGTCGAGCAAGCCATCGGGCATCATCGACTGCGACGAAACTTTCACCATGTCGACGTCGTCCGCGCCAATCTGAATTGACTCGGTCGCGGTTAGGATAGTGAGCCCTGCCTCGGACCGTTGCGAGATCGCGCCGGTGATGACTCGTCCGTTCGTCGTGACGACGGTCGCCATCCGAAAATCCGCCGGCACGGCAGCACTCGGATCAACCACGTTCGAAACCAGATAGTGCAGGTTTCGGCGATTCGCTCCGGTCAGTTCCGGCCCGATGGTTCGTCCGTCGCCAAACAACTTGTGACACGTGGCGCACGTCTTTTGGAACAACTCGCGACCGTGGGTCAGGTTGGCTTCACCAATTCGCGACGGATCGAGCGTCCGAACCAGCAACTGAATCTGCCGCAAGCGGTCCGCCGACGATCGCCGGACCGTTCCCCAGACCTTGTCCAGTCGTTTCAGCAGTTCTGCATCGCCCAACGCTGCAATCTGTCTCGCCTGTTCGGCGGAAATGTCAGCGGCAGCGATTTTCTTCTGCTCGATCGCTGTCACAAGCAGACGCGCACTTTCTTTGCGGGCAACCAGCAGATCAACGACCGCACCACGATCGCCCCTGGCAAACTCCGAGTACCGTCCCAGAACCGTTCTGGCGAATGCGGGATCGTCGATTGCCGCTCCCGCCTGCAACACCGGGGTCGTTAATTGACCGGTGGCAATCAGTTGCTGCAGATCGTCCACCAGTCCCGGTGCCTTTCGTCGGACCAGACCGCTCAAAGCCGCCTCGCGTGTTGCAGTATCAGTTGCGGTGTCATGCAGCAGTCGGCGAATTCGTGTCAGCGCTGCCTCGTTTCCAATGGCAGCGGCGGCGCTCACGGCTTCGACCCGCACGCGAGCGTCGGCATGCTCCAGCAACTTTTCGGCAATGCGACTGGACGAGTCAGTGACATCAGTCAGCTTCACCGACAACAGGCCGTCGTTGAATCCGCGAAGTAAGTCAGCGATGACCTCGCCGTCAGTCGTGCGCTCCAGTTTCGCGAACAGGTACTCAACCGACCTGGCCGAATCCTCGGTAACGCGTCGCGCCAGCCAGCGGCGCATCTGAGACGACGCCATTTCCGCAAACTTCATCGCACGCTCCGGATCAGTCGCGACTTCCGGCTCCATCGCGTACCAGAGCATGCGCTGCAGGTTCAGATCGGTCGCGCCAGCAGCGTTCGCCGCCAGTGAAGTTGCCACTTCCCATCGTCGACCCGCTGGCAAACGTTGTGCAGCGGAAGCAAGTGTCAGGCGAACCAGCCATGTTTGTTCCGACTTCGCCAGTTCGGCAAAACGGTTGATTGCCGCTTCACCAGGTTGCTGACCATCAACCAGCAGACGTACCGCCCACGATCGCATGTGCTCGCTCGCATGACCGAGCAGCTCGATCAGCCGGTCGTGGCCGAGCCCTCCGGTCGAATGCAGCGTCCACAAAGCACGCAGCTTTCGCGTGACATCCGGATTCGTTTCCAACTGCCGTCGCAATTCGGTGTGTGCTGCTGACAGGTCCTGCCCGGCGACCGAACGTTCCTGCAGAATGCGTCTGGCATGGCGAACGAACCAGTCGTTGGCGTGTAACTGGTAGTCGACCAGTTGTTTTGTCGATGCGGCCTGCAGATCAACGTTCACTCGCGTTGGATCACCCCACGTGATCTTGTAAATGCGACCGCTGGTGCGATGCACTCCGTCACGATCGTGGCATTCTCCGTTGTCCGACCAGTCGGTCAGGTACACGTCGCCATCGGGGCCGTACTCCATCGAGACGGCTCGGAACCACGGATCGTCGGCGACCAGAAAATCGTCACCGTGCTCACCGCGAAACGGCCCGGCGTCTCGAAACAGTCGATCACTGTTGGCGCGTCGTCCGTGAATGTTGCTCGTCAGCAACGCTCCGCGAAATCTCTGCGGCCAGCGGTCTCCCAGATAGATCATCGCGTCGCAGTGCGAGTGACCGCCGCCGAAATCCTGGTTCCCATCGGCCTGCCTGCCGGCCTTGTCCCACGACCCCGACGACGCCCAGTGCAGATGGTCACTCGTCGCCGACATCGTCTCATACACATACGGATTCGGATGAACGCCGCGATTTTTCCAGCGCTCGTAGTGAGCCCCCGGTACGAGATGCCAGAGATGTTCCACGACGCTCGTCGTCAGAAAACCCTGACCGTGATCGTCGAAGTCAAGTCCCCACGGATTGATCGTCCCGTCGGCCACCACTTCGAAAACGTGGCGAGTCGGGTGGTAACGCCAGATGCAGCAACTCAGCTCGACGCGAGCCGTGGCCGAATCACCTGGACGTCCCACATGCGATGACTGTTTGATTCCGTGACGACCGTAGAGCCAGCCATCCGGTCCCCACGTGAGCCCGTTCACGCTGTTGTGTTCCGCCTTCAGCGACCAGCCATCCAGATGCACAACCGTGTCGCCATCCGGAACGTCATCGTGATTTCGGTCCGGAATGAATGACAGATTCGGCGGAGCGGTGATCCAGACGCCGCCAAAGCCGATCTCCAATCCGGTCAGGTGAGTCAACCCGTCGCAGAACACGCGCCGCCGATCGAGTACCCCATCGCCGGTGGTGTCTTCAAAGATGAGAATCCGATCGCGAGTCTCATCGGTAAACGTGCTGCCGTCGTACGAGTAACTCTCCGCCACCCACAGACGTCCTCGATCATCAAACGTCATCGCGATCGGCTGCCGCACGTCCGGCTCCGCCGCCGCCAGCGTGATTCGAAACCCCTCGGGCACACGCAACCGCTTGATCGCTTCCGCCGGCGGTAGTGGTTCCTCACCCGCCGCCTGCGTATTCACCGGAGTGAAATCATCGGCGTTTGCGGTCGCACTGATCCCTGTCCCGAAAAAGCAAGTAGCAATCACTGAAAGATTGAAAAGGTTGTGCATACCGCTGTTTCTCATTGGGAATTTTGAAAAACGTCGCCTTAGTCGGAACAGGAGATTTCCCGCTGATCATCGGCGATGTACCACATTGACGAAATTCGAATCAGTAGAGGACAAAGGAGCCTTTTCGAAAAACATGAGGGCACAGGAGCAGTCGTCGGCCACGACAGGTCTACCGACCAAGCGGGTCACGGGTACGATCTATCATTTCCTGATGGTGCAATTCGCAGAGCAGACTGAGCTTCACGCACGGTTCGAAACAACCGTCGCGTTTACACTCGGAGCCGGGAACAATTCCTATTGGTTCTACTGAAAACTTCGCTAGTACCTTGACCCAGAACGGGACCGTCCAACGATGGCAAAATCCCTGAAGGCGACCATTGGGTGTCTTCGAGTAGTACCACAATTTGATGTAAGGACGGCTTCCATCCGCAGGATGAAATGGTGTTTCGAGGTACTCTCGCTCCTGAGTGTTGGCTTCCCGGACTCGACCTTCATCGTCGACAACAACGCACGGATAAGGCTTTCGGCGAGCCCCCTTCTTTGGAACGACCGCGAACTCAAGTTTTCTCGAAGCGTCTCCCATAAGCATCAACCTTACTGCTACTCCGCGGCATTATTGATTCATTCTGAAATCCAGTTGTGCTGGCGAAGAGCGTAAGTCACTGTCGCATGACAGACGCAGCGACTTCGGCAAGGTTGTTCCACGCCGGTAAGGTCTCAAGTATCTCAATGAGATACTCATCGCCACCAACGACCTCAAGCTGCCCGGACCTTGTAAGAAACTCGGAAAGAATCACTGCGTCGATGCGTCCACCGGTATCAATGGTCAAATTGACAATGGCGTCATGGAGCAGTGAATGGCGGGCCGTTGAGTAATGGCTTGAGCGTACGCCTTCCCACATGACTCTCGAAACACCATCGCTGTGCAATAGCATGGTCGACAGCAGTTGCCGCTCCTTGAACTCGACGGACATCTTCATGAGGAGCCTCGGCTATCGACTCAGGAATGACTCCAACGCTGTGTTGAACGTCTGGCTGGGCCGCATGGCGGCTTCGGCTCTACCCGGATTCGGATGGTAGTAACCGCCGATGTCGACCGGTCTTCCCTGGGCATCGTTCAGCTCTTGAACGATCGTGGCTTCGTGTTCCGTGAGTTCGCTGGCCAGTTGACCGAATTGTTCGTGCAGTTCGGCGTCGTCGGTCTGAGCGGCCAGTGCCTGAGCCCAGTACATCGCGAGGTAAAAGTGACTTCCTCGGTTGTCGAGCTCGTTGACTTTTCGCGACGGTGACTTGTTCTCGTCAAGGAATTTCCCTGTCGCATCGTTCAGCGTGGCAGCCAGGACCAGAGCTTTCTGATTGCCCGTCTGGTTGCCAAGTTCCTCCAGCGAGACGGCCAGCGCGAGAAACTCGCCGAGCGAATCCCAGCGCAGGTGACCTTCCGCCAGGAACTGCTGAACGTGTTTCGGAGCCGATCCGCCGGCACCGGTTTCGAACAGCCCGCCACCGGCCAGCAGTGGAACGATCGACAGCATTTTGGCACTGGTGCCGAGTTCCAGGATCGGGAACAGGTCGGTCAGGTAATCACGCAGAACATTGCCGGTAACCGAGATCGTATCTTCGCCGTTCTTCGCGCGGGCACAGGCATGTTTTGTCGCTTCAACCGGAGCCATGATCTGAATATCCAGCCCGTCGGTATCGTGGTCGGGCAGGTACTTATTGACTTTTGCGATGAGGCTGGCGTCGTGAGCTCGTTCGCTGTCCAGCCAGAAGATCGCTGGTGAGCCGGTCGCTCGAGCACGACTGACGGCCAGACGCACCCAGTCGCGAATCGGAGCGTCCTTCGTCTGACACATTCGCCAGATGTCGCCTTCTTCGACGGCATGTTCCATCAGTGTCTGCCCGGAGGCTGTGACGACACGTACCGTGCCAGCGGCGGGGATCTCGAACGTTTTGTCGTGCGAGCCGTACTCTTCCGCTTTCTGAGCCATCAGGCCCACGTTGGCGACGCTGCCCATCGTCACGGGATCGAACGCTCCGTTTTCTTTGCAGAAGTCAATCGTCGCCTGGTAGACGCCCGCGTAACAACGATCGGGAATGACGGCCTTCATATCCTTGAGCTTGCCGTCCGGGCCCCACATCCGACCGGAAGTTCGGATCGCCGCCGGCATGGACGCGTCGACAATGACGTCGCTCGGCACGTGCAGATTGGTGATGCCTTTGTCGGAATCGACCATCGCCAGTTCCGGGCCGGTTGCGTATGTTGCTTCAATCTCAGCCTTGATTTCAGCTTTCTGTTCGTCCGGCAGATTTTCGACGCGTGCGAGTAAATCACCGAGCCCGTTGTTCGGGTTGACGCCAATTTCATTAAACAGCGCGGCGTGCTTTTTGAAGACATCGGCGAAGAAAACGCTGACCGCGTGGCCGAAAATGATCGGGTCAGACACTTTCATCATCGTGGCTTTAAGATGCACCGACAGCAGTACGTCTTTCGCTTTCGCATCGGCAATCTCGTTGGCGAAAAACTCGCGCAACGCGTTGCAACTCATCACGGAAGCGTCGATGACTTCTTCAGCCCGCAGAGCCAGCAAGTCCTTCAGGACGGTGACACCGCCGTCTTCCCCAACCAGTTCAATGCGTACGACGTCGGCGTCGGCCATCACGTGCGACTTTTCGCTGCCAAAGAAATCGCCGTCACTCATGGATGCGACATGCGTCTTCGAGTCAGCACTCCACGCTCCCATTGAGTGCGGGTTCTTCCTGGCGAAATCTTTCACCGGGCCAGCGACTCGGCGATCCGAGTTCCCTTCACGCAACACGGGATTCACAGCGCTGCCGAGAATCTTTGCGTAGCGGGTTCGAATTTCCTTTTCCTCGTCCGTTGATGGTTCGCCGGGGAAATCGGGAATGTCGCAGCCGTGTTCCTGCAATTCCTGAATCGCCGTCGTCAGTTGAGGAATCGACGCGCTGACGTTCGGGAGCTTGATGATGTTGGCAGTCGGTACTTTGACCAGCTCGCCGAGTTCCGCCAGAGCATCCGACTGTTTCTGGTCGTCCGTCAGCTTCTCGGAGAAACTGGCGAGGATTCTTCCCGCCAGAGAAATGTCGCGTGTCTCGACAGCAATCCCCGCCGTTTTCGCAAACCCGCGAATAATCGGCAGCAGCGAATAAGTCGCCAGGGCGGGAGCTTCGTCGGTGTGTGTATAAATAATCGTCGCAGGCTGGTCAGACACGTCAATCCTCGGCAAGCAGAGTTCAGGTCGAAAGTTGTCAGAGGTGGGCTACCAGAAGACTCGTCCAGCAAGAAAGGTCAGGACGGAAGTTCCTCAGTCGGTCTCAGCCACCCATTCAAGTCCAGCGTTTTAGCGGGAACTGATAAAAATCGCACGCGAACCAGAGCTTGCCGCCCAGGCCACTCCTTCACATTCGGCGGCCCCCTCGCCAGGATCCGCCCAGTACGCAGGACCGGAATTCCGGGATGGCGACATTTCACATCGAGTAATCAGAATGTCTGAACCGGAGGAAAAAGCGATCGCAGCGTTCCGGGACATTGCTTTCTCTGCGCTCGCCGTTGTCTCCTGTTCAGAATCCGTCGTCGGGAATTGAAGCGCATCCTCACCGTTGATCGAGCGAGCCGATAATCGAGCGAGTTGTTCGGAGATAGAAACCTGGTGTGGTATCAACATGAAATTCGGTTGCCGGCGGTTCGTCGCGGGTTTCACATTGTCACGGATCATGTGGTCGCCGCCGTGCCTGAGTTGTCTCGAATTCAGATCGGACTGATGCATGTTTTCATCCTCCACACGTCGGCGTCGATTTCACTCAATGAGAACGCTGATCCCGACGTGCCGCTGGATTTAGAGCTGGCTTTTAACGAGATTGCTCGGGAAGACTTCGATTATCGACACACGCTGGAAGGCCCGGACGACATGCCGGCTCATGTGAAGAGTTCGATGATTGGCAGTTCGGTCACCATTCCGATCAGTAACGGTCGGCTCTGTCTCGGAACCTGGCAGGGCATTTACCTCTGCGAGCATCGAGACCGCGGCAGTTCCCGGCGGTTGGTCATCACAATTCAGGGCGACGAGGGCTGACCGGCTTTTCTCGCGACATCCAGGTCGATACACATCCACAATGTGTGGTTCAGACTGACGTTTTGGACGCTGAGATCACTGAGGAAAAATGCAGAGAAACCTGAGAGTTCTTGCGTCAGGGCAAGTCTTTTACAAAGTCCCTGCTGGCTGATAAAAAACCGCGACTTTCATTCGCATAACCACGGAGCGGTTGATGTTGGACGAGTTTGAGAATGATGAACGACCGGAAGTTCGCGAGTTGTCTTCGCGACAGCGGCGTGTGTTGGGCGTACTGATCGAAAAGGGACTGACGACGCCCGAGTATTATCCGTTAACGCTCAAAGCCGTCATGGCTGGCTGCAATCAGAAAAGCAATCGCTCGCCGGTGGTTGCTTACGATGAAGACACTATCGAGGAAACGCTCGATCAGATGAAAGAACTGGGGCTTGTCGGGGTGCTGCATACGGACAGCGGACGATCACTGCGGTATCGGCATTACGTTCGGAAGCGGTATGAATTCTCTGAGCCTCAGATCGCTATTCTGGCCGAACTGCTTTGCCGGGGCCGGCAGACTCTCGGCGAATTACGTGGCCGGGCCAGCCGCATGGTTCCCATCGAAACGCTCGAACTGCTGAGGAGCGAACTGAACGATCTGCTGACTCGCGGCTACATTCAGGCCAGCGGATCGCTGGAGCGTCGAGGCGTCGAAGTCGACCACGCGTTTTACCGGGCCAACGAAAATCGCGGCGTCATGCCAGCGATGCCCACCGCCGAAGAAGCCAGCACAGCGACAGTTCGCCCCGTGACCGCTTCCGCACCCGCACCCGCTGACTCTGCAACAACTCCGCTGACTTCTTCCGTTGACAATGCTCAAGTAGAGCAACTCCAGCAGAACGTTACCGAACTTCAGGCTCAGAATCAGGAATTGCGGGACGAGGTTGAGCGACTCCGCAGTACCGTGTACGGCTTGGAGTCGAAAGTTGAAGACATCTGCCGCGATCTGGGAATCTGAATTGAAAGTTTCTGCTGTCTGTAACGTAGGCTGGAGCTGATCGGCAGAACATGAAAACTGAAAAGGCCCGGAAGGAAGTGTTCCTGCCGGGCCTTTTTTGTGCCGTATTTCAATATTTCAAACTGCGTACCGTTCTCAATGGTCTCCCATCAGCCATTCCATCGCGACGTCATCGTCAGTTTTGGCTTTGGGTACTTCGATCGGTTCAGGACTTCGCTTTCTTCGGCCTTCGCCAGCGAGGCCGGCTTTTTCCAGAAGGCTCTTTGCGAACGGATTTTCTTCCCCGTCTTCAGGACGGTCACCCAGAGCCTGGTAATTTATTTCGTAGCGGTGTTTAGCAACGGTCAACGTGTCACCTGGGAAAATCCACTTCTGGTCGCACCGTGAATCGTTCACCTTAATGCCATTCGCACTGCCGAGATCACGAACGAACCAGTAGCCGTTGATCAATTCGAGTTCGCAGTGGTGCGAAGAAACGTTCGCGAATCGCAAGGTGATATCGCAACTCGGTCGGCGTCCGATCAAAAGCTTTCGTTTAAGCAGCGGTATCGGATCTCCACCGCCGCTGGGGGTCAACTCACCATAGAGCTTCGACTCATCCATCGTTGAAACCCTCTCTGAAACTCAGAACAGGAAAACAGGAAAAACGAAGAGAAAAAACGACAACCAACAGTAACTGGTTAATCAGAAGAACTTCCTTCGAAACAAATCGGTCAGGTGTGACACTCCGTCATAAAACTGAAGCAACCATCGTGCCGGCATTAAAAAGACAAATCAAGACATTCTCCAACATAAACCGAACCTGTAATGAAGACTTTGTGCTTCAAGTTTGAACAACTCCGTTCGCACAAATTCGCCGACTCGGTTTGCCGCTGGCCGGCGATGAGCATTTTCAACAGAACACTTTGACGCGTGAATCCGCCTGAGAGGCTTTGCGTGCAGAGAAACTCTGCCGTCGCTTCCGCAAAAAAATCGAACCTCGCCGCGTTGTATACCAGACGTTGGTTGATTCATCACGAACTTCATCGCAAAACGCAAAAACTGGTCTGTGATCTACAGACCACAGACCAGTTTCCTTCGATCGTGCCGAATTCTCGGGATGCCGCAAATTCAGGTAACCGTCAGGCACCGAATTTTTCGAGCCGACCGGCGTGTGCCATCGCGAAACCCATGAGATATTTCGCGGGAAACTGGCCGAGGCCGCCCATGAGGCATTCGGATTCGCCAAATTCCTGACAGCGATCCGGACGACAAAGATCCGACGACAGCAGAACCGGTACCGGGTGCCAGCTGTGTGACTTCATTTTTGCGGGCGTGCTGTGGTCGCCAGTGATGATCAGCACGTCCGGGTTGAGTTCCATGATACGCGGGATGGCGGCGTCCAGCTCTTCGATCCTCTGGACTTTGGCCGGGAAATTGCCGTCTTCGCCGGTGGAATCTGTGTACTTGAAGTGGACGAAGAAAAAATCGTAATCGTCCCACGCTGCTTTCAGCCGGTTCATCTGCTCGTCGAGCGTCTGCCCGGCGTCGAGAATATCCATGCTGACCAACCGGGCCAGACCTCGGTACATCGGGTAAACGGCGATCGCGGCTGCCCGCAAGCCGTAGACTTCCTGATAAGTTGGAACAGACGGCATTTTGTCGATGCCGCGCATTGTGAGCAAGTTGGCGGGCAGGTCGTCTTTCAGAATCTCACGAGCCTGAACGAGGAACTGCTTCGCGATTTCGGCGGTCTTTTGGGATGGCTCGTCCGCTCCAACCGGTTCCAGTGGCGGCGCGCCGGTTCGCTGTGGATCGGTGTCATTCACGTTTCCGCCGAGACCTTCACCGCGGAAGACGATTACCAGACGGTACTCTTTGACATGCTGGACGAAGACTTCAACACCTGGGATTTCGATTTTATCGAGCTTCTCACACAGCTTCGACGCGATCTCAGAAGCAACCCGGCCAGCGCGGCGGTCGGTGATGTTTCCGTCGGCGTCGAGCGTGCAGAAGTTGCCGCGGATGGCGACATCGTTCGGGCCGAGTTCGAAGTCGATACCCAGTGCTTCCAGAACTCCACGTCCGATCTGGTATTCCAGCGGGTCGTAGCCAAAGAG
>JABMPE010000180.1 GCA_013203845.1 Rhodopirellula sp. | reverse complement strand
CATCAGTCTTTACGCGGCGACCAAAAACGCCATCGAGCTGATGGCCCATACCTACAGCCATCTTTACGGCCTGCCGACGACCGGGTTGCGATTTTTCACCGTCTACGGGCCGTGGGGGCGTCCCGACATGGCGCTGTTCCTGTTTACCGAAGCCATCGTCTCGGGCCAGCCGATCAACGTTTTCAACAACGGAAAAATGCGACGAGACTTCACGTACGTCGCTGACATTGTCGAAGGCATCATGCGGGTAGCGGATAATATTCCGACTGGCGATTCCAACTGGTCGTCCGCCAATCCGGATCCGGCGACGAGTGCTTCACCGTACCGCGTTTATAACATTGGCAACAACCAGCCGGTCGAACTGATGTACCTGATCGAGGTGCTCGAAAACTGCCTGGGCATGAAGGCCGAAAAGAATTTCATGGAAATGCAGCCGGGCGACGTGCCGGCGACATTCGCGGATGTTGACGATCTGATCCGGGATGTCGACTTTAAACCGGCGACACCCATCGAAACCGGCGTCGCGAATTTCGTGGAGTGGTACCGCGAGTACCACCACGTATAATTCACCTTACCGTTGGCAGAATTCAGGGATCGACACCATGACCGCTTCGTACACTGACTATTCGAAAATGATCGACCATTCGCTGCTTCCTCCAATGCTGACGGAAGCGGAACTGGAAGCTGGCTGCCAACTCGCCGTCGCGTACGACGTCGCCAGCGTGTGCATCCTGCCTTACTTCATGAAACGCTGCACCGGGTTGCTCAGCGGCAGCACCGTCAAACCCAGTACGACGATCGGCTTTCCACACGGAGCAATTCACACGGAATTCAAAGTGGCTGAGTCCGAACGTGCTATCGCCGATGGCTGCGAAGAACTCGACATGGTTGTGAACATCAGCCAGGTCAAGAGTGGAAACTGGAACTACGTTTCTGACGATATCAAAGCCGTCATCGACGTGGCTCATGCGGCCGGACAGAAGGTCAAAGTCATTTTTGAAAACTGCTACCTGACCGACGACGAGAAGATTCAGCTCTGCAGAATCTGCAGCGACCTGAGCGCTGACTGGGTCAAGACGTCAACGGGCTTCGGAACCGGTGGAGCCACGATGGAAGACCTGAAGCTGATGGTCGATAACACGCCCGATCACGTGCAGGTTAAAGCCGCGGGTGGAGTTCGCGACTTCGAGAAACTGAAACTCGTCCGCGAACTAGGAGTCACTCGCTGCGGCGCCAGCGCCACGAAAGTCATGCTCGACGAATGCCGCCAGCAGCTCGGACTGCCACCGATCGATGTCGCACAGGCTTCGCCAGCCAGTGGTTATTAGAGGGCATCTGGTAAGTCAGGCGATGTGGGCGAGGAGATTTTCGTTCTGATGCTGGGGTTTTGGTGGTCGGGTCAAACGGCGGAGCATGATGTGGCTCATGGCAAGGTGAATATCGGTGCGACTGCTGGCGATGGTGGCCTCGTGTTCGCGGCAGAACAGTCGGTAGCGACCCAGCCAGCCGAACGTGCGTTCTACGATCCAGCGGTGCGGCAGGACCTGGAAGCCTTTAACGTCGTCACTGCGCTTCACGATTTCCAGTTTCCAGCCGAATGTCTCCTGTGTTGTATCGACCAGTTTGCCAGCGTAACCGCCGTCGGCCCAGATGAGTTCCAGTCTCGTTTCTCCCCGCGCTGCTTCAAACACGAGTCTGGCTCCGTCACGATCCTGCACACTGGCGGCGGTGATGACCACCGCGATCAGCAGTCCCAGAGTATCGACCAGGATATGCCGTTTGCGGCCTTTCACTTTCTTGCCCGCGTCGTATCCGCGTTCGCCCCGAGTCTCTGTCGTTTTCGCGGACTGGCTGTCCACAATCGCCGCCGAAGCAGTTGGTTCCCGACCGTCCTGCTTTCGGACGTCACGTCGCAAGGCATCGTGCAGACGCTCCCAGGTTCCGTCGTTTCGCCAACGGGCGAAGTATTCGAACACCGTCGAATTGGGTGGGAAGTCGTGAGGCAGCATCTCCCACGAACAGCCCGTCCGCAGCCGGTAGTAAATCGCATTGACGACCTCACGCAGATCGACCCTCCGCTTTCGCCCTCCGCCGGGAGCTGGCGGCAACTCGCGCTCCAGAATCACCCACTGCTCGTCTGACAAATCCGTGAGATACGCTCGCCGTGCCGAAGCGTCTGTCATGTCGACTTCCCTGTCGAAAGTAACGAAAACCTAAAACAGCCAGCGTAACGCACCGACCACCACGCGAAGTATTACCCCTTCCTTAATCCATCGCCCAGACCATTTATCTTCCCAGATGCCCTCTTAGACTGCCTGCAGCAAATCCTGTTTACGAAAGCACTGAGAAGTAGCACGCCACAGCAAAGTCCATCGATTCACACGTAAGCTGCGGTTCGAGATCTTCATACAGGCAATAATTGCGAACCTGTAGCAGCAGGTCACGAGGATGACACGCTCGCAGTTCACGTCCAGGTTTCGTGTAGTGGTTTTTGATCAAGTGGTTGACGGCCTGCTGGTCGTAGGCGATACCGACTTTCTGACACATGATTCGAAACAATTCGTGAAACAGTGTCGGTGTTGGGTTTCGCACCTCGATCTTGTAAGGAATTCGTCGCAGAAACGCGTCGTCGACGAGGTCTTTCGGTTCAAGATTCGTCGAGAAGATTACGAGCTGGTCGAACGGCACCCGAACTTTTTTTCCGCTGGGCAGGTTCAACAGGTCGTACCGTTTTTCCAGCGGCACAATCCAGCGATTGAGTAACTCATCAACCGGCATTCGCTGGCGACCGAAGTCGTCGATCAGTAGAACGCCGCCGTTACTCTTGAGTTGAAGCGGCGCCTCGCAAATATGAGTGTTCTGGTCTTCGCAGACTTCCAGTTCCGACATTGTCAACTCGCCGCCGGCGATGACGGTCGGTCGTTGAATTTTCACCCAGCGATGATCGATTTCCGTTGGATCTTCTGGTTCGCCAACCGTCGCATCTGGTGGAGCCGTTTCATGAATTGCCGGGTCGAAGAGTCGAATGATCTCCCCGTCGATTCCGAGAGCACGAGGGATCCACATGGTGGTCCCGAATGCCCGTGAAATCCGCTCGGCGATACTGGTTTTGCCGTTTCCGGGTTCTCCGAACAGGAACAGGCCGCGACCGGAATTAATGGCCGGCCCCAGCATTTTCAGCAGGTCATCCTGCAGCAGCAGATCTGAGAACGCGTGCTTCAGGTCCGCGGCTCGAACGACCTGATCCGCGACGCTTTGCTGCTCCATGGCCGCCAGATACTGAGGAAGCGTGACTGGTGCCGAGCCGAAATAAGTGCATTCCCGAGCCAGGTCTTTCGCCAGTGCCAGACCCTTCTGCGTAATGAAGTAGGTGTAGTCGCCAGCAATGGCATCGCCCTTCAGTGCAAGCAGTTGTTCTTTGCGTAGGCTGTTCAACACCGCCTCGACCATGCCGAAGCCCAGACGGATGTGCGCGGCAATTTTTCGCCCGGTGATTGCTCCGCGGGCTGCCAGCAGTTTCAGGATCAGCCGTCCGGTCATATCGACCGAGATCCCGGCGTCTTTCAATGACTTTGGCGCTTGCGGGAAGAAAAGCCGGTGTCGTCGTTGACGTGTCGGTTTCGAAGCCGAAACCTGCGAGACAGGACGAGCGGCGATTGGCGACGCTATCACATGCGGAAATACCGGGACTGGCGTCGACGGGAATTGTTTCTGAACCGGCGGCAAAGTATCTGGCTGCTGAACAGCGGAGTCGGTCTGAGTCGGAATGTTCGAATGAACGAGCGTTGCCGCTGCTGACGGATTTGCGGCAACCGTGTGCGTATTGGCCACAGCCGCTTGCTGTCGCGCAGGAGAGTTGTCCAGGTTGGACCAGAGGTCGTCCAGGAATTCACTCATGGATTGAGTTGATGAGGACATCGTCAGTTCCAGTACGGGCCTGATACTTCTCCGGGGCAAAATAGATTTCTGCGATCGTTGAACGTCGAGGATCCAGAGGTACGACCCGCTCAGAGAGTACCACCCTCTATTTCTATTCTGAGGCTAGCAGCGTGTCCGGATACTCATTCCGACCTGGTTTTCGTTGGTGAGATGTTGTATTCCGGCTTCAGTTGACGTTGCATTTTATTTTTGTTTG
>JABMPE010000179.1 GCA_013203845.1 Rhodopirellula sp. | reverse complement strand
TTTGCCAGAGGGCTCTTCGCGATGAAATCCGGTGAGCTCATCGGCGGTGTCACATGAATCATGTCGTATTTCAAGGTGACCTGCTCGCCCGAGTCGACATTCTCGAAGACAGCCTCTTTTGATGCACCACGTACTTCGATCAGGTTGTGACGGAACATCGTTTCAATACCCTTTCGCTCGACAACTTGTTCCAGCACGTCGCGATATTTCTGCACGCTGAAGATCGCTTTGCCTGGAGCAGCGAAGATAACCCGGGCGTCGTTGCGAGTACCATGAATCCGGAAGTAGTCTTCGGCGAGGTAACAAATCTTCTGGGGAGCCCCTCCGCACTTAATAGCCCCCTTCGGCTGCGTAAAAATCGCCGTGCCGCCTTTGAAGTTGCGGACGCAATCCCAAGTGTAACTAACCGTACCAAAGGAGTAGTTGCTGCAGACACCATGCTGCCCGACGTTTTCCTTCAGTCCCTTGATGCCGTCCCAGTTCACTTGAATTCCAGCGCCCACGATCAGGTAGTCATATTCGATCGTTTTCCCGTCGCGTGTCTGAATTCGGTTGTGGTCCGGGTCGAATCCGGTAACCGCGTCCCGAATCCATTTCGCCTTCTTCGGAATGACCGAAGCCTCGCTCCGCTCGGTGTCCTGCTTCCGGAACGTCCCACCGCCGACCAGTGTCCACGCAGGCTGGTAGTAGTGCTTGTCAGACGGATCCACGATGACCACGTCGTTCCTGTTAAACCAGCCTTTTGTCAGTTGAGCGGCCACGGTGATTCCGGCAGTTCCGCCACCCACAATCACGATGTGGTGGTGAATCACGTCGGCGAGCGAAGACTTGCTGCCGGCTGTCGCTGCATGTTCAGTGATCGCTGTCATTGGATTTCTTTCTTCGTCGATCTGGATGTGTCTCGGCTGGCGTGAGTTTCACTGTGATCAGTCAGTTGACTTGAGTCTTTAGGGCTCGACCGAACCCGGCAGCTTCCGCTCAGTCAGGTCGAAACCCCAAACTTCGGCAGCACCCACGCGTTAAGCACGAACCACGCTGCAAGGATCGCGACTGGAAGCCAGAAATCGTTCATGGTGTTTCTCCTGAATCAGGCGATGGTCTTTCCAACAATGAACACAGCAACCGCCACGATTCCGCCAGCAAATACTTTTTGAAGCACCGCCGCCGGAAGGCGTTCGCTGACCGTACGTCCCAGCGACATGCCGATCACGCCGCCCAGCACAAATAGTCCAGTCACTTGCAGCGGAATGTCTCGACCAGCAGCGACGTGCGAAGCCACGCCCGAGACACTAACCAGCGCGATGACCAGCAGCGACGTCGCCACGGCCTTGTGAATTGGCATGCCGCTGAAAAGAACCAGTGCCGGCACGATGATGAAGCCGCCACCCACGCCGAACATTCCCGACAGAAATCCCGCAGTCAGTCCGACAAACGCCAGCAGAACGGCACATCGAGACGTCAACCGCAGCCGCCCGTCAGCAGTCCGCTGACACGTTGCCTGCCCATCGTTCGTCTCGCAGAATTCACCGGCTGCGTCTTTGATGTTGCCGTCCGAGTCGTTGCCGGTTTTGTCGATGTCGTTTTGGGCGTTGCCGGTTTTGTCGCTGTCGTTTTGGGCGATGCCGGGCCGGATTCGGCTGCCGTTCGATTTCCTCCACAAACTCCAGGCTACAAACAGCATCAGCACTGAAAACATCAGCAGCAGAACAGCCTCCGGAATCATGCCGGCGATCCACGTTCCCAATGGGGCTCCCAGCATTCCTGCAACAGCAAACAGGACTCCGGTTCCCACTTCGACCTGTCCGGCCCGGATCCGAGGAACGACGCCCACCAGAGCCGTGGCCCCGACGGCCGCCAGCGAAACGCCAAACGCTTCACGAGGAGCCATCGACAGTCCATAGACAAGTAGTGGCACCGCCAGAAGTGACCCACCACCTCCCGTGAGACCCAGAGCGAAGCCGACAAACGCTCCAAATAGAATGCTGAGTGAAAGCATGTCGTCGCCTTAGTTGGTATTTCTCATGGGATGTTTACTGAACCGGTCGTGTCGTTCTCCCTGCTGGCGTCTCGAAGTTCTCTGTCTCGATGTCAGGCGTTGCAGCAGCCACCACTCGTTGAATCAGAGCCTGTTTCAGAACCGCCGGTCTTCCCGGTCTTCATAGCAGTACAGGCGTCCTGCACCTGATTCCAAGGCATCTTCGCGATCATCATGCCCATCGCGCAGGTGTCGGTGATGCCAGCAAACATCAGGCCCGCTCCCACAAATGCGGGGATGCCCAGCCAGTATTCGTGATGAAAGACTCCGAGCACAGTTCCAGTGAATACCATGAATCCGGCGGCAATGCGGACCTGTCGTTCCAGTGAAACGGCTTTCTTTCCACGCACCACCGGCAGTCCGGCTGTATCCCACGCGTTCGTGCCACCGTCGACGTTGACCACGTTGGTGAATCCTGCCGCAACGAACGCTTCGCACGCTTTCGTGCTGCGGCTCCCAGAGCGGCAGATCACATAGACTGGTGCTTCGGAATCCGCCCGTGCTCCCATCATGCTTGACGGGTCAAGCGAATCCAGTGGCACATTGCGGGCATGTACGCTGTGAACTTCCCGGAATTCAACCGGCGTACGGACATCGATCAGGTCGACACAACCGGTCTTTGCCAGATCGTTGAGTTCTTTGCAGGTAATCGTTTTGAATGCGTTTACAGTACTCATTGGTTTCTCCATGCGACGGGTTGGGGAAGGCTGACATACAGAGTCGGAACTCTACAGTTTGAACGAGACGGGCCAGACCCGTTCCCACCGTTGCCAGCCTTCCCTCCCGACGCCTCTCAAGGGCCGTTGTTTCAACACGCAACCAGCTCACACTGGCCGCACGAGATGTCCAGACTACACGACATTGATGGTCGGCAGGTTTGAGGCTCGCCACGCTTTGAAGCCACCGACAAGGTCCATCGCATTATCAAATCCCGCTTGTTCCAGCAGGCTGACGCCAATCGCCGAGCGGTAGCCGCCTTCGCAATGAACAGCGAATGGCTCTGAAGCTGGCAGTTCGGCAGTTCGATCCCGCAGATGGTTGAGCGGGATGTTGAGGCTGCCTTTGATATGACCACTGCGCCATTCGTTTTCGCTGCGGATGTCGACCACAACAGGCGGATTGAGCCCACCACACTGCTCAGACAAGGCCTGAGCCGTGATGCGGCTTGTGCTGGCCAGCAGGTCGAGTCGAGATCCGACCGCCGTCATGCCACCATCGAGGTAGCCAGTCACGTTGTCGAATCCGATCCGTCCCAGACGCATGATGGCCTCTTCTTCGCCACCCGGTTCGGCGACGAGCACGATTGGATCATCGTGACTCAGCACCGTCCCGCACCACGTCGCGTATTTTCCATCAAGGGCGATGTTAATGACATTACGGAGGTGAGCCCCTTCGTAGTCAGCCGCGTCGCGGACATCGACCACCTGGGCTCCGCTGTTCTGTAATCGCAGGACATCTTCCAGCGACAGCGGCTTCAGTGACGTCTGCATTGTTTTGTCGAGACTCACACGGTCTTTGCGATTGAGGACCGCGTCGTGAATGAAGTACTCCGGAGCTTCCGGTTGATCTTCGGTGACCATCGCCTTGAACTCGTCGGAACTCATTGGCTGCAGGGCATAATTGAACTTCTTCTGCTCACCAATCGTCGAGAACGTCTCTTTGGCAAGAGCCTTGCCGCACATCGACCCGGCTCCGTGAGCGGGATAGACGAGCGTTTCATCCGGCAGCTCTCGTAGTCGATTGACCGAGTCGTAGAGCATCGTAGCCAGTTCGTCGGCAGTAACACCGATCGAAGCCAGCAGGTCAGGCCGTCCCACGTCGCCAATGAACAGCGTGTCGCCGGTGAGAACCGCCTGCGGTTCGTGATCGCTTTTTGTCAGGTCGTAAACCAGCAGCGAAATGCCTTCCGGAGTATGGCCCGGCGTCTCCATGACTTTCAGTCGGACATCGCCGAACTCAATAACGTCGCCGTCCTTGACCGGGTTGAAGTCGTATTCGGCTTCGGCTCGGGCACCGAGGTAAATATGAGCCCCGGTTTTCTCCCGCAGCTCGATGTGGCCAGCGAGGAAGTCCGCATGGAAGTGCGACAGGAAGACGTACTGAATCTTCCAGCCATTGGCTTCGGCGTCGTCGAGGTACTGCTGAACATCCCGCTGTGGATCGACAATCGCGGCCACACCGGTTCGCTCGTCAGCAATCATGTAAGACGCGTGGGACAGACAGGCGAGGTAATACTGCTTGAGGTGCATCGCTCATTCTCCTGATTCGATTGGCCCCGGATTTGGGACGAAACTACATAGAGCAATGAACGTGCCAGAGTTTTCTTAGAAATAGAGCGGTGACATAACCAATTACTGAGGGTTGTGTTACAGGTTTCCAGGAGCGTCTGGAGCGACCGGCAGAACAGATTCAAGGCAAGCGCTAACCCTAAGATCAGTCCGCGCTACCCTAGCGCTAACCTGTAATTCTCACAAGAGGAAATCGAGGCGGACGTGGTAGTTTCAGTGAACCAGGGGTCTGGGAAATCGCGCGACATGTTCTCACTGGCGAGCGCATGTCGAACGGGAGTAACGCCACATTCCCAGCATCACTTACTTTGGCGAAAGCAGGGTACGGGTTCGATCGACGTCTGCGTTACCCGTCCAACGTTAGCGGCTGCGATTCCGGTCGACTCGCCATTGTCCGAGCTGGTAGGAACTTCGGACTCCTGCAAGGCAGGCGGCAGGCTCGAATCAATGAAATCGGACAGACAGGCAGTTTCTCTTCAGGCCGTTTAACTGCTATAAGATCGGCCGATTTCTGCTGTTTCTTATGTTTCGACACGAGCGCCCGAGCGGTTGAGTCGAATGTTGAACGTTTTTTGACCAGTCAAAATCTGGAGCAACCCGTTGGGCAGGCAGCCACCGATTTACAACATTGAGGAGCGAGAGTTCCTGCGAGCCGCGAGCCACTTCAATGCAGAGCTGATGGATTTCATCCGACCGCATGCGAAGCCGGGCGCGCGAACCATCGATCTCGACACGATGCTCCAGGAGTACACGCTCGATCACGGCCACACGCCAGCGTGCCTTGGGTATGCGGGGCCTCCAGGAGCTCCACCGTATCCCAACGTCAGTTGCATCAGCGTGAACGAAGTTGTCTGCCACGGCATTCCCACCGAGTACGAACTGCAGGAAGGTGACATCGTCAACATCGACCTGACCACGATTGTTGATGGCTGGCACGGTGACCAGTCGGAAACGTTCATGATTGGCCAGGTTTCCGACGAAGTGAAACGTCTGGTCCAGGTGACGTTTGTGTCGCTGTGGATCGGTATCCGAGCCATCGAGCCGTTCGGAAAAGTTCGCGACATTGGCGCCGCTATCTACAGGTACGCAACCGAACGCAACTTCGAAGTCGTCCGCGATTACCAGGGACACGGCATCGGTCGCAGCTTTCATCAGGAGCCGGGTGTACCGCACTTCTGGTTCCGTGGCAGCAAAGCCGGCAGTCAGATCATTCGCCCCGGAATGTGCTTCACCATCGAACCGATGCTCAACATCGGTACTTGGAAGACAGTCGTCGACAAGTTCGATGGCTGGACCGTCAGAACGCTCGACGGAAAGCCGTCCGCGCAGTTTGAACACACCATCCTGATGACCGACGACGGCCCTGAAATCATGACGCTGACCAAAGATGGCCCGCAGGAAGGTCACCAATTCTGATTGTCTGTTCGGCAAGAAGCTGGAAGAGTTAAGCCGCAGATGGACGCAGATAATCGCAGATCAGTTGAGTTATCTGCGTTGATCTGCGCCCATCTGCGGCTTTTTAGAATGCCAGAACGCGGAAGGTTGATTGGGAAAGCACGCCTCTGCTGACGACTCAATACATCCCACTGCAAAGGTCTTCGAAATGTTCGCTCTTCTCGCCACATTGCCGATTGTCGTCGTTGGGCTGTTCCTCGTCGTGTTGCGCTGGCCGGCCAGTCGGGCGATGCCGCTGTCTTATGTGACGGCTGTTGTGCTGGCCTTGTTCGTGTGGAAAGTGCCAGCGGTCCAGGTGGCCGTCGCGTCGGTTCACGGATTGGTTCTCGCCGCGTCGCTGCTCTACATCATCTTCGGAGCGATCCTGCTTCTGAATACTCTGCAGGAAAGTGGAGCCCTGCGTGCGATCCGCAAAGGCTTCACCGATATCTCGCCGGACCGTCGCGTTCAGGTCATTATTATCGCCTGGCTGTTCGGTTCGTTTATCGAAGGCTCGGCGGGTTTTGGAACTCCGGCGGCAGTGGCTGTTCCGCTGCTGGTTGGGCTGGGTTTTCCCGCAATGGCTGCGGTTGTGGCCGGAATGATGATTCAGAGCACTCCGGTTTCGTTCGGGGCTCTGGGAACGCCGATTCTCGTCGGAGTTGGCGGCGGCCTCGGAAGCGATCCAGGTGTCATTGAGTTTGCAGCCGCCAGTGGATTTGCTGCTTCGGGTGAGGTTCTTTCGCCAGCATTCCTGGCGAGCATCGGTGCGAAGGTCGCCATGCTGCACGCCGTTGCTGGAACATTGATTCCGTTGTTCGTCGTTTCGTTCATGACGCGATTCTTCGGCCCGAACCGATCGTTTGCCGACGGACTGCGCATCTGGCCGTTTGCAATCTTCGCAGCGCTGTCGATGACGCTGCCTTATCTCGCGGTGGCTGTTTTCCTGGGTCCGGAGTTCCCATCACTGATCGGCGGCCTGTGTGGGTTAGCGATTGTCGTCACCGCGGCGCGGACGGGCTTTCTGATGCCGAAGGGCGAACCGTGGGACTTCGCGCCGCGAGAGACCTGGGACCCAGACTGGAACGGCACGATCAACCTTCACGAGGCCGAGTCGTCTGAGCCGACGATGGGTCTGTTCAAAGCCTGGCTGCCGTACGTTTTCGTGGCGGGTCTGCTGGTTGCGACTCGAGTTCCCGAGCTGGGCATCAAAAGCCTGCTGCAGTCAGTGCAGATTCTGGTTGATTGGGACTCGGTGGTTCCCGCGTCAATGGCTGCCGAAAAACTCATGAAAATTACGTCAAAAGTGCAGCCGCTGTACCTGCCGGGCACCATCTTCATTGTCGTCTCAGTCATCACATTCGTGCTGCAGCGGATGTCGGGAACGGCGTACGGTCATGCGTGGCGATCGTCCGGAAAAACAGTCCTGAGAGCTTCGGTCGCGCTGGTGTTTACCGTGCCGATGGTTCAGGTCTTTATCAACTCGCAGAACGGAGCGGGCGGTCTGGAAAAGATGCCGCTGGTTCTTGCCGAGGGCGTGGCGAACCTGACTGGAGCTGCCTGGCCGATCTTCTCGCCGTTGATCGGCGGCCTGGGAGCTTTCGTCGCCGGAAGCAACACGATCAGCAACATGATGTTCTCGTTGTTCCAGTTTAATGTGGGGACTCGCATCGGAGTCTCCCCGGACTGGATCGTTGCCCTGCAGGCGATCGGCGGAGCGGCCGGCAACACGATCTGCGTTCACAACGTGGTGGCGGCTTCGGCGGTCGTCGGTCTGATCGGCAAAGAAGGAGCCGTCATCCGCAAGACACTCTGCGTCTTCGCCTACTACGCCCTGATCCCCGGCTGCCTGGGATACGCCATCGTCTGGAGCGGGTCGAAAGGCTGGTTCAACGCCGGCACTATTCTATTCGCGACGTCGCTGATTCTTCTGATCGCCTTCGCCGTGACTCAGTGCTCGAAGGGATCAACCACGAAAAACACGAAATGACACGAAAAGCAAAACCTGTTTTCGTGTGTTTGGTGTCTTTCGCGGTTCGAAGTCCGAGCGTCTGGTCAGGCATTTCGGATGACATCGTATCGCAACTGGACGAAGCCGAAGTCGAAGGTCTTTGTGCCAGTGTGCGTTAGGGAGATGTCCTGCGCCAATGGGCCAAAGAGCGGGATTCCTTCACCGAGCAGAACGGGGATCACGGTGATGAGAATGTCGTCGACGAGTCCTGCGGCAAGGAAACGCCGAATCGTGATTCCGCCGTCAACATAGATGTGCTTGACGCCTTCGCTGGAAAGACGATGGCACAATATCTGTGGATCTTCGGACGAGTGTTTGGTGGTCTTCGGAAGGCTGTCAGGAAAACTGATCGGGTTCCGGCTCAGGACTGTGACGGGAGTGTCTCCGTAGGGCCAGTCTCCGAATGAAAGCACTTTTTCAAAAGTGTTCCGCCCCATCACCAGAGCATCGACCGACTGCATGAACTCCCGGTAGCCGCAGTCTTCTCCAGCGAGAACTGTTTCGTTGGCTTCGTCCAGCCAGTCCAAACTGCCATCCTTCCTCGCGATGAATCCGTCGAGGCTTGTCGCGATGACAACGGAAACCCTAGCAGCGTGTCCGGATACTCATTCCGACCTGGTTTTCGTTGGTGAGATGTTGTATTCCGGCTTCAGTTGACGTTGCATTTTATTTTTGTTTG
>JABMPE010000178.1 GCA_013203845.1 Rhodopirellula sp. | reverse complement strand
GCCTGGCACGATCCTCAAGGGCATCATTGCACAGCAAATCGGCAATGACGTCATTGTGGAAGTGGGCCTCAAGAGTGAAGGTAAAGTGGATGTGGGTGAGTTTGGCGATCCCTCGGAAATCGTGCCAGGCAGGGAAATTGAAGTCCTGCTTGAAGACACCGATTCCGAAGATGGCCTGATTGTGCTGAGCAAACGCAAGGCCGACACCATCCGTGGTTGGGAAACCATCATCAATACCAAGAACGAAGGTGATGTGGTCACAGGTAAGGTGATTCGTCGTATCAAGGGCGGTCTGCTCGTGGATATCGGCGTGGCTGTGTTCCTGCCTGCCTCCCAGGTGGATATTCGCAAACCTGGCGACATCAGTCGCTTTATTGGCAAAGATGTGGAATGCAAGATCCTCAAGATCGACGTGGAAAGCCGCAATATTGTGGTGTCCCGTAGAAAGCTTGTGGAAGAAGAACGCAAGAGCAGCAAAGAAAAGATCCTCAATGAGATCGAAGTCGGCCAGCTGCGCAACGGTGTGGTCAAGAACATCGCAGACTTTGGTGCGTTCGTCGACCTGGGCGGTATCGACGGTCTGCTTCATATCACTGATATGAGCTGGGGCCGGATCAGCCATCCGACAGACATGGTCAAGATCGATGACGAAATCGAAGTCAAGGTGCTGAACATCGACCGGGAACGCGAGAAGATCGCTCTCGGCCTGAAGCAGCTGACTTCAAGTCCATGGGATGGTGTCGAAGCCAAGTACCCGGTCAACGAACGGGTCAAGGGCGAAGTCGTCAACGTGATGACCTATGGAGCGTTCGTGAAACTGGAAGACGGCATCGAAGGCCTTGTCCACATTTCCGAAATGTCCTGGACCAAGCGTATCAATCATCCGACAGAACTCGTTCAGATTGGCGACGAAGTTGAAGTGGTCGTGCTTGGTATCAACAAGGACAAGCAGGAAATCTCACTCGGCATGAAGCAGACTCAGCCGAACCCGTGGGACAATGTCACCGAAAAGTACCCGGAAGGGGCGAAGGTGACAGGAACTGTCCGAAACCTGACCAACTACGGTGCGTTCATTGAGCTGGAAGAAGGCGTCGACGGACTGCTGCATGTCAGTGACATGTCCTGGACCCGGAAGATTTCGCATGCCAATGAGATGCTGAAGAAGGGCACCGAGATCGAATGTCGAGTCCTTTCGGTCGACGAAGACCGCAAGCGAATCGCTCTTGGCCTCAAGCAGCTTTCTGAAGACCCTTGGGAAAACGATATTCCAAGCCGCTACCAGATCGACTCGATCGTCAAAGGGACGGTTACCAAAATCACCAACTTTGGTGTGTTTGTTGAGCTGGAACCGGAACTGGAAGGTTTGCTGCACGTTTCTGAGTTGGCTGAGCACAAGGTCGAAAACCCGGAATCGATGGTCAACGTTGGCGAAGAACTCGAAGTTCGAGTGCTCAGAGTCGACATTGGCGATCGCAAGATTGGGCTCAGCCGAAAGCTGGACGCCGTTTCGGGTGGCACCGACTCAGAAGGCAGTGGTGGCGGTGGAGATGCCACTGCCGCTGCTGCATCCAATCAGCCGCTTAAAGGTGGTATTGGTGGTTCAACAGGCGGCCTGCTGATCAGCATGCCCGGAACTGCTGTTGCCGAAGAAGAAGCTCCGGCAGCAGAGGACGCTGTTGCAGAAGAAGTCGCGGTGGATGAAGTAGTTGCCGAAGAGGTTGCAACGGACGACGTTGCTGAGGATGAGCCAACGGCAGAAGTCGTTGAAACTGAGGCAGCTGAAACTGCTGAAACTGAAGCAGCTGATGAAGAGTCGAAAGACGAGTAATCGGAAACCTGGCTATTCAACGCCGGTCTTCTTCCTTCTGGAGGAAGGCCGTGCGAGAGGCCGCTGAGTTGAAGAGCACGGTTTTTTGACGCTTGCGGAATAAATGGGAAGTGCCGGTTACTCGGAAAGTGACGGCTTCCTCATGATCGACACAAACGGCCCGTCGGAGCAATTCCGACGGGCCGTTACTTTTGCGCCAGCCGCAAGGTACCCGTGGACTTCCTGGATTCACTGGCCGTTCAGGTCCAGCTCACCGAACCACCCTGCCGATAAATCCTCTCAGTCTTCTCTGAAATCTCGACTCCAGCCGCGCCATACGGACTCACGACGTATTCGATGCTGGCAACAACGTTGGTATGCCGACTCAACACTGGTTCGCACATCAACGGGTCGATTTTCTCAAGACTTCCGCAGACGGACGAATGCGGATTGCCGATTGAGTTTCCCCTTCACGTTTGACCCACTGAGTTACTTCAGCAGACGAGTCATCATTCGCAGGGATCGAGCTGACTACTGTTGTTTGAACTCTGGTTCGGAGCCCGCCTCTCTCCAGCTTCCCCGAGCGACTCCAGACGAATCAGAAGGACATCCATGTCGACCACAACTACCACACGTCGTACTTCAACCCGCTCACGTGTCCAGAATCCTCTGGAGACATACCTCAAGGAAATCAACGAAACGGCGCTTCTATCGGCCGATGAAGAAAAGATGCTCTCACGTCGAATCTCAGATGGCGATGCCGCCGCGCGGGATCGAATGGTTCGAGCCAATCTGCGATTGGTGGTCAATATTGCTCGTGCCTATACCGGCAAAGGTTTACAGCTTCAGGATTTGATCGAAGAAGGTAACCTTGGATTGCTGCGGGCAGTCGAAGGCTTTGATCCGGAGATGGGCACTCGATTCAGCACCTACGCCAGTTACTGGATCAAGCAATCCATCAAGCGAGCCCTGGTCAACTCAGCCAAGACGATTCGAATTCCGGCGTACATGGTCGAACTGCTTTCCAAATGGCGACGAGCGACGGCGAAGCTCAGTGACCAGCTGGGGCGCACCCCGACTCCGGAAGAAGTGGCCGTTGAGCTGGAGATTCCGACCAAGAAACTGAGGATCGTCAAAAAGGCGATCCAGCTCTACAACACCAATCCACAGACCGATCAGGTGGATGGGACTTGGACGCTGGGCGAAGTGCTGCCCGACGAAAAGAACAAAGGCCCCGACGACGAGTTGATGGAAAATGACAACCTGAAGCACGTTTTCAAAATGCTCGACAAGATGGACCCGCGCGAAGCGACGATTCTTCGGATGCGTTTTGGCCTGGATGATTCTGAGCCGAAGACCCTGAAAGAAATTGGCGAAGCCCTTGGCCTGACCAGAGAACGCGTTCGCCAGATTGAAGGCGACGCTCTCAACAGACTGAACCGCGGTCTCAACGGAGAATAAATGCTCCACACAATCGGGATTCGGAGCCGCGCAGAAAGAACCTCGACCTGACTTCGAAATAGTGAATGACCAACAGCCCGGTGATGATGATCACCGGGCTGTTTCTGTTTCGCTGCAGGCTCAGCTTCTCTTCAAACTCCGGCGCGGTTACTTGCCGCCGGGTACCGAGTCCTGAATGGCTCCCGTTGTGCTCTTAATCCTGCCACGAATTCCATTCAGTGTGCCAAGAGTGTTCTGTTGATCCTGCCGCACGTCTCCCTCGAAGTCAGGACCGGTATTTGACGGTTGTCCCGCCTGAGCGGGATCGATCCCCGCGGCGGGATTCAAGGAGTTTGCACCAGGAGCCGGTCCGCCTGATTCAGGATTTGTCGCCCCCTGGTTGAGTTGTTGGGTCATTCCCTGAATCATCATTGCTGCCAGTGGATTGCTGGCAATCGCCTCTTGAACGGCTGTCGTGATTCGGCCAGGAACCATGAGAGCGACAGTGACTTCATCGCCACTGTTTTTCGCGTTTAACGAGTCGATCGTCTCTTTGCCGATGGCTGCAAAATCCGCAAATTGAGGAGGTATCTGGCCAGCTGATGTCTCAAACTTCGATTTCATTTCAGTGAGCATCGAATCAAAGTCAGTCTTCAATGATTGCGCCTCGGACGAGCTGAAGCACTGCATTTGAAGTTCCATTTCGATGTTCGAATTCAAGCTCAACCCAAAACAGAACGCTTTTGAATTCTGATTGATGGATGTTTGAAGTTTCTGCTGAGTGGGAGTGCCAGCGGCAGGCTTTGGCGAGACTGCTGCGCGAGCTTCGGCGTCCAGCAGATTCGGAGGGGCCATCACCACCACGACTTGATGCCGGGGATTGATAAAATCTATGCGACTGACGCGTGGCTCCGACGGACCACGATCAATCGCCTTCTTCACCTGCTCTTCTTCGCCGACGATCAAGGTGCGGGTATCAGCCAGGTAGATGGCCTGGTTGTTCGGCGCCGTATAGTAGCTCTTTCCGCCGTGTTCACGTTTTCGGCTTTCCGCGTCGTCGCCAAAGTCCTCGGGGGCCACGTCCTTTTTCAGCCGCACGACCCCGATCATTTTGGCGCTGGCTTTTCTGGCAATCTGAGGAGCACCGACTCGATTACCCAGAAAACCAACTCGCTGCTGATACATGTCGGCCATGTCGACACCCGCCATCGTCACCGAATCGATGTCGTCAGCTCCAAGTTTCAACGACCCTTGCTGAGTGGCCTGGGCCAGGATGTTCTTGACGGTCTCATTGTCTCGAACCGCCGCCAGCATGGGCGCGTTCCAGAGTTCGTCGGGTTCGACTTTTACGAAAAGGTCAGCATCTTCAGGCAGCCAGGCGAGATTCATGACGTTACTGCCGCCAAGCGATCCAACCGCCATCACCAGAGCACCGGCCAGTCCGCCGACAGCTGCAACTCCTGCTAGGCCGATCGCGACGTACTTCAGCCACGGTGGAAGCCCTGCCGCCTTTTTCTTCTTTGAAGTCTTCTTTTTCGAAGACTTTGACGACTTCGCAGCGGCCGCTCGTTTGAGTGCCGGTTCGTAATCATCGTACTGATCGTCGCCATAGTCGTCGTATGCCTGGGCATCGTAGTCGCCGTACGATTCGCCATAGTCTGTCCCGTCGTCGTACTCGTCCTCTGTTTCTTCGACGACAGGCTTGGCTTTCTTTTTTACGTACGGCTTAACCGTGAATGGTTCCCGACATTGCGGGCAGGCCGTCTTGCGGCCAAACGCGGCTTCAGATTTGAGCTTCAGGATCTTGCTGCAGTTCGGACATTTCGTCATTGTGGACATGGATCGCTCCTGGCCGAAAATAAGAGGCGTTACAAACGTAACATCGTCAGGCATCACCGTCTACGGCCCAAACTGCCCACGACCGCAATCCTCGGCACGCAGGAACTGACTTCAGGATTACGGCCAGCAGACAGGTGATCAGAACTCGCCGACCAGTTCGTCGCCTCGGCGAGTTGCCAGTGCTTGCCAGACACCTGTGTCGATGGTCTCACCCACGAAATGGACGGAACCATCGGCTGCCAGCATATGGCATCCGCCTGTGTGCATACTGCTGAAATCGTCAATGTGAACGTTCGGATGATTGGGAGTGTGGTCCGCGACACCCAGGACTCTAGCCATGGCTTCATCGCCGTTTGCCGGCGCTCCCACCCATGTCGAATTGAAATCGCCCGGGTTTCCGGACCGCCGTTCGCCAACCATGAATGTGCTGCTCATCCCGTCCGTGAAATCCCGGAACCGAGTCACGCTGTTGTGGTACATGGCTCCGTCACCAATGCATTGTTGATTTGGTGTCAACTCACAATCTTCGAGATCCTGAGTCCCAAAGTGTCCAACGAAATTCGAACTCGAAAGTTGTACCAGAAAGTTTCCCGACTTATCGCCTAGTGTCCACACGTCGTCCGCGGTGTCCGTCGGGCAGCGATAGACGCTTAAAATTTTCTGAGTTGGTGCTTCCACGGCGGGATTATTGATGGGATCGAGCAGCGAAACTTTGGTATTGAATTCCTTATACAGAGGCACCTGGTCGAGCATCGGCAGGATCATCGTTCCCCAGCCGAACGAATTCATGCCGTTGATATTGGGTGTTTTCGTCGTCAGATCGACCCCGATAAATCCGGGTGGAAGTGTTCCATGAACATCATGGTAGTTGTGGAGTGCCACGCCAATCTGTTTCAGGTTGTTCTTGCACTGAGACCTGCGTGCAGCTTCGCGAGCCTGCTGCACCGCCGGCAGTATTAACGCCACCAGAATCGCGATGATGGCGATCACCACCAGAAGTTCGATCAGCGTAAAACCTCTGCGTAATTTTGAACCGCCCGTTGCGGTTGGTATTAATTGAGTCACGAAAGCTCTCCTGAGCAGAATTTGTCAATGAAATCAGAACCCCGGCGTAAGATTCCGAGGAGGATGAATAAACAGCATGAAAGAATGAGCGTCCAGCCGTCTCTAAGACAATCGGCGACACCGGCCTGAAACATCTGCGGCGCGACCAGCCATTCGGACGTCCGATCACGAACGTCACCGAGACCACGCCGAAATGGTTCGCCGTCTCTCGAACTGCTCTGCGATGTGAAACATCTTCTGAAGAAGGTCCGACATTGCAATAGTGTACATCACGGATGTTTCGAATCACTCAGCGCCTGCGAAGCCAGCCACAAAAAGCCGACCTCAGAAAATGGCGCAGAAGTATCGCAGCATGCCTCAGAGCAGGCAGTCAGCGAGCAGGATTCAGCAGGCGGGCGGAGCACGACCGCGAAGAGCGTATCGACTGGCGGCTGTCGGAGCGGTAACTCCCAACAAGGGAGCAGCCGCAGCGCAGGCTTCAGAACGAGCCACTTCCAAAACCGGAGTCTCGGCAAGCTCCAACGCGTTCAGATCGCAAAGCGGACATTCACCGGAAAGTGACGATCTGTTTTCAGTACTGTCTTCGTCAGGCGCCCGATGTCCTGCGGAATGACGATGGGTTGTTTCGTGATGGCTGTGGCAGTGTGTGTGCGTCGTGCCACCATGAGAGTGTACTGCCACTGGGGCAGCATGGTGATTGCATCCGCGGTGGTGATGAACATGCACCGCTGCCGAGAGCCAGGCAAACGACCAGCTCGCCAGGATCATCAGGATAGAAAGTCGACGCAACATCTGGAGTTCCGGGGACAGCGTTTACGACAGCACGCGGCTGAGATTAACGCGAAGACGCCATCCAGATCAACGCGGTGGCTGCGTGAGTCATCAAATCTTCACAACTCAGACAGTTTTTTATGCAGGAAACCACGCCGTCGATTTGTTCAAAGCAGGCTTGTCGGCGGAAAAGTCTCGAAATTATCTCGACGGGTTCTGCACACGAAGATGGCGTGGCGGTTTCCACGGCCGGGATCGCAATTACAATGAGTTGACTTACCTGGCTGGCATGGTCGCCGGGAATGCGAGTTCCGGCTGCTCATGATTGAGCAGCGTTCTGGTCAGCCAGCCGCCCCGTTTCAGCCGCGCAGGAAGAAATCAATGTACTTTCGGATGGCCAAACGTGTCCTGCTGGAAACTGACAAACGACTCGTTTGGAAGTTCGTTCGCAACATGGGCATTCGCGGAACGATGTCCGTCCTGAAGTTCAAACGGCGGCTCAAGCGTGGCGAATACTTTCCGCCGTTTCTGTACGTTTCGGTGATTAACAGCTGCAACCTCAGATGTCAGGGCTGCTGGGTCGACGTCGCCGCGAAACAGCAGACGATCGACTTGAAGGCCATGTCGAAGCTGATCACCGAAGCGAAAGAAATGGGCAACGCGTTTTTCGGCATCGTGGGCGGCGAACCATTCATGCATCCGGAACTGCTTGAGATCTTTGAAGCCCATCCCGACTGCTATTTTCAGGTCTTCACCAACGGCCACTTCATCACGGACGACGTCGCGAAACGCCTGCGAAAAGCCGGTAACGTCACACCACTGATCAGTGTCGAAGGAACAGAGATCGTCAGCGACGAACGCCGCGGTCGCGAAGGCGTGCTCAGTAAGACGATGCAGGGCGTTCAGAACTGCCTCAATAATCGATTGCTCACCGGCGTCTGCACCAGCGTCTGCAAAACGAATATCGACGAGCTGGTTACTGAACAGTGGACCGACCGCCTGATTGAAATGGGCGTCTTCTATACCTGGTTCCACATTTATCGCCCGATGGGACCGGACGCGTGCCCCGACCTGTGCCTGACTCCCGAGCAGCAACTGCGAGTCCGTCAGTTTGTCGTCGAGATGCGAGCGAAGAAGCCGATCGCCATCGTCGACGCCTACTACGATGGTGAAGGCAAAGCTCTCTGTCCGGCGGCGACGGGAATCAGCCACCACATCAACCCTTGGGGCGACATCGAGCCGTGTCCGATCATCCAGTTTGCGACGGACAGTATTCACGACGAATCAAAAACGCTGCGTGAAAAGTTCGCTTCCAAATATCTGGCGGACTTTCGCAACCTTGCGTCGTCAACAACTCGCGGCTGCATTGTCCTGGAACGTCCCGACCTGCTGGAAGAACTCGTCGTGCTGCATGACGCTAAGGATGCCACCGTTCGCAAAACAGCTCTCGACGAACTGCGGAAGATGGAAGTGCGAACGTCGCAGTTCAATCCGGAACAGCAGATTCCCGAAAAGAGCTGGGTCTACCGCATCCTGAAACGTTTTCTGTTCAACGACTTCGGAGCGTACGACGGCCACGACCATTCCCAATCCGCGGCTCCATTCATGCTGAAAGCCAGCCAACAGGCGACCCCGCCGCAGAAAGAAACCCCGACTCCCGCGTCAGCGTCGTAGTGTCAGCAGCCAGAAGCCGTCACCAGTCGCTGGTGATTGCAGGCCAGTGTCTCCTGGTCGTGGTTCTGCTGAGCTGAAGTCTTTATTCTGAGCATTACGGTGATGATCCGAAATCAGGTGGCAACGTTGTCCGTTGCCGTCCATAAGCCGTCCAGGAACCAAGGCTGTTCAGTACAAAGGCCATTCAGAGCAGCGTCTGTCCTGAATACTGGATCGTTTCCTCAAGTTGTTCAAACTGATTTGCCCCGAAGTCCCAGCAGACAGGAAGCAGCATGTCTGAAGAATCTCCCCGGAATCCACCCGACGCTCACGAGATGGCTGCCGCGACGGAAGAACACTCGCATGATCATACGCACGATCACATGCACAAATCGCCGACTCACGTCGATTCGATCTATCTGATCTCGTATCCGAAAATCGTCTTTCTCTACCCAACTTTTTTCATGGCACTGCTGGCCGGCCTGATCACTTATTTCAGCGGCGAAGTTGATGCGCAGCACGGGCGGACCGGCGAAGTAGCGACACTGATGTTCCTCGGCGTACTGGCGTTGAATCTGTGCGTCGTGACATTTGATTTTCCGCGTACCACGTCACTGACGCTGTTTTTCTTCGTCGCCATGGTGGTCATGGGAGCTTTTCTGACTTTCACTTATAAGCCGGACCTGATCCCTGTGATCGGTGACGTGTTTGAGCATCTGAAGCCCTGGGCGAACTGCCAGTTCTTCTTTCTGATCGCGACGATTCTGTTTCTGTTTTATCTGGCCGTTCTGGTGGCCGTCCGGTACGACTACTGGGAGGTCCGACCGAACGAACTGCTGCACCATCACGGGTTTCTAGCGGACCTCAAACGCTATCCCGCTCCGAATCTGCGGATTGACAAAGAGATCAACGACGTCTTTGAGTACATGCTGCTCCGTTCGGGGCGTTTGATTCTTCACGCTCGGCACGAAACCCGCGCCATCGTGATCGATAACGTACCATTCATCAATTACAAGGAGCAGCTCCTGACAAAGATGCTGGGAGCCCTGCAGGTATCGGTTCGTGACGATTCCTAGTGCTTCTCCCGGCCTGCTTGTGTACGAAAACAGTTGCCATTAAGTCGATTTCGTTCCTGTCCCGGCAGAAACGCTGACACTGATTGAAGCTGACACTGGTTGAAACTGAGCGGGCCGATCGTCAGCAGGTGAGTGATCCGCTTCAATCAGTGCCGATCAGGTTTTTGATTCGGCCTGTTATTTCTAGCCAGATTCAAAGCGTGGTCGGCATTTTTCTGAGAAACGTCTGCAGACTATGCCGACGTTTGCTTTCTCCCGGACATCTGCATGCGTGGTCTTTTCATCACCGGCACGGACACGAACGTCGGCAAGACCTACGTGACGTCGATCATTCTTCGCGAGCTGATCTCTGCCGGAGTTTCGACTGGCGTTTCCAAGCCGGCCTGCAGTGGAGCAGTGATTGATGGCGACACCTGCCGATGGCCAGATCTGGAGATCCTTTCTGCTGCCGCTCAGGTCACTGATATCGATCTGATCTGCAGCCAGCGGTATCGCGCGCCGCTTGCCCCTCCGGTCGCTGCCCGGCAGGAAGGACGGCAGGTTGACCTGAAAGCGATGAAAGCAAATCTCCTGGCGTGGTCCACCAGGGCGGAGGTCGTCATCGTTGAAGGCGTTGGTGGTCTGCTGTGTCCGTTGACCAGTCAGGAATCTGCGGCAGACTTCGCAGGGTGGACGGGTTTTCCGCTGATCATCGTCGCACGACTCGGGCTGGGAACAATCAACCACACGCTGCTGACGATTGAGGCGGCCAGGCACCGCAATCTCGCGATTGCTGGCATCGTGCTGAACGATGGCGATGGTCTTTCCGAAACTCCCGCGGGGCAGTCAAACTATGACGAACTGACAGCCCGCACAGATATCCCGGTGCTGGGTGTGGTGGGGTTGGGCAGCCAGACGGCCTGCTTGCGGGATGGAGAAACGCCCGCCAGAATAGATTGGTCGGAACTGGCGGCGAGCCGTGATGTCTGAGATCGCTCAGAAGCAGGCGATTCGTGGTCACCGCCCGGCACTGAACGGGTCTGCTTTCCGGCTGGTACTTTCTGAGCCAGCTTCGGCTCCTACCACCTGACCATTGTCTCTGATCCTTATCTGAAACTCCGACGACGAGCCCTTCACATCGTTTCGAACGTGAACGAAAAATTCCAGTCGCATCGCTGTTTCCCGTGTTCTGAGAGTTCTCCATCATGGCGTTTGAAGTTGCATGCAGTGAGTGTGAAGGTCGACTGATGGTTGAGCAGGCCGGAGTCATCGTGGCCTGTCCTCACTGCGGAGCCCATCTCAAGATTGACGCTCCTGTAGAATCGGAAGCTTCGTCACCGGATGGGAATGTCGATCCGCCAGCTGAGCAACCCGTCGATGAGTCACCAGCAGATTCCGGAAGTCAGCCTGAGGTTTCAGAACCGGAAACGGAAGCTGTTGCCCCGCCAGCAGAAGTTGAATCAGTGCCGGTGGTGCAGCCCGCAGATTCAACGCCCGACAGCGAAACACCAGTCGGCTTCAGTGTCGTTACCGACGCGCCCGCCGAAATCGTGGGCGAGCCGATGCCCTATATCGGCGAACCAATTGCCGCGACCACCGAAACCACGGCCACCGATGCCACGAACGCAATCAGTGAGTCGACGACCGGCGCGACAGAAATAGCCGCAACGGAAGATGTACCGCGAACGTCTGCAGAAACAGAGGCAACACGGCCGACGACGGAAGATTCACCGGTTTCCCCTCAGGTCCCGGCGACCAACGCGGGTTCGCCTGGCAACTTTCCGGCACAAAACTACGCGCCCGGTCGCCGCGTCTCGCCGCAGTCGTTCTCGCTGCTGCGCAACTACGCCATTGCGATGACGCTGGCCGTCATCTTTCTCATCTACAAATTGCTCAATCCGAATATGTCGGCACTTGAAAGCCTGCCGGATGTAAAGCCACCGAAGAAGGACGACAAGATCGTCTACAAGCTGGTGCCGGAAGCCACGGAAATGCCGCCGGGACATCTGCTGTCTCTTGGCCAGTCGCAACGCTTCGGAAACCTGAAAGTGACGCCGATCCGAGTCACCAGGGAACCGATCGAGTTTGTGCATCACCTTGGCGATACCGGCGTCTCGCGAGAGCCCGGCCCTGACGTGGTGAAGCTGTGGTTCGAGTTTGAAAATCTGTCGTCCGACCAAAGCATCGCTCCGCTCGATGGCCTCGTCTTCAAGCGGGATGACAACGACTTCGAAAATGTCCGGTCCAACAACTTCGCCTGCCGCTTGTCACAAAAGAAGAAGGGCGGAGAACTCGCTTTTGTTTACGACCTCAACGAGGGCGACATCTGGAATCTTCGAGACCAGAACGTTAATTGGGAAATCGCCCCCGGCGAGAAGCTCGAAACCTACATCCCAACCACCGAAGAAGGCGTCGCTCAGTTAGTAAATTCAGACGAGTCGCTGGTCTGGCGTGTTCACTTCCGCAAAGGCTACAGCCCCAAAAACTACGGCGTGACCACCGTCATCGAAGTCGCCTTTGAAAGCTCCGACATCAGCACCGGTTCCAGTGCATCCGAGACAGCCGCCACGGCAAAGGCAAGCAGCACGTAGGCTATGCAGGTTCGCTCGATTTGCTGCTTACTCGGACGCTTCAGCGGTCATGCCAGCCGTCTTCGGAAGCTGCCAGATTCTGACGTTCGGCACGCTGAACTCTTGCCCGTTGTCGAACACGTATTCAACGACTGTCTTTCCACTGGCCCGATCCATCACTCGGGCTCCACCCGGTGCAGACTGACCGAAATCAGGTTGATTCGTGTCGGCCGGGACTGACGGTGGCTGGCGATTTGCAGTAAGTGCGGATGTCATCGCGGCACCATCGGCAGTTTGCAGCTGATCTTCATTCAGCGCATTGAACTCTTCATCCGGTTTCCAAAGCTCGACGCGTTGAATGGTCGCTTGCGACGTGCGGAAGCTCATGAAGAACGGCGTGTTGGCCTCGACACGAACGTCGCTTCCTTCCTTGAGATCGCCCGGCAACCCCTCCGGGTACCAGATAAACGGTTTGTCGGTCCACGGGTCGTTCAGCGACGCGTCGAAGTCGTCCAAAGTGGCTGGCAACTCTCCACTTCTTTGCTGCTGCAGAAGACGCATCAGCAACTTCGTGGCGTGAAACTCAAATTCCGTCCGGATGTCGGATTGGCAAAGCTGATCTCCCGTGGTCGCGCTTTGCAGCATGGCAAACAACGGAGTGCTTACAGCCAAAGATCGGAAGAATTGTTCCTGCTGGGAATTTACCGACCGGCGATCCCGTAACCAATTTGCCATTCCCGTTCCGTTACCGGCTTTGGCAACCGCTTGCTGACTTCGGTACGCAGCCATGGTCTCAACATCGTGTGATTCCCACGTATTCAGCAACCGGAGACTTCGAGCACGTTCACCAGGAAACTTTGATGCCAGCATAATGGGTAGACGATTTGAACCGCTCGTCAGTTCTCCCAGCGTGAACGCGTCCACGTCGAGGGTGTCTCGATACATGACCGCCATCGCGAAGTTCGCCACCTCAATCGGAACCATCTTCGCGCGATGTTCGTCGATGATCGTCACCGCCTCTTCAACCAGCGTTTTATCGACGTTTGGATGTCTGGCCCATTTTTGAAGCTCGGAAATGGTACGCTGTGTCAACGTGTGACTAAACGACCAGTTTGTGTCTCCGCCTCGCCCGGCTGTATGTCGGCACACTGCAAACGCCGATCGAAATCGATCGAGAGTCATCTGCAGGTTTCCCGCTTCGATTTTCCGCCGAGCGTCAAACAGAATCAGCTCCGAAGCATTCTCAAACTTCCCGTAGGCGAGCGATGTGTAATTGTCAGCAATGTTCGTCGTTGCTGGACTGTAATCCGCACAGACCGGCGACTCTGCAGCTTCAAGAACAAGTCGGATTGCCTTTTCGGCGGCCAGTTGCTCCTCTTCAGAAAACGCGGCCCAGCGTTCCTGATCAGTTACGACATCCGATTGCCTGAGATCGGTCTTACCCATCAGGTCAGATGCCCGCTGGTAAAGTTCAAACGTTCTTCGTTCTGCCTCAGAAACCGGTGCCAGCACGGTCGCTCGTTGCTCGGCAGTCAGACCATCGTGGCCTTCCGCCGATGGCGAATTTGCATCGGCGAAAAACGGCTCTGACCAGGGAATCTGATAAACGCGGAACAGGCCGGTTGCAACATAGACAACGGCAATGGCCACGGTGATCGCTGCCGTCGGCCAGACCCAGGCTCGTCCTCGATTGTCATCGAGCATCCAGGAGCCTGTTCGGAACCAGGTAACAAGAAAGCAGCCGATTGCCAGCGGCAATACCGACAGAATGAACGGGACGCCGAACCACCAGCAGGCTGCCGCCCAGCCGAATGCGGTGAGTCCCAGGACGAACGAAACGAACATCGAGACGATTGTCGAACGGATTAACTGGGAGCAGACTTGCCCGATGCCGTACATGGTTAAGGTTAGGATGATGGCTCGCCCGACGAGTCTCAGGCCGGGATAGTGACTTGGTATGCTGTTGGGTATCTGCTGGTTCAACCAGACGCCTTCCATGAATTGCTCAACACGTACGACCGAGCGTGAAGTGTAAAACAGCTCTGCTGCAATGGTCGCACAGAGCAGGATCGCAGCGACGCTGATCACTGCTCGCGATAGCCAGACAAGATGTTTGCTGAACCAGACGGTGGCCGGACGCAGTCCCATATCGGCCAGTCGCTGCACTTTCCGGTCGTCCTGCTCGGCACGAAAGGCCATGACTCCGCAAGCGACACACGCCGCGTGAATGAAGAAAGCGACCAGACCGTGCCACTCCGTTCCTATTCCTCGAAAGTTTACGGCGACGCACCAGTAGGTCAGAACAAGCGTAACCAACAGAAAGCCGACGAACAGCTTTCGAGTTTCGATCGCTTCTCTCCAGCGGAGAAACCGCAGGTGCCGCCAGAGGTTTGGCCCCCACGTGGCATAGAGCAGGCTCAGGCCGAATCGCGGTGGTGGCTGATGAACGGCGACTTCCGGACTAATGACTTCAAAAGCGGTTCGGTCTTCGACTCCGATTTCCACAATCATCCCACCGTCGAGTCCCGATCTACGAATCCTCCAACACTTGAAGAATGACGGTGACCTCGCCGACGTTTGATCGAAGAACACACGCGTCAGCCAGCGATGAGTGAGCAGGTAGTTCGCGGCAAGCAACAGCAACACCAGAAAGCATGGAATGATCGCCGCAATAAACAGTTCCATCCCTCTGGGCTGATAGCTCGGGTGTCGCTGCCAGCTCTCGATCATCGCGATCGATGTCATGGCGACGACAATGTACGAGCCGATCATGGCGACCGCCGCCAGGCCGAGTGCGACGATTACCTTGCGTGTTATCAGTGAAAACAACGTCGACCACAGCAGACAGCCCAGGTATGGCAACGCCACAAACAACAATGCCAGCGGAATCAGCATGCCGGATGCTTCTGTCGGAAACGTGTTTTCGGGCAGCGTCAGGTTACCCAGAGACAGCAGCATTCCCGAACTGATTGTCAACGCGAGAAGCAGTGCCGTCGTGACAATGCCGAACAGAGTTTTGACGGTCAGCGTCAGTCCCGGCGGGCAACCCAGCATGACTGGTCTTAACTGAGTTCCGTCTTCCCGCTCGATGGCAAATGTGATGGCACCAGAGCCGATCGCGTAAAAGCCCGTCAGCATGAAGGCGACGGGCACGATCCCCTGGAATCTTTCCGGGCCGCTGGGCATCAGGAAGGCGATCAGAGCCTGAAGCATGACGCTGCCAGCAGCCATCGCCAGCCACAGCCCACGTTGCACGCGGTACTCTTTCCAGAGAAGTCTCAGAGCGATTGATGAATTCATTTTGCACCCCGTCTCGCTGTTTGCTGTGCGGTTTCGCGAGGAAGCGGTCAGGAAATAAGTAGGCTGGAACAAGCTCCGCGCCGTTCCGGCAGCACGACAATCCTGAAATGCTGGAACGGCGCGGAGCTTGTTCCAGCCTACGATTACTCAGCACTGGCAGAGCCAGTGACACACCACAAAAACGAAACTCCAATGTTTGTCGACCGACTGTTTGCTGGCCGAAAAAGCCGGACGCGGAATCAGGCGAATGCTGCCGGCGTTCCACCTCCGCGCCCGGCCCCGCGAACCCGTGACGTCAGTTGGAATCGCGTTCTACGTCACCCTGCATGTAACCCACATAAATGTCTTCCAGCGTCGGCTGTCGAACGTCAACCGCTCCGATGTTGGTTCCCTGCTGAAACTCCGTGACTTCTGACTCTCTCGCGTGCCGCACGAGTAGCCGCCACTGACGGTCTTTCTGCTCTTTGTAGATCAACTCGCCCGGCGGCTTTGGAATGTCCGTCGCTCCGTTTCGCAGCGTGACGGTCAGCTCGCTAAGGCTCGACTTGAGTTCGTCGAGGCGTTCGACAATTTCGATTTTCCCGTGCTTTACAATGCAGACGACATCGGCGACTCGTTCGACTTCGGGAATCTGATGACTCGACAGCAGCACGGTGCGGTCGGTCGCCGCTACGTCGACCATGCTTTCGAGAAACTCGCGACGGACGATCGGGTCCAGACCGGACGTTGGTTCGTCCAGGATCAGCAGTTCCGGATCGTGCGAAATCGACAACGCGAGTCCGACCTTCGCTTTCATCCCTTTGGACATCGTGCTGATACGTTTTTTCAGAGGCAGGCCGAACTCGCAGATCATGCGGCGATAATTCTCGACGAACGACTTGTCATAGAAGCCGCCACAGTACCAGCCGATCTCGTCGACGGTCATCCATTCGTAAAGCGTCGGTTTGTCCGGCACGTAACCAATCCGGCGACGAATTTCCTGGCCATGAATCCAGCTGTCGAGTCCGAAGATACGCCCCGAGCCACCATCAGGTTCCAGTAGCCCCAGCAGGATTCGCAGAGCAGTTGTCTTGCCGGCTCCGTTTTCACCGAGCAGCGCGACGACCGTCCCTCGCTCGCCGACGAGCGACACATTGTCGAGCGCCACCTGCCGACCAAACTGCTTGGTCACATTCTTCAATTCAAAAACTGCGCTCATTTCGAAGTTCCCTTTCCGTTCAGCCGGGCCAACTCTGCTTCAATGAGCTGACGGATGTCGTCCACTTCAAGCTGGCTCTGCTGAGCTTCTTTCAGCACGGCTCGCAGGCGTTCCTGGATCAGCCCCTGTCGGTCCTTCCGACATTGCTTCAACGCACCGGTCGATACCTGAAGCCCGGTGCCCCGAACCACTTCCAGAATGCCTTCCGACTGGAGTTCGCGATACGCACGGGAAACGGTGTTCGGATTAACTGCCGTCTGCTTCGCCATTTCACGTACGGAAGGAACCAGCTCGCCTGGCAGAATGATTCCACTGGCAACAGCAAACTTAATCTGCCGCACGATCTGATCGTAAATCGCCAGTCCGTTTGAAACGTCGATCGAAATGATCATGCCTCACCTCTTCAGTGTACTAGTGAGATAGTACGGTAGTCTGTGGCCGTGAAGCTGTCAAACATAAAGTCAGCAACAGTGGTAAGTTTTTGTGGTGGGAGACATAAAGGTTGAGATCTGAGACACAAACCTTGAGTCTGTGAGACACAAAGTTTGAAACGCTCGGGAGCCCATTCAGCACCGGGTGAGTGATCTTGAGGCCTGATGGGCGATTGCGAAGACTCTCATAACACATGGTCCAGTTTGAGGGAGACACTCAACTGCTGGCCGAGAATTCAATTTGAGTCCACTCGTAAGCCTCACGGCGGGCATGTGTTACGCGTCAGCGGGGTAGTTTAACCGGATGGGCCGCCCGGGTGTCTTTCTGTCTCGGTCGCTGTAGTCCGACTTGTTGGCCACACGCATCCGGTGCCAGCGCAGAATTTTGTCAGGCGCGAACAGCGTGCCGATTTCTTCCAGTCGCTGGCGCCCCAGGACCATGCCCATCAACGCCAGACGACGTCGCTGGTCGTCATTCAGCAGGATGCGTTTCCTGCCGAGTTTCTCTATCAGAACCTGCTTCTCCCTCCGCAGGTATTCGATGACTTCCAGTTGCTGACGGTTC
>JABMPE010000026.1 GCA_013203845.1 Rhodopirellula sp. | reverse complement strand
CCCAACGGCCAAGGTTGGGGACGTCTTTACACTCGCCCCGAGGATCGTCGATTTTATGGCATGCCATGTTCAGCGACATTCGCAAGCGACTTTTCTGCAGCGGGATGTCGACGACGTGCGTTTTGGCTTTGTAGGCCACGTACGGCTTGAGAAACTCCTCAGAGACGCAGGGGTCAGCGGAAACGATAGAAAACAGCTCGACGGTAACCGGCGTCTAAAACCCAATCCGCCCCTGTACGTTTTTCGTGGACTGCCGCATAGCTGGCGGACACTCGCATCGCCAAGCAGGTCAACATGACTGAGTGAGTCCTGCATCAAAGTGCGTCAGCGGAGTATTTTGACCGGACGGCGTACGAGTTGAAGTTCGGCGTTCGACTGTACCGCGACCTGCCTCGTTTTCGCTGTGGTCGACAGGATCCGCTCAAGTTACGTGACTGATGCGTCAGAACGCTCTTGCGGGATTCTGATACCGCAGTGCTCACTACGAGGTTGTCGACGAGGCGGGCGATTGTACGATCGAGATGACCTCTGGTTAATCGGCAAATGCGTCAAGTCAACAGGACTCAGTTCAGGAGAGAATTCATGTTCAAGCAATACTCATGGAAACCCCTGTGCGCGGCACTTGCGCTGGCGGGATTATTGTCGTTTCACTCGATCGCGGCGGAGAATAGCCCGCCGCCAGCGAGTCGAGTGCTGGATGCAGAAACTGAATCGGGCGAAGCCTTTATGCACGCGAAACTGACAGCCACACATTTGGTCGTCGACGGCCTCGCCTACGAAGACTTAGGGCGAATCGAGAAAGGAGCGGACGAACTGCTGCAGATTACAGAACTGGCGTCGTGGAAAGTGCGTCGCGACTCTGTCTACATGCACTATGCGGGTGACTTCGAACGCACCGCTACGCGGCTTCGCGATGCGGCCCGCGCCCACAGCATCGAGAAGGCAACATTTGCCTACATTCATTTGACGGTCTCATGCACCGCCTGTCACCAACACGTGCGAAATGTCGTCCAGGTCGCGCCGGCCACCGAGGCCAGGTTTCATCCTGGAAGCCGACCAATGCGTCGCTGAGAGGGAATCACGATGCCATCACTCCCGCGTGCTGGCTGGCTCGGACAGATGCGTCTGGGCATCGATGACCAGACGCGACGCATGTGCGTGCCAGAGCACTGCGTGTGCGGTATCGCTCGCTTCGCAAGGTCAGACTTGCGGACCTGTGACTGGGCGTAAACTGGGTACGTTTGCTTCCGACGTGACCATGGACCCGCTGCCGATTATCCGACGGAAATGGAGCTTGGCCAGGATCTGCAGATTCACCACGAAATGATTTTTGAACACGCCTCCTGGAACACGCCCTCCTAAGGACTGGGGCCGTCTCTGACGCTCGCAATGTCCGTGTGATGACTGTCGGCGAAGCTGATCGTAGCGGGGTTGGACATTCTCCCCGCCAGGCAGTTTCATCCAAATGCGACTCGCGGATTCGAAACGGGATCGGTCTGTGGCAGCGTACGCGTTGGCTGTATGATGCCGACGTGCTAAATCGGGCAGGTTCCGGCTTCTGCTTGCTGTATTCACGGATGAATTCACACGCCGCAGTAACATCGCCACTGGCTGCCCAGGCCTTACCACTTCAGCTGAGAGGCTCCAACGCATCGCGGGATGCGTACCAAGTCGTGACGACACTTTCCGAGTGGCATGCGATTTTCCTGTTCAATACCGCAATTCGCCGTTACGGGCCTTGAGAGAAAGGATTCTCGCATGAACCAGCCAAAACATTCTGCATTTCCAGTTCGCAGAATCGTCCACCCCACAGATTTCTCACACGGCAGTGAGGTCGCTTTTACGCACGCCCTGAGACTTGCGGTTGGTCTGCGAGCGAAGTTGGATATCGTCCATGTCGACGCTCGCGCCGACTGCGCGATCCACGAGGACTTTCCGAGTGTTCACGACACGCTGGCTCGATGGGGCCTGCTGAGTGAGGATGCTGGTCGCGATCAGGTAGCAGAACTTGGAATCCACGTCCACAAGGCGGCTCCGTACGGTCGCGATCCAGTGCGAGGACTACTGAAGTATCTGAGAATGCACCCGGCGGACCTCGTCGTGCTGGCCACGCATCAACGACATGGTCTTGCTCGCTGGCTTCACCAGCAGATTGGTGAGCAGCTTCTGAAACTGACTCGGATTCCGACACTATTTGTTCCGTACAACGCGGCAGGGTTTGTCGACCTGCAGCGGGGCACGTGTTCGCTGAAAAGTGTCGTCTTGCCGGTTACTCGCGATCCAAATCCTCAGCCGACCGTCGATGCGCTCAGCGTAATCCTGCACGGTCTGGGCGACGTTTCACCGACGACCACCATTTGCCATTTCGGAGACGAGCAAGCCGACGCTCCCATGCTCAATTATCCACACGATCGTGACTGGCAGTGGGAATGGCTGATTCGTCAAGGCGAGACGGTCGAGGCGATCATTGAGATCTGCGAGCAGAAGTCAGCAGACCTCTTGGCGATGACGACGGACGGACATCATGGCTTTCTGGATGCACTGCGAGGCACAACGACCGAACGGGTTCTACACCAGACGACTTGCCCCATGCTGGTTGTTCCGACTCGACAGGTTACCGCAGAGGAAGTGACATGGTCCCGCAGAACCATCACCCAGCGTGCCTGAACAAAGCGGCCTAGAGAACGAATGACGAAGACGTGCCGGCAGGGAATGGCCTCAGGGAGCGAACGGATGCGTAACGGAAATCGGCTGGTGAAATGGGCGTCGGTGGCAGTTCTGATTGCCATGCTGATTGTGACGGGCTTGGCGATCCGGGAACTGCCCGGGATTAAGTTGCAGAACAGCGTCCACACCTGGCTTTCTCCTGACTCGCCGGAAGCGCGAGTTCTGGAATGGTGTCGAGAACACTTCCCTGAGAAGGATCAGGTGCTCGTCTCCTGGAATGGAAGCTCGCTCGATGATCCTCGCGTCAATCGGTTTGCAGAGGCTCTTGCCGGGAAGACTGATAGCGGCGGTACTCGCATCGGTGGACTCTCCTGCGTTGATGAAGTCATCACTCCTCAGCAGTTAGTGGAGCGGATCACGCAGCAGGGCGTTGACGAAGCCGAGGCCATCGACCGATTGCGAGGCACGCTGATCGGAGTTGTCGACTCAGACCACGATTTCACAAAGAGCAGCTCCGGCGTTTCGCCGGTGGCGATCCTGGCGACGCTGTCAGAGAGCGGTTCTGCCGATCCTCGGGCGAGCCTGCAGGCGATTCGGGACAAAGCCGAGGCATGCGGGATTTCCCCGGGCGATTTACATCTGGGTGGAGATATTGTGACCAGTTCCGCTCTGGATGCCGAAGTCGTCAAGGCTTCCTGGAACTGGATTGATCCTCTGCAGCGTCCGCCTGTATTCCTGCTTTCAGGACTGTTTGGTGCATTGCTTGCTGTGAGAGTTCTGCGCAGCGTGAGACTGGGAATCATGGTTCTGGTTTGCGCATACATCACCGCGCTTGTGGGAACGGCACTGGTTCCGTTTTTCGGACGCACCATGAATATGGTCCTGATTGTGATGCCCACGCTGCTGATCGTGCTGGCTCTTTCTGCTGCCATTCACCTTGCCAATTACTGGAAGCATGCGGCAGCGTCCCGCATGGACCATCCAATCCGCCAGGCCATCAGAATGGGATGGTTGCCGTGCCTCCTGGCTGCGGTGACAACAGGCATCGGCCTGATGTCGCTGAGCATCAGTTCGCTGGAGCCGATTCGTGACTTTGGAATCTTCGCATCCGTCGGGACACTCGTGTCGCTGGTTGTCGTGCTGATCGGATTACCGTCGATGCTGGTTGTGCGACCGGTTGAGTCTCCCGCAAAATCAGAAGTGAATCACCCACACTGGCATTGGCTGGGGCAGTTTCTGTCGCGACACAGCGGCAAGGTCGCCAGCATCAGCCTGCTGCTGTTTATCACGGCATCCTGTGGGCTGTACTGGTTTCGCACCGAAGTGAAGGTAGCTCGTTATTTCCCGGAAGGTTCGCAACTGGCCGCTGACTACTCATTCCTTGAGCAGAAACTGGGAGGCGTTGCGCCGGTTGAAATCGTCGTCGCGTTCAACGAGGAATACTCGGAGACGCTCGGGTTTCTGGATCGAATGGAGCTGATCCGCTCGGTCGAGAAACGACTGCGAGAGCATCCCGAAATCAGCGGTGCGCTCTCGCTGGCGGACTTTCAGCCGGTGACCGCACCGTTGGCTGAAGATGCTGGTTTCCTGACTCGTACGCGATACACAGTGAGAGCTCGCACCGTTGAATCAAGAGTGAAGCAGAATGAAGCCGCAGAAGCATCGGCGTTTCTGGTTGCCGGCAGCGCTGCTGGTTTCGGTGATTGGGCGCCGGGTACGCCGCTCGACGAAGTCTGGAGAATTCGCGCGCAGGCCTACGTCACGAGTGACGTCGACTATGGCGAGTTGACCGCGGACTTAAACGAAATTGTCGCAACACTCCTGAAGGACAATCCCGGCGTCGAGCACAAAGTGACCGGTACTGTGCCGGTTTTCTTTCGGGCTCAACAGGCGTTGCTGCAAAGTCTGATTCGCAGCTTCTGCCTGGCGTTTGCCGTGATCGCTCTGGCGATGATCGTGTTGCTGCGTAGCTTCCGCGCTGGCGTTCTCAGCATGCTGCCCAACCTGATGCCAATCGGCATGGTGTTTGGAGCCATGTCGTGGTGCGGTCAGATTCTTGACATAGGCACGATGCTCACAGCATCGGTTGCGCTGGGAATCTCGGTAGATGGGATGCTGCATCTATTGACATGGTTCCGCAAAGCGATCGCCGAGGGGCAATCGCGACACGATGCGGTAACATTTGCTTTGCAGCATTGCGGTCCAGCCATGGCTCAGACGAGTGCGGTGATTGGCCTGAGCCTGCTGGTGCTGTATCCGGCCGAACTTCTTTTGATCAGTCGGTTTGGCTGGGTCATGGCAACTCTGATCGGATCGGCTCTGGTCGCAGAAGTTATCTTTCTTCCGGTACTTTTGATTGGACCGCTCGGACGGATGATCCAGCAAACCGTTGCCGCGGCCCAGCTACGTGAGCGGCGGCCACGCGACCTCGACGACTGGAACGCCGCCGTTTATCAAATGCGGAACGCCAAACCAGTCTGGGGCACGCCGGAAGAGGTGCGAGGAATGATTCGCCACGCTGAGTCGGTCGAAGAATTCTCTGGTAAATCGCAGGCCATTGCCGCGCCGTTCGCGCCGCCGCCATCTGAAACACAAGATTCCGCAAAGGCCGCCTGACCAGAGCTATTGTCAGAAGTTGACGGGGTGGCAAAAAGTCAGCTGGATTGGTCTTGCTGAGATCGCGTATCGCGCTATCCTGGCGTGATGTTGAGATTACGAGATCACCAGAGCCGTGAACTATTTGATCCCTGGGAACATCGGGGTCGTACGCAGCGATGGAGATAGGCGTGCAAAACGGACCCACTTCGGGGAGCTGATCGGCGTTGAAAATGGACCCACCGTAGCGGTCTCTGGAAGCTTTGGACCATTTTGGTTTGAAGCTTTGGAGACGAAGGATGCTTACGGTGGACGATTACGGACGGATCAGGCGTGCTCATCGTGATGGGATGGGTATTCGCGAAATTGCTCGGCGTTTTCATCATTCGCGGAAGAAGGTTCGGCAGATTCTGCGGGGTGAGTCTGAGCCTCGGCCGTATGTGAAGCGGTCGGGTCAGTCAGCCCCCAGGCTGGGACCTTTCAAAACTCGGATTCTGGAGATTCTGAAGCAGGATGAATCTTCGCCGCCGAAGCAGCGTCATACGGCGATGCGAATCTTTGAGCGGTTGCGGGGCGGAGACCGTGACGCTGACGGCGACGGCGGGCGTTATCAGGGCGGCTACGATTCCGTGCGTCGCTTTGTGAAGCAGCATCGGGAGTCGAAACGCGAGACTTTCATTCCTCTGGATCATGATCCGGGCCAGCGTGTTGAAGCAGACTTCGGCGAGATCGCGGTCGACTTTCCTGACGGTCGTCGCAAGGTCAACGTGCTGATTCTGGTGTGGTCGTATTCGAATGCTCCGTTTGCGATTGCTCTGCCGACTCAGCGGACGGAAGCCATCCTGGAAGGCATGACCCAGGCGTTCGAGTTCTTTGATTGCGTTCCGAAAGAAGTCTGGTGGGACAATCCTCGAACGGTGGCCGACGCCGTTCTGCCGGGCCGCGAGCGGAAGGTCAACGCACGTTACGCGGCACTGGCGAGTCACTTTGCTTTCGAGCCGCTGTTCTGTCTTCCTGCCAGTGGCAATGAAAAGCCAGTGGTCGAGAACCGCGTCAAGACGCTCGAGCGGAAATGGTCAACGCCGGTCCCGCAGATGCAGGACATGGCTGAGCTCAATGAGTACCTGCGTGAATGCTGCGTGCGTGAACGCGACCGGAACAGCAGCGGCAAGACCGAGGCCATCGGCGTTCGGTTTGAGCGGGACCGCGAGGCCTCCGCGTCGCTGCCAAAGTATCGATTCGATACGAGCTTCCGGCGGGATGCGAAGGTCGACAAGTACCAGTTCGCTCAGTTTGACAACGTGAGTTACAGCGTTCCTCGGCACTGTGCGTTTCAGTCAGTGACGATGAAGGTCTACGTCGATCGCGTGGAGATCGTGCACCAGCACACGGTCGTGGCGACGCATCCGCGAAGCTATGAACGCGGCGACCAGGTGCTCGATCCACTGCACTATCTAACGACTCTGGAGCGGCGTCCCGCGGCGTTGGATCACTCGAACGTGTACCGCAACTGGAAGCTTCCTGCTGTATTTCTGCAGTTGCGGGAGCGATTGGAAGATCGACATGGGGCTCGCGCCGGCGTGAGGCAGTACGTGCGTGTCCTGCAACTGCTGGCGTCTCATCCGATGCAGCGAGTCCAGTCGGCTATCGAACAACTGCGTGGTCCCGATGGGGCTGACGCGGATCGCATCATTCGTCGTGTGGAAGGCTCCGCCCAACGCGCTCGCGAATCATCAGGCGATCCATTGGAAACATCTCCGACGAAGAGTTCTCTTCAAGATGAAGGGCTTCGCGACGAGGTGCTGTTGGTCCAGGTTCCGACTCCGGGCCTGAACCATTTTGACCAGTTTCTCTCCACGTCTACTCAAGGAAGCCATGACGATGACCACGCCGAAGAAAACCAGCAGCGAAGCGAACGCGGTGAAGGCAGCAGCACAGAACCCATCAGCAGTGAAGCCGCCCGCCACGACAGCAGCAACGAACAGTCCAGCGAAGAGCGATGCGAACCACCTGCTGCTGAAGTCCAACCTGAAGCAACTGAGACTCCCCACGATGAAGGCCGAGTTCGAACAACTGGCGAGGGAAGCGGCTCAGTCCAATCAGACGTTCGAACAATACCTGCTGCGGCTGACGGAACTGGAAGTGTCGGCTCGCGCCAGCAACACATTGAACCAACGAATCAGGCAGGCTCAGTTCCCCGTGCACAAAGACCTGGACACGTACGACTTCTCGGCGCTGCCATCGCTCAGCAAACAGAAGGTCCTGGAACTGGCCCGCGGCGACTGGATTACTCAACACGCGAACGTCTGCCTGATCGGTCAACCCGGCACTGGGAAGACGCATCTTTCGATCGCATTGGGCCTCGCCGCTTGTCGTGAAGGCAGGCGTACGAAGTTCTTCACCGCCGCGTCGCTGGTCAACCAGCTGGAAGAGGCTCAGAAGAAATTCGGCCTTGATCAATTCCTGAAGCGGCTCGACAAAATCGACCTGCTGATCGTGGATGAACTCGGCTATCTGTCGTTCAGCCGCTCCGGAGCCGAACTGCTGTTCCAGGTCTTCGCCGACCGCTACGAACGCCGCAGCCTGCTGATCACCAGTAACCTGTCCTT
>JABMPE010000177.1 GCA_013203845.1 Rhodopirellula sp. | reverse complement strand
CAAACAAAAATAAAATGCAACGTCAACTGAAGCCGGAATACAACATCTCACCAACGAAAACCAGGTCGGAATGAGTATCCGGACACGCTGCTAGGTATTTTTCGGAGGCCGTGCGATCTTTTCGTCGTGCAGGTATCTTCAGGGCGGCTGCTGGCTGTCGAAGTTCTCCGGAAACTTGCTTCTCGGGGGTTACGTAGTCCAGTTTGAGTTTGTTCAGCCGCTGGACGGCAGGAACAGCAGTCGCCGTACGGATGGCAGCGGGCACTCGAGCGTCCTGAACGGGCTCATCATCTTCCCAAACTTGGAGCATGTCAGTTTGCGGTCGTTGTTCGGGCAAGCGAGCATCCTGAACGGATTCGTCATCTTCCCAAAGCTGTGACATGTCCGGTTGTGATTGTTGCTCCGGCAGGGCCGCTTCCTGAACGGGATTGTCCTTCTGAGCCTGAAGGTATGCAGCCTCCGGGCTGTCTGTCGGTGACTCGTTCGAGTTTTCAGACTCGTGCAGGTAAGACTGTAATCCGCGAATCTTGCCAGCCGTGTGCCACTTGCCCGTTGCTCCTTTTCGTACGTTCGACTCTGCGGAAATCTTGCCTTGCTTGGCGAGCTTAATCAGCTGTGGCTGCGTGAATGGGCCTTTAGTCTTTGTCGACCGACGCAGCAATATGTGACTACATAGGGACCGAAGAGGCCGTTGAACACTTAGTCAATCGAATGACAGTGGTAGTGGCCGCATACTGGTGACTGCAGGGCTATCTAGCGAACGTTCAGGTTCTCGTGCCGGTACGGCATGACATCCTGTTGAGGACTCATGGAAGGGGATTGTGAAGTTTCTTCGCAGTTTGCCGAATGATGTTCTGTGTTCTCGATCCGCATTTGAGTTCCGATTGTGATCGTTGGTCGAAATGCCGCCGGGAGAGCATTAGTCTGAGATCAGGAATAGCGGAAGTTTTTCTTGTTTTTCTGTCTTAGGTTACATTCACGGTCTGAGTATCTGATATGCCCCCTGCGGATTCCGACAGCGTCAGAGATGACGGTGACATGCATGGCCGGACGAGTGCGACGTTGCTTGGGCGGCTGGCGGCGACGCCGGGGGATTCGGTGGCGTGGGGGGAATTTGTCAGGCGGTACGGGCCTATGATTGGGGGTTGGTGTCGGGGTCGAGGGCTTCAGTCCAACGATGCGGATGAAGTCGCTCAGGCTGTGCTGACACGGATCGTCGAAAGGATTCAGCAGTTCAAATACGACCCGACACTCAGTTTCCGAGCCTGGTTGAAGACGCTCACTCATCATGCCTGGTACGACTTCGTGCAGAAGGAGAAACGGACGTCTCGCGGGACTGGTGATTCGAACGTGCTGTCTCTTCTGATGACGATTGAGGCTCGCGACGATCTGGCAACTCGGCTGGAGCGGGAGTACGACGCGGAATTACTGGAACGGGCCATTTTCAGAACGCGGATTCGAGTTGAGTCGCGAACCTGGCAGGCGTTCGAACTGACGGCCCTGGATGGTCGTCCGGGAGCAGATGTGGCTGCCGAACTCGGGATGAAAGTCGCTCATGTCTACGTCGCGAAGAGTGAAGTGTTGAAGCGATTGCAGGAAGAAATCCAGAAGATGGAGCAGTAACGAGTCAGTTGCCATCGCCAGGTATGCGCGGCACGTCACCATGCCGACGGAGGGGTTGAGAATCGATGAACGGCAGATGTCTGACTGATGACGAGTGCTCGGGTTTGCTGGCCGGGACGCTGAATGCCGACACGCTCGCTTTTGTGGAGGAGCATCTTGAGATCTGCGCTGACTGTCAGGCATCGCTCGATCGTCTGAGCCAGCCGGCTGATGAGATCGAACGGCTCGTTTCGACACGACAGGGAGTCCTCGATCGGCTGCACGCTGAGTACAGCACGCGGGCTCGCTCCGGACGCGATGTCGGCAGTGTTGGTGACGAGGCCGACGGTCGGAAACTGTCTGACACGCGGAACAAAGACGAAAACGATGTTCGCTCGGCTGATTCGAACGCGGGTAGAGCTCTTCCTGCGAACCTGGCAGCGTATTCACAGACGCCACAAACAGGCGGCGAGTCCACTGAGACGGGATCAACATCGGGGTCTGGAGTTGTGCGGAATCGCGATCCGTTTGCGTCGATCACAACCGAGTCAGACCTCAGTGACTACGAGATCCTTGATGAGATTGGTCGCGGTGGAATGGGTGTTGTGTATGTCGCGCGGCATCGGACGCTCGACCGGCGAGTCGCCATCAAGATGCTGCTGACCGGCCCGCATTCGGGAGCGAGAGAACGGGCTCGTTTTGATCGTGAGGCGCGCGCGGCGGCGCGACTGCAGCATCCCAACATCGTGGCGTTGCACGGAATCGGTGAGCACGACGGCTGCCCGTTTCTGGTGATGGAATTTGTGGATGGGCCGGGGCTTAATGCCGAAGCAAAGTCGCGCAGCATTCCGCCGCGAGAGGTTGCGAGGATCGTCGAGATCGCGGCGCGGGCGATGCATCACGCGCATTGCGAAGGCGTCGTGCATCGCGATTTGAAGCCGGGCAACATTCTGCTGGCTCGGCAGAAGAGTTCGGTCTCTGATTCCCGGTCCGGGCAGGGAATCGAAGACGCACTGATCGGGACTCCGAAGATTGCCGACTTTGGACTCGCGATGTCATTCGATCCGCAGTCGGACGATCCAGTGACGCAGTTCACTCGTACGGGGCAATTTCTCGGAACGCCCGACTTCATGGCTCCTGAACAGGTTGATGGTTCGCAGCCGGTGGGACCAGCGGCCGATATCTACTCGCTGGGTGGAACTCTGTACGCGCTGCTGACTGGCCGGTCACCGCATCACGCTCCTTCGCCCGTCGAATTGTTGCAGAGCATTCGCGACACCGCTCCCATCCGTCCGCGACAGCTCAATGAAAGTATCCCGCGCGATCTGGAAACGATCTGTTTGAAGTGTCTCGAAAAGGATCCGGCAGCGCGGTACGGCTCCGCACTCCTGCTGGCCGAAGACCTGCGACGGTTTCTGGACGACGAACCGGTGCTGGCTCGCAGGACGCCAGTGGCGGAACGCTTCGTGCGCTGGTGCCGGAGAAACCCAATCGTCGCGTCGCTGTCGACGCTGTCCGTCATTCTGCTGCTGTCAGTGGTGGTCATGTCGCTGGATGGCTGGAACCGGACACGTAAAGCGCTGGATGTTGCCGACGCCGCAAAGACGCAGGCCGAGGATTCGGAAATCGAGACCAGCAAGGCACTCGTACAACTGCAGGAACTGTCCGATTCACAACGACACGAGCTGGTGCAGTACACGGTGAAACGCGGGTTCGAGGAATATGAACGGCATGGCGTCGAAGTGGGAGCCATGTGGTTTCTGCGGGCGATGAAACTCGACGACGACGATCCGCAGCATCAACGGCCTCATCGGCTGCGACTGGCAGGTATTCTTCGCGACCGTATCCCAATGACGCCGCTTGACGTGATGCGCGACCTTGAACTGTACCAGCCGGGTTTCTTCATCCCGCATCGCGATCTGCTGATTATTCCAAGACCTGTCCCTCCGACGACACTTGAGGTTCTGTATCTGGATACTCAATCCGGGCAACGCGAGATCGAGAAATTCCCAATCCCACCGGACACAAAGGGCGGGGTTTCCTGGGTCAGTCCGGATAATCGGTTCGTGGTGTATGGCAATCTGCCGGAAGGGTATTTTACGCTGGTGGATATCGAGTCGCGAAAGGTACACGCCGTCCTCGAAGTGGGGGGACCGGTTACAAATAAGGAGTTGGTCGCCTTCAGTGCCGACGGCAGATTCGTAGCCGCCATGCGGGACGGCGGGTTGTTGCGTGTCTGGGATGTCGACGATCTCTCGAACCATCGAGACATTCAGACGACTGGCGAATCAGTCGCGGTTGCGATTGCTCCTCGTGGAAGTCGTGCTGTCACTGTCACCGGACAACGCATCAACGTCTGGAATGTGGCTACAGGTCAGTTGACCAGTGACGACCCCGTCAGTCAGAGACTGATCCGTGCCGAGTTGGGTGTGGGCGGCGGTATTCTTGTTGCCAGTGGTTTTGGCGGAGCCGTCATCTGGCGAATTAAGGATCGGCAACTTGTTCGTGAGTTCAAAGGCGAAAGCCGGGTTTCGTTGGACGCGACCCGCATGCGAGCGGCAATTTTTCAGCCATCAGGAGACGTCCAGGTTTTCAACCTGCAGAGTGGAGAACCTGTCTCTGGCATCATGCAGCACGACGGGCCGGTCGCGAATGTCTGGTTTGCGAATGGACTGGAAGGCGCTACCGCGAAGCCATCACCCACTGATTCGCCTTCGCAGCCAAAGAATGCTCAATCAATCATCGGCGACACATTGTACGTCGCTGAAGAGGGACGCACGCTGCGACGCTGGAGCATCTCAGAGGCAAGGCAAACTTCGCCAGCACTACGGCACCCCGGCACGATTGATTCGGTCGGGCGATCGGCCAGTAAACTGGTGACCTTGAGTGGGCCAATCATTTATTCCCTGATTGCCTGGGACATGCCCCCCAGACCACCGCGGACGCACAAATTCGACGTCCCGCTGGATATCTCGCAGAATCTGGACCTGCTGGCTTATCGGGTCAATTCACGGAAGCAGTTCGAGATTTACGACACAGAGACCGGTGAAAGACACGGCAATCCAATCCCGTTTCCGAATGGGGCTCCGGGACATTTCACAGGTGGCTTTTCTCCCGACGGACAGCAGGTGGCGATCAATTGGGGGCACGATGCGGGAGTCGAGATCTTCGATGTCAACACTCGCGACAGCCTCGGCAGAATTGATTTTCCCAACGACAGCTTCATGCGCTCGATTGACGTCTCCAGTTCATCCGATGCGATTCTGCTGTCGTCTGACCGGACAACGCGAATTGTGAACCGGGACGGACTCGGTGTGAGGCACGACGTCACACGGAAGGTTTTTGAGCACACCGTTTCCATCAGTCGCGTGCTGGGCTCTCCCGACGGGAAGTTTGCCTTGTCGAGAAACAATAGAAACGACTTGTACGATCTGATTGATACACAGTCTGGCGAGTTTGCCGGAAAGAAGTTTTTCCCACAGGAACAGGGTTTGGACGAGTGCTGGTCGCCGGACAGTCGTCGAATCGCGATCGGGCTGCAGCGGGGAGAAGCTCGCATCTGGACACCACACAGTGATGTCCAGGATCTGGTGATGCGGCATGGTCACGACGTGGTCGACGTCTGCTTCAGTCGGGACGGACAATGGCTGGCAACCGGCAGCAAGGATCAGACGGCTCGCATCTGGAATGCAAAGACCGGCAAACAGTCCGGCCCTGCCATGCAGCATGAGCACACAGTCACAGAGGTCCGGCTGAGCCCTGACAACCGACTGGCGGTAACGATTGACGAAGAGTGGACCGTCAATCTGTGGGACGTTGCCAGCGGTCAGCGAATTCTGGCACCGCTCCACCATCCCGGATCGACAGGTGTGCTGGTGCGATTTTCAAAGTCCGGCGATCATCTGCTGGTTTCATCGGCGGAAAACCCGATTCGTCGCATCCCGCTGACGCCATTACCGGATGACACCGATCTGGAACAGCTACGACGCAATCTGGAAGTGCAGTCGACATTCCGACTGGCGGAAGACGGTTCTCTGATCGCGTTGCCGATTGAAGAAATGCGGTCGCGGGCCGGTGTTTCTACAACAAAGCGTGCCCCGGACCTGGTACGGGAAGAGTGATGTTCGATTCTCAATGGTCGATCCAGCATGCTACAGATTCGCAGTTGCCGCTGATTCAGAGGTGGCTGCCGCAGGCGTTCGTGGGTGTTCCACGGCCAACCGTCTTCGCGGCTGTCGATCCGAACGGGAAGCAGCTTTGCGGTGCGGCCACTCTGCGCCAGTTCGGAAGCGACGCCCGGTTTCTGCTGTTCGTTGAACCTGGGTCTCGTCGGCAAACGTGCGGGACGCTGTTGTTCAGCGCGTGCCAGCATGCCGCACGCGAGTCCGGAGCGGAACGACTGCTGGCTGGCCAGTCGCTGCTCGACACGAACTCGGACGTCGCGTTTTTCACAGCTCAGGGATTGCGACCGTGTCAGCGGCGGACTCGGTTTGAGCTGGAACTTTCCCGAGCCGCAGAAATACTCGATCCGGTCTGTCGACGGATCGAACGAACAAATCGCTGGCCCCATGCGTGCCGAATCATTTCCCCCAGCGAGTTGCCAGTCCGTACTGTGGCGGAATTCGCAGCCGCAGAGCTGGGCGGGTTTGTGGATTCGTTTTCGGCACGCCTACGGCGCGGTGACTATTCGAATCCGACTTCGATTGCTGTAGTCAGTGAAGGCCGGCTGGTCGGGCTGATGCTGGCTCGTGAGGAGCGTCCGCTGGAGATTGTTGACGTCATCGCGGTTGTGCCGGAGTTCCGTCTGGGAGCGGTTGCCACGGTCATGAAATACCGGCATGTGCAGGCCGCACTGGCGACAGGGTGTTCCCTCGTCTCGTTCGAAGCTGACGAGATTTTGAATCCAGACACCGTCCGGTTTGCCCGTCGCTGCGACGCTGAAGAGTTCGAGACGCGAGTCCTGTTTGGCATGCCGTGCGGCTGATTTCACGGCTGATCGAGCACCCCGGAATTCGCCACCAACCACCAGATACCAATCACCAGCTGCCCGTCGTTACGCGGCATCCTCGCTGGCAGACACCGCGCAACACGTGCTGCGGCTCTGCGCATTGCCTTCCTGCAGCCAGTCTGACCCGACTATCCCGCAGAACCGAACGCGTGATCTCAGCGGTTCTGCGGAGTTTTGCGACATTCCGGGATCGACGTCTTAGGTCAGCCCTGCTGGTTCAGTAACACCTATGCCCCTTCTCGCGAGTGTTTCTGAGTGTGCACGACGGGGCATCCGGGCCATTTCAATGTTGACTGACAAGAAGTTCTACTGCCTGGGCGAGCACACGTTCACGCCGGTTTCCTTCACAGGGCCGAGGTTTGACGTGGCAGAGGGGGATCGATGCTGCTTCATAACTGGCTGAAGGTGCTGCGTTTACGACTCGGATTCGACAGTCGGAATGCTCGTCGCAGTGTGAGCCGACGCCGAAGTTCCCAGCTCCCCGGTTGGCGCGCACTCGGCGACGCTTCCACCGAACGCCTGGAAGATCGCACGCTGCTCTCGTCAATTACCGTCACGACGACGGCGGATGAAGACGACGGCGTGCTCGATTCCGGGACCGGCGCAGGAACGTCCCTGCGGGAAGCTATCAATTATTCCGCATCCGGTGACACGATCGAACTGGCGGCGGACGCGACGTATGTCCTCAGTCTGGGAGCAGGAGGCAGCGATGAGGCCAACGGTGGCGGCAACGACGGCAGCGTACAGGACCTGGACATCAACCATGCGCTGACCATCAACGGGAACGGGGCGACCATCGACGGAGGCTCAGGCGAGTCGTTTGAAGACCGCGTGATTCACATTCACGGCGTTGAAGCTACGATCAATGACGTCACGATCACCAGCGGCTACAGCAACGCAGGCAGTGGAATTCTTGCCGACAACGGTGCCGGAGCTGTTCTGAATCTGAACCGCAGCACGGTAAACGGGAACACGTCAACTGGTACCGGTGGCGGAATCCTTTTGAGTTCATCCACGGTGGCAGTCATTGATCAGAGCACCATCAGTAGTAATTCAGCCGCTATGGGTGGCGGCGGAATCTACGCGAATGCAAGCACGTCACTGACCGTGACGAACTCAACGATTTCCGGAAATCCCGGTTTTGCCGGGACTGGCGGGATCTTCAGTTTCAGCACGACCACGCTCACACACGTCACCATCGCAAATAATTCGACGGCAGGTTCATCTTTCAGCGCTGGCGTCGCCGGCAACGTTAATGCGTCGTTCATACTGATCACGGGTAACACCGGTGGGACAGGTAACGTTTCCGGCACGCTTACCGGCAGCAATAACTACAACGCCGACGACTCTGGCGACCTGACCGCCGCCCAGCTTGGCCCACTGGCTGACAATGGAGGCCCGACGCTCACGCACGCCCTGCTTGGCCCTGCTGCCACAAACCCGGCCATCAACTCCGGAGCCGATAGTGGAATCACCGTCGACCAGCGTAACTCAACGCGTGACAGCAGCAGCGACATCGGCGCATTTGAGTTTCCATCGGTCGATTATGGCGACGCACCCGACACAGCTGCCGGGTCAGGTACCGGTAACTACGAGACCACTCTGGCCAATGGTGGACCGAGTCACACCGTTGTCGCGGGATTGTTTCTGGGTGACACAGTCGATGGCAGCGAAGATGGCAGCTTGCAGAACGCTCGGGCGAATGCGGACGACGTCGATGGGTCGCTGCCGGACGATGAAGATGGCGTGCTGAGTCCACAGACCGATCTGCTGGGGACGATCGGAGCAGCTCCGACGGTGACGCTGCTGGCGACCAACACGACCGGCAATGCCGCCACGCTTTACGGGTGGATTGACTACAACCAGGACGGCGTCTTCGACAACTCGACCGAGCGGACCAGCGTCGCCGTGCCGGACAGCACCACCGACGGTCGCTTCACACTGACGTTCCCCACCATTCCCAACGGTTCAACCGGCTCCACCTATGCCCGCTTCCGCCTGAGCACCGACGGTGCCGCTGCCAACTCTACCGGCTCCGCCACCGACGGCGAGGTTGAGGACTACCAGTTCGCCATCACCGCTCCTGTGGGGCAACCGGTCACTGTGGGAAGTCTCGCGAAAATCGCACACCAGCTTGGTGGCGGGCCGAGTCTTGTGGACGGCAATCTATTCGGCAGTTCAGTGGTCGTGCTGGGAGATCTCGATGGCGATGGAGTCCCGGAACTGGCTGTTGGAGCCAGAAGCGACGACACCGGAGGCACAGATCGAGGAGCGGTCCACATTTTGTTCATGAATGCCGACGGCACGGTGAAGAGTTCGACAAAGATCGCGGATGGATCAGGCGGGCTGGCGGCCGACACGCTTGCTGACGACGATCGTTTCGGCGCTGGAGTTGCCGTCGCTGGCGACCTGAACGGCGACGGCGTGCCCGATCTCGCTGTCACGGCACAGATTGGCGCTACCGGAGTGATCCATTTTCTGCTGCTCAACGCTGACGGTTCCGTGCTGAGTGCAACCATAAATTCAGACGTTCCCACTTCAGGTTCCGTGGCCGGTATCGGTGACCTCAACGGTGACGGCGTGCCGGACATCGCCGTCGGAGACACGAAAGATGGCACCGGCGGCTTTCAGTCGGGAGCGGTACATATCCTGTTCCTGAATTCCGACGGCACCACTCTCAGCACCACGAAGATCGCCAGCGGCGTCGGTGGCGGACCGACTCTCGGCGGCAACAAGGATTACTTCGGCACATCCGTCGCTGCCGTGGGCGACCTGGACGGCGACGGGATCACAGACCTCGCAGTCGGTGCAAGAGGCACCCCAATTGGAGCAGAGGATGACGGCTCGCTGTACATCCTGTTGATGAACTCGGATGGAACCGCCCGCGAAAGCGTGCAGATCACAAACGGTACCAATGGCGGTCCAGCACTGGCGGATGGCGATGCGTTTGGAACTTCTGTCGCTGCCGTCGGCGATCTCGACGGCGACGGGCTGCCGGATCTGGTCGTGGGATCCAATGATGCTGCTGGCGTCTACAATCGTGGAGCTGCGCATGTCCTGCTGATGAATTCGGACGGAACCGCACGCAGCACGTCAAAGCTCGCCAGTGGGACCAATGGCGGCCCATCGTTGATGAATGCGGATTTATTCGGAGCATCCATCACTTCCCTTGGTGACCTGGACGGCGACGGCGTAACCGATCTGGCTGTCGGAGCCATTGGTGATGACACCGGCGGTTCGTATCGCGGAGCGGTTCACATCCTGTATCTCGCCTCTCCAGACACCACGCCGCCGACGGTCACAGTCAACATCGTCGATGCCTCACTCAACGATGGCGACAACGCTTCGAGCGTGACGTTCGAATTCTCCGAAGCGGTCAGCAGCTTCGCCGCAGACGACGTGTCGGTCAACGGCGGAACGCTGAGCAACTTTGCCGGCAGCGGGGCCAGCTACTCAGCGACGTTCACCGCTGATGACGGCGTTGAGACCACCGGCTCGGTCACCATCGGCACGGCCTACACCGATGCTGCCGGCAACTCGGGCACCGCCGGTTCGGACAACGTCACCGTCGACCGTATCGAACCGGTTCCGGTCATCACTGGACCAGGGTCTCCGACGGGGAGTGATCCGTTTGATGTGACGATTGACTTTGGTGAGTCGGTGACCGAGTTTGTGTCGGGAGGCATCACGGTTGGCAATGGTTCTGTGACGAACCTTGTCGACAACGGTGGCGGCACTTTCACGGCGACGATCAACGCGACTTCTGATGGTGTGGTGACGGTTGATGTTGCGGGCGGAGTAGCGACTGACGCTGGCGGCAACGTGAACACTGCGGCCGCCCAGTTCAGTCTGACGGTTGATACCACGGTTCCGGTCGTGGATGTGGTTGATGTTTCGGGTGACCCTCGGACGACTGCTGTGGATGAGGTTTCAATTGTCTTTTCGGAAGCGGTGAGTGGGTTTGGGATTGAGGATCTGAGTTTGACGGTGGATACCGGTTCGGGGGCCGGCAGCAATCTCCTGACGGGCAGTCAAACCTTGGTGACATCCGACAATGTGACGTTTGTGCTGGGGAATCTCAGTTCGTTGACGGGGGCTGTTGGGGATTATGTTCTGACGGTTAATGCGAGTGGATCGGGAATTGTGGATGCGGCGGGGAATGCTTTGACGGCGGATGCGAGTGATGCGTGGTCGCGAGTGAATCCAACGGTCACGTTGTCGATTGATGAAGCGTCGATCGCGGAAGGTGGCGGAACGACGACGGGTCAGGCGACGATCACCGCGACGTTGTCTCAGGCAACGGATGTGCCGGTGACGGTATCGCTTGGGTTCACTGGTTCGGCAACAAACGTGGATGACTATTCGGTCAGCGGCTCGACAATTGTCATTAACGCAGGGGGTTCCAGTGGTTCGATCACGCTGACGGCGGTTTCGGACGGGCTGCTGGAAGGGAATGAAAACGCGTTTGTCGACATTATCGGCGTGACGAATGGCGAAGAGAGTGCGACTCAACAGGTATCGACGACGATTGTTGATGACGACGTCGCGCCGGTGTTTACTTCGACGGCGACTCCGGAAGTGCCGGAGAATCTGACTTCGGTGCTGACCGTTGTGGCGACAGATGCAGACGTACCGACTCAAACCGTGACGTACTCGATCAGCGGCGGCGCGGATGCGTCGTTATTTGACATCTCAAGCGGCGGCGCGCTGACGTTTCGGTCGGCTCCGGATTTTGAAAACCCCGGCGACGACGGTGCCAACAATTTCTACGACGTGCAGGTGACGGCGGACGATGGCAACGGCGGAGTGACCACTCAAAACATTTCCGTCCGCGTGACCGATGTCGACGAGGTCGCTCCGACCGTCAGCGTAACGGCAGTAGCGCCTGATCCGAGGAACGTGGCGGTTGGTTCGATCGAGATCGTGTTCAGCGAAGCGATCGTTGGTTTTGACATTGGTGACTTGAGTCTGACTCGCGATACGGGATCGGGGCCGGGAGCGAATCTACTGACCGGTTCGGAATCGCTTTCCAGCAGCGACGGCGGGGTGACGTTCTCACTGGGCAATCTTTCGTCACTGACGACAGCCGATGGTACTTACGTGCTGACTCTGACTGCGAGCGGTTCGGGCATTGCTGACGCGGCATCGAACGCGCTGAGCGGCGACACGGCGGACGACTGGACGATGGACGCGACCGCTCCGACGGCAACGATTTCGGAAGTGACGCCCGATCCGCGGAACACTCCGGTTCCGTCGCTGACGATTGTGTTCACCGAAGCGGTCGTCGGTTTTGACATTGGTGATTTGAGTCTGACTCGTGATACCGGTTCCGGGCCGAGCACCAATCTGCTGACGGGCTTGCAGACGCTGACGACGAGTGACAATATCACCTTCACACTGAACAACACATCGTCGCTGACAGGGCCGCGCTGACAGGGCCGCAAGGCGACTATCAGCTCTCGTTGACAGCCAGCGGTTCGGGCATTGCGGACTCGGCGACAAACGTGCTGAGCGGAGACGCCACTGAATCGTGGACCAGCAACACGACGGCGGTGACGGTGTCGATTACCGAAGTCACGCCCGATCCGCGAAACAGTTCGGTCAGTTCGATCGAAATCGCGTTCAGCGAAGCGGTCACCGGCTTTGGTGTTGAGGATCTGATGCTCACGCGAGACACCGGCAGCGGTCCGAGCGGCAACCTGTTAACCGGTTCGGAATCGCTCAACGCAGCCGACAATACGACGTTCACGTTGAGCGGCTTGTCGGCTCTGACATCGGCCGAAGGAAGTTACACGCTGACTCTAACGGCGGCGGGTTCGAATATTCAGGACGTTGCGACCAACGGCCTGGCCAACGACGCCAGCGATTCCTGGAGTGTCGACACGACAACTCCAACGGCGACGATTTCAGAGGTGACTCCCGACCCGCGAAACAGTTCCGTAGACTCTGTCACGATCGTATTCGACGAATCGGTCAGCGGGTTTGGTATCGACGATCTGGTGCTGACACGTGACGCTGGCAGCGGCCCGAGCAGCAACCTGTTGACTGGTTCGGAGTCGCTCAACACGAGCGACAACACAACGTTCACGCTGAGCGGTCTTTCATCGCTGACCGGCGAGGAAGGCGACTATCAACTGACGCTGTCGGCGAGCGGTTCGAACATTCTCGACGCCGCGTCCAATTTCCTGAGCGGCGATTCGACGGAAACGTTGACTGTCGACACGACGGCTCCCACCGCGACGATCGTGGAAGTGACTCCCGATCCTCGGAACAGTGCCGTGGCGTCAGTCACGATCATCTTCAGCGAAGAAGTTGGCGGCTTCGATATCAGCGATTTGTCTTTGACACGCGATACGGGGTCAGGTCCGGGCGGCAATCTGCTGACCGGTTCGGAAATGCTCAACACGAGCGACAACGTGACATACACGTTGACTGGTCTTTCGTCGCTGACCGGCGCGGAAGGCGACTACTCTTTGACGCTGGCGGCGAGCGGTTCGGGCATTGTCGATACGGCGACGAACTCGCTGGGCGGAGACGCAAGCGACTCGTTCCTCGTCGACACGACTGCTCCGACGGCGACGATTTCCGAAGTGACGCCTGATCCTCGTAACTCGGCTGTCGACTCGATCACAATCGTGTTTGACGAAGCGGTCTCCGATTTTGAAATTGGCGACTTGAGTTTGACTCGCGATACGGGACCAGGCCCAGGTGCGAACCTGCTGACTGGTTCGCAGACGCTTTCGACCAGCGACGACGTGACGTATACATTAAGCGGACTGTCATCGCTGACCGGCGCTGCGGGAACGTACTTGCTGAGTCTTGCGGCGAGCGGTTCGGGTATCACCGACGCGGCTGCCAACTCGCTGGCAGGCGATGCCAGCGACACGTGGACGGTCAACACAACCGCGCCGACGGTGTCGATTTCAAACGTGACGCCAGACCCGAGGAACTCAGCCATCGCGACGCTGGACATTGTCTTCAGTACGGTGGTCAGCGGCTTTGATCTCGATGACCTGACGCTGACTCGCGACACCGGTTCGGGGCCGGGTGCGAATCTGCTGACTGGCTCGCAATCGCTTTCGACCAGCGACAACACGACGTTCACGCTGAACGGTCTCACGCTGCTGACCGGCGAGCAGGGCGACTACAATCTGACGCTGACCGCCGCGGGCTCGGATATTGAAGACTCCCTGACAAACACGCTGCTGGCCGGAGCGAGCGAGGCGTGGACACTCGACAGCACCGCACCAGGAGCGGTCATCTCACTGGTTACGCCGAACCCGCGCAGCACGGCAGTCGAATCGCTGACCATCGAATTCAACGAAGCCGTTACCGGTTTTGATATAGGCGATCTGAGCTTAACTCGCGACACGGGTTCCGGTCCGGGGGCCAACCTGCTGACCGGTTCGCAGACGCTTTCCACCAGCGACAACATAACGTTTACGTTAAGCAATCTGACGTCGCTGACTTCGATTGAGGGCGATTATCAACTAACGCTGGCCGCCGCTGGTTCGAGCATCCTCGACGTTGCCGCCAACACGCTCGGAGCCGACGCTACGCGAAGCTGGGCCGTCGACACGACCAGTCCAACACTGACGATCACTCCGAACGGAACGCTGACGAACGCGGCATCGACGACGTTCACATTCCAGTTCAACGAAGCAGTCACCGGCTTTGACGCCAGCGACGTTAGCCTGATGAACGGTTCCGCCGGAGCATTCACCTCGGTCGACGCCGACACCTACACGCTGGTCGTTTCGCCAGTTGCGGATGGGCTTGTCACAGTGGACGTAGCCAACGCCGCAGCGATCGACGCCGCTCTGAACAGCAGCACCTCGGCCAACGCATCAGTCACGACCGATCAGACCGCTCCGTCTCCGACCATCACATCAACCGAGAACAACCCGACCGCCAACAGCACGTTCGGCGTGACGATTGACTTCGGCGAGCCCGTCGGCGCATTTGTGGCGGGAGACATCAACGTGGCCAACGGATCGGTAGCGAACCTTGTAGACAACGGTGGCGGCAGCTTTACAGCCACAATCGACGCCGCCAGCGACGGAGTGATCACCGTCGATGTCGCCGGCAACGTGGCCACTGACACCGCCGGCAATAACAACTCCCCAGCGACGCAGTTTTCAATCACCGTGCAGAATCAATCGCCAGTGACCGTTCGAGTTGACGGGCCTGAGGATGCGGTTGTTGAAGGTGGGGATGCTGTGTTTGTGGTTTCGTTGAGTGAGGCGGTGGGGAATGTGGTTTCGGTGGCGTTGTCGTTGAATGATGGGACGGCGACGCTGGTGGGAGACGGAGTGATCGGGGACTTTGATTCGGTTGCTGTTTCGGGGGCGTTGTTTGCGGTTGAGTTTGAGCCGGGGGAGACGACGAAGACGGTCAGCGTGTCGACGAATTCGGATGGGATTGTTGAGCCCGATGAGACGTTCTCGTTGAGCATCGTCGGCGTCGACGGCGCGACAGTGGAAGACAGTGGCGTAACAGGCACAACGACGATTGACGGGACGGAGCTGGCGATTGCTCCAGTCAATGAACAGACAATTGCAGCTGATACCGGAATGGTTGACCTTGTCGTGACGAGTGTGACGGCGGATGAGACTCCGGCGGCGTTGACGGTAGATGCTTTTGTGAGTGGGACGTCGACGCCGGTTGCGGTGCCGGGGTTTGTTTCGTTCGAGGATCTCGGCGATGGGACGGGGGCGTTCTCGTTTAGCCCGTCGACGAATGGTGCGTCGGGAAGTGATCTCGGCTCGGTCGATCTGCGTGTGACGGCGACGGATTCGACGGGCAGCGTCTCTACGACGTTCACGCTGAACGTGGTCGAGGCGGACGTAGTCGAGACCAGCGAAACGCTTCGGATCAACTCGGCAGGCGCCACGGTCGCGGCGCCGGGCGGAGCGTTTGTGGCGGATCGGTTCTTCAATCTGGGAAATTCGTTTTCGACGAATGCGGCGATCGATGTCAGCGATGCGTCGTTACCAGCGGAAACTCCGGCGTCGATTTTCCGCACGACCCGGTGGGACTCGACGGGCGGTGCGGAGCTGCGTTACAGCGTGCCGGTTGATCCGGGCGAGTATCTCGTGCGGCTGTACTTTGCGGAAATCTACGGTCCGACATCACGAGTCGGCGCACGAATCTTTGATGTCAGCATTGAGGGAAATCTCATGCTTGACGACTTCGACGTCTTTGCGACCGCTGGAGCCGGCAACAAGGGAATTGCAAGGGAGTTCATCGTGACGTCCGACGGTTCGCTCGACATCGACTTCGGGCACGTCGTCGAAAACCCCGACGTGATGGCCATCGAAATTATCGGATCGAACTCGACGACGAACACCGGTCCTCAGATCGAAGCGGTGCCACCGAGGACTGTGGAAGTCGGCGGCTCGACAACCTTTTCCATCAACTCTTCGGATGCGGACGGGGACGCGATCACACTCTCGGCCAGCGGGCTGCCGGACTTCGCGACGTTCATCGACAACGGAAACGGCACGGGATCACTGGCTGGAACTCCGGACGCTGCTGACGCGGGCGAGTACGTTGTCACCGTCCAGGCTTCGTCGGGTTCGCAGCCCCTGACCGACAGCTCGTCGTTCACGCTGAGCGTCACCTCGCCGCTGTCTCCGAACGACAGCCCGCTGCGAGGCGGAGTCAGCGCGGCAGTCACTTCCGGCACGCCGACGTCGACCGTTCCGACGGTCACCATCTCCGGCCCGGCTGACCCGGTCACCGAAGGCAACGATGCCGTCTTCACGGTCACGCTGAGCAACCCGTTCGACGAGCAGGTCGGTGTCGGCATCGTGCTGGTCGATGGCGAAGCGACGCTGGCTGGCGGAGACTTCGCGCCGATCGTCTCGGCTCAGAATGCTGCTGAAATTACTGCGGTCGTCGCGTTTCAGCCGGGCGAGACGTCAAAGCAAGTTTCCATCCGAACGCTGCTCGACGGACGGACCGAGCCGCCGGAAATGTTTTCACTGGCCATTGTCGGAGCGTTCTCCGAAAGCGGACCGCTGACCGTCACCACGCCATCGGCCACCGCGACGATCGACGGCGTCATGATTCCCAAACCCGTCCTGAGTCTCTCGCCCGTCGCCGATCAAACCATTGCTGCCGACGCCGGCCCGGTCGACATCATCGTAGCGGCGAGCAGTTCTGACGGCCTGCCCGCGATGCTCTCTGTCAGCGGCGTGCCGACCTTCGCCTCGTTCACCGACAACGGCGATGGCACCGCGACCTTCGTTTTCAACCCGACCGCCGCCGATGTCAGTGGCGTGTCGACCATCGAAATCACAGCGACGGATTCCAACGGCTCGGTCATGGAGAGCTTCGACCTGAACGTCGTCGCGACCGAGTTCATCGAACAGGCAACTTCGATCTTCCGCATCAACGCGGGTGGTGGAGCGGTCGGCAACTTCTCAGCCGACCGCTTCGCGAACACCGGCAACTCGTTCTCAACCGGCGCGGCGATTGACGTCAGCGATCGGTCACTGCCAGCAGGCACTCCCGCAGCGATCTTCCGAACCACCCGCTGGGATGCCGCCGGCGGACCGGAACTCAACTACAACATCCCAACCGGACCGGGCGACTTCGAAGTCATCCTCTACTTCGCCGAAATCTTCGGCCCGACCTCACGTGTCGGTGGCCGCGTCTTTGACGTCACTATCGAAGGAACGGAGGTGCTCGACAACTTCGACGTCTTCGCCGCCGCGGGTTCGGCCAACAAAGCCATTGCGCGACGGTTCGATGTCTCGAACGCCGACGCGAACCTGAACATCACATTCGGCCATGAAGTGGAAAACCCCGACGTCATGGCCATCGAAATTATCGACCGAACGTCGGTTCCCAATACCAGCCCGGTTCTGGCTCCAGTCAGCAACCGGACAGTTGATGAAGGCTCGTCGCTGAGCATTCCAGTGTCTGCCTTCGACGAAGACGGAGACGACATTATGCTCGCCCTCCTCGGCCTCCCCGACTACGCCACCTTCAACGATAACGAAGACGGCACCGGAGAGATAACGAAGACGGCACCGGAGAAATTTCACTCAATCCCCAACCCGGAGACACCGGCGAGTTCGTCCTGTCTGTCAATGCGGAATCCGGCGACCAGGGATTGACCGACAGCACCAGCCTGAAAATCAGCGTCCAGCCCTCCCTGTAAACAGCCCCAAACGTTATCACAAGTAGGTAACCCGCCGAACGCTATAGATAAGGCTGGTAACGTGTTTCCCGGAACGCATTAAGGCTGTAAACAACTTGTTTCGCAGTGCGTCTGGTTCGTGCATTACTGGCATTTCTGTTTTGACCATACGAATCGTTGAGCCAGGATTGCCGAATTGGGAAACAATCTGACTTACCCACTCAGCAGCCCCGACTTTCGAGTGCGGTCAAAGTGATATAGCCTTTATTTTGCTTCGTGCTATCGGTCTTGCGCAACCAGAGTGTCGAACGCTGATTCGTTAACGGCACCCGGTTCGCTTGGTTGTCAACAACCAGCAGCGGCACTTGCAGTGTGCGGATTTGAACATAGACTGTGCCGCGGTGGGCCACCGGCGTCGAGTGACGACGTGATTCAATCTAATGTCATGAGTGACTAGCCCATCCCGTCCATGCAAGGAAATAATCACTCCGGCTGGCTGGCTGCGGCCGGCTCCGACCTGCTCCGGTCGGCTTTCGCTTTGAGTATTTAGGGAGCCCTCCCGTATTCTGAGGGGAGCGGTTTGAATGCTGGTATGAGTCTTGCGTTGACGAGATGCTCGTCGGGCAGACGGCTCTTGAGTGACTCGGCATTTCTTCCAGTTGCCGATCCAGTGGTTTCAGAACTCAGGCCCAACGCGGCGTTTCCGAGCTATTTGGCGTTGGCGTTTATTCGGTCTTTGTGTTTATTTGGCGTTTGCGAGCGGCGGACATACGACTCGCGGACAGGTCTATCGTTTGAGGGAAACAGTATGCGCACGCAACTCCTGATCGTGATGCTGGCTGCATTGTCGGTGGGCTTCGGATGGAATCTGGTCTTGAGTCAGCCTGTGGCTCAGTCGCAGGAAGTCACGAAGGTGAAGAACATTGGGGATTCTCCGGATGCGGGCAGTCTCGAAGCGTCCGCGCCAATGTTTGAGAAGGCATTCAATGCCGGTGACTCGAAGGCAGTTGCTGCTCTGTTTACAGCGGACGCGGAAGTCGTTGACGAAGACGGCAACGTTGTGCAGGGACGCGCCAATATCGAGGCACGTTTCGCTGGATTGTTTAAGCAGTTTCCGCAGGCGCGAAATGTGGTGGAACTCACGTCGTTGCGGCAACTCAGCACGGACGTCGCGGTGGAAGAAGGTTTCAGCACCACAACACTTAGTCCCGACGACGAAGGATCTCGCGCGCCGTATTCGATCGTGCATTTGAAGCGGGACGGGAAATGGCTGATGGCCAGAGTCCGTGACTTCCCGGAAGAAGCAGTGCCTAACGCCCACGATCAGTTGCGGCCGCTTGAATGGCTGGTCGGACACTGGGTCGACGAGAGTCAGGAAGGACGCGTCGAAACCACCTGCCGCTGGTCAGAGGACGGAAACTATCTGTTGCAGGATTACGTCGTGAAGCCTCGTCGCGGCAACGTGATGACAGGCACTCAGCGGATTGGCTGGGATCCGCTCCGGCGCACGATCCGGTCCTGGGCCTTCGATCACAGCGGAGCATTTACGGAAGCGAACTGGACTCCGGTCGCAGGAGCGTGGGTATTGAAAGTCAATGGAGTCACTCCGGACGGACAGAGCGTCTCGGTCACCCGCTTCGTGACGCCGATTACCGAGGATTCATTCCAGATCGACTCGACGAACCTTCTGTTCGGCAACGAAGTGATGCCGGACTCGTCCGTGCGAGTCGTGAAACGACCGCCAGCACCGACAAAGTAACGATCTGCGGGCAAGCAGATGCGGTCGCGTCAATCGCTGGCCGGAAGACTACGTTCCCGAATTTCTCAGCAGCTCATGCCGATTCATGGACGCCCGCAACGTCCTTCACGAAAGACACTCATTATGAAACTGAATCCTTTGGTTTGCCTGAGCCTGACGGTCGTGTTGAGTCTGGCGCTAATTGGTTACGAAACAGCCTTTGGCCGCGGGGGGCGAGGCGGTGGCGGCT
>JABMPE010000025.1 GCA_013203845.1 Rhodopirellula sp. | reverse complement strand
GCCACGAAATCCGCACGCCGATGAATGCGATTCTGGGCTTTACCGAAGTCCTGCGCCGCGGCATGTACGACGATCCGACACAGCAGGCTGAATACCTTGAAACAATTCACTCCAGCGGTCAGCACCTGCTGCGGCTCATCAATGACATCCTCGACCTGTCGAAGGTTGAAGCCGGTCGGCTTGAAGTCGAGCGACTGCCATGCTGCCCGCATCAGTTGCTGTTGGAAGTCATCACGGTTCTGAAAGTGAAAGCGGACGAGAAACAACTTCGTCTCGAGTGCCAGACGCCAGGTGGTTTGCCGGAAGTCATCGAAACCGACCCAGGTCGAGTCCGCCAGATTCTGACCAACGTGATTGGCAATGCGCTCAAATTCACTGACAGTGGCAGCGTCTCTGTCGTGGCGAAAATGCTTTGGGACACTAAAACGCGGCTGCAGATCGACGTTATCGACACCGGCGTTGGAATGTCCGACGAAGCGATGCTGAAGATTTTCGATCCTTTCAGTCAGGCAGATAACTCGATTACTCGTCGATTTGGTGGAACGGGACTCGGTCTGACAATCAGCAAAAGTTTTGCAGATTCACTCGGTGGAGATTTGACGGTGGCCAGCGTTGCCGGTGAAGGGAGCACGTTCACCATCGTGATTGATGCGGGACAGATCGATCACGAGACGCGAGTGCTCGATATTTCTGAATTTGCCGCCGAAGTCAAACAGGTCAGTGCAACCACGCGAGGAAAACGATATCGGTTCGACGGTTCGCGAATTCTGCTGGTCGATGATGGTGACTCCAACCGGCAGCTGATTCAACTCCTGCTTCAACGAAACGGGCTGTTGGTTGAAACCGCCGTCAACGGTCAGATTGCCGTCGACAAGGCAACGACGTCTGACTACGACGTCATTCTGATGGACATGCAGATGCCCGTCATGGACGGCTATACGGCGACTCGGAAACTGCGCGAGTACGGGCTCGACATTCCAATTGTGGCTTTGACGGCAAACGCCATGCGGGGTGACGAAGAGAAATGTCGCGATGCTGGTTGCACGGGCTTCCTGACGAAGCCGGTAGACCTCGACGGGCTGCTGAATTATCTGGCAGAACTGCTGGAAGCCGAAGAGTGCGAGGACGAGTCAAACATCGGCCGGCTCGACGGTGAGCCACTGACTCCGAGCATCGCAACGGCGGCTGTGGAAAATTCCGGAGCCACAACGTCAGCCTCTGCAACGGATGCGTCGTTCGTTGAAATTCATAACCAGGTCGAGGCGGTACCACCAGCAAACTCAGCGCTGCTCGACGAAGTCATCGACAAGGTGCAGCCGGCAGCCAAATTCGATCCCTACGACACCGCAAACGTGTTTCCGTCTGGACTGCTGGCAGGCTCGAAACCATCAACGACTCCTCGCAAACCGATCAGGTCAGAATTGCCTTTCGGCGATGCTGAGTTTCGGGAAATCATCATCGGGTTTGTCGAGAAGCTTCGTTCTGAAGTTGACGAGTTACAGAAAGCGTGGCAGCGTCGGGATCTCGAAGCGGTCGCCCGAATCGCTCACTGGTTGAAAGGAGCGGCCGGGACAATGGGCTTCCGTGAGTTCACTGAGCCTGGCCTTGAGCTGATGAATCTTGCTCATGAAGAAAAAAACGATCAGATCGATCCAGTCATCCGTGAAATTACAGAGATGGTTGCAGCCATTGAGTTACCAGAACTGGTCTGAAAACTGGCCGTGAAAGCAGACCTGTCAGGTGCGAATGCGTATTTCTCTGGCTGGCATAATTCAACCAGACCGATGCGATTTTCCGCAAAAACTCAGCCAGTAAACGTTTTGGGACGCCGTTGCAAATTGATAGACCAGGATTGTGTTAAGAAACCGAGTGTACCGAACTGGCAGAATGCCGTGGAAACTTCCCGGCGCCAGAGCATCAGGGAAAAGCGATGAACACGATTGTCGATGAAGTCAATCTGGATGACTTTCTGCGCGATCTGAAGCCCGAAAAAACAGCCTCAGTGTCGTTACCCGAAACTTGTTCGAGCGGCAGGAGCAACTCCGTTGGTGAACGGGCTCGTCATGCCAGGATCATGATTATCGACGATGAGTCGTACAACGTGCTCGTTGTTCGCAAGTTTCTTCAACACTCGGGCTACGAGACGTTTGTAACAACAACAGAGTCTTCGACCGCTGTCGAACTCATGAAACAGGACCTGCCGGATATCGTTCTGCTCGATATCATGATGCCCGAAGTGAGCGGGATCGACATTCTACGAGTGATGAAGATGACACCCGAATTGTCGACAATCCCGGTGATTGTGCTGACCGCCTCTCCGGATCCATCGCTGAAAACTCAAGCACTGGAACTGGGAGCGACCGATTTCCTGGCCAAGCCGGTTGATCCCAGCGAGCTGGTGCTGCGAGTCAGGAACGTACTCGCGGCCAAATCGAATTTTGACATGCTCGCAAAATACTCGGTCGATCTTGAACGACAGGTTCTGGAGCGAACGCGAGCTCTCGAAGCATCACGGCGCCATATCATTTTCTGTCTGGCCAGGGCGTCTGAGTTTCGTGACAACGACACGGGCCATCATGTGATTCGGGTTGGCAAGTATGCCGGCGTGATCGCTCGCGAACTGGGCTATTCGCCAGGACAGGTGGAAGCCCTCGAACAGGCAGCACAGCTTCACGATGTCGGGAAGATCGGAATACCTGACGACATTCTGCATAAGCCCGGAAAGCTCGACCCGGAAGAATACGAGTTCATCAAGAAGCACGCCGCGTTCGGGAAGCAGATTATTGAATGCATGCCGGAGGGCGAGTGGCAGAATCTCAAGCACCACACGAAGCTTGGTGGTCAGTTGCTGGATGTCAAATCGGAGCCGATTATGCGTATGGCTTCAAGGATCGCATTGACCCATCACGAATGGTGGAACGGCGAAGGATATCCACTGGGGCTGGCCGGCGAAGATATCCCCATTGAAGGCCGCATCACAGCCGTCGCCGACGTGTATGACGCCCTGAGCAGCAAACGACCGTACAAGAAGCCGTTTCCTCGCGAACAGTGTTTCAGAATGCTGGAAGAGAAACGCGGAATTCAGTTTGACGCTCGCGTTCTCGACGCCTTCTTTGCGCGAGCTGACGACGTGATCGATGTTCAAATTCGGTACGCGGACCCGGAGTAGTTGGTCGTCAAGTTGCGGTGACCTTAAACTATCTCGACTCAGCTGGAGTTTTCAGCTTCCAGCTTTCGTCGAAGAAGTCCGCCGCCACGACTTTTCCCGGCCACAGCGAATCGGCGGGCGTGCGGAGATCGATCACCGCCCAGTCTGGTAGCTTCGGCACCTGTCTCGCGTTGTTGAGGTACGCGAACTCGCGATACGTGAAGCCGCTGTTCAACACAACGTAACGATCAGGGTTGAGCGGGTTCGGATAGATCAGAATTGGCGCGTGATGAGCGGCTTCGAAGGATTGATTTCCGACGCGAACAGTGTCGTTGTTCCAGGTAACAGGCAACTTGTCGATGATCTTTGCGAGCACGGCATTACTGGACGCATCGCCGAACAGCACAAGATTGCTCGACGCGATATCCTGTTCCGAAATCGCCGTGTCATCTTTCACGACCGCGTCGCCTCGAAACTGCTTTCGCCATTGCTCGACGGTGTGTTTCAATTCGGAAGTCGTCCACTTCTGAACGGCTTCATGCTTAGCCGTTCCCGTTGGCCGGACAATGACAAACGAGTCCATGAAGGCGTCGTCGATCGGTCCCTGCAGGTTGTTCCGTTTGCGAAGCCCGTCGGGCTTCTCGGTTCCCTCAACCCACTTGTCGCCACTGAGATGAACTTCAGCGGTCCATGACCAGTCCGTCTGAGGTTTTGCCGTCTTGAGCGACTGGCCGTTGACGACGACGGTGACGTTCCGAGCGAGGTCGAACGGGTTGCGACCTGGTGGGATGCTGAACTTCAGGCCGGTGACGTTTTCCGTTTCCAGTTCGATCATGTCGAGGTTCGCGTCAAGCCTCGCGTTGACGTGAGCCTGCTTCCAATGCTCGCTCATGCCCGTCACGGTGAGCCAGTGCATCCTGTTGTACTTCAACGTGCACGTCGCAAAGCGGATTTCATGCGGCATCCTTTCCCGCCCTCGCCTGGCGATGGCTGCCAGTTTCGCCTCGATGACTTTGGCCGAGTCCGCGTGAATGGCGTGCTTCGTTCCCGGTCCAATGAGATGGGTCAGAGAAATGCCCTCGCGGGCCAGCGCTTCCTCCATAATGTCTGCCGCCTGCTTCTGAGTATCCAGTTCGCCGCTGTAAGCGACGGTCGGAAGCTGAGCCAGATTGACCGCGTATTCCGTGCAGTCGTAAAGCTGCCAGAGCTTCTTCTCGTACCACGTCGGGTCGAGCTCTTCTTTCTGGAAGAACTTCAGAAACTCGGGAGTCTCTGAGAAACCAGCTCCCGGGTTCGCGGCGAAAAACAGGTCTGGATAATGCACGGCCATCTGCCAGCAGCCGGCGCCGCCCATTGAGAATCCTCGAACAGCGATTCGGTCTTCATCGACGCGATAGTGCTGCTTTGCGTGTGCGAGTCCTTCGAGAACGTCGACTTCGCCCGCGAACTTGAAAGCATTGCTGTATCGTCCGTATGAGTGCAGGACGATGGTATCTTTCGGAGCGAACTGCCCGACCTGTCTCATTCGTCCAGCGATAAACGCGGACTCCGATGTCTTCTCGCCGCGCCCATGAAACCACAGATCGAGCCGGTAGTCCGCCGTGCCGCTGCCATCGTATGAGTCCGGAATCACCAGTCCGTAAGGCTGTACCGTCTGGTCGATCTTCGAACGAAAGCCTCTTACCACCAGCCCTTTCTGAGTCAGCCAGTCGGCTTCGCCCTTGACCAGTTGTGATGCTCGGCGCATACCTTCGTGCAGAACGAACTTCGCGTTCTTGATGTCGTTCGGTGAGAAGAACTCACGATACTCCAGCCCCTGATGAACGGCCCTGGAGAAAATCTCAACGTCGGGCAACAGAGCATTGATTCGAGCCTGGTCAGCGTGCTTTGTCAGTCGAATTTGACGGATCAACGAATCAAGCGACTTCAGTCCGTCTTCCAGTTCCTTCCTGTCTTCCTCCGGAACTTCGATGCCCAGCGGCGGCACGGAACGCACATTCGCTGCAATGTTGTCAGCCGGTCCGTCCGCGTAGCTGGCGGCCGTAGAGAAAACGAAACTCGAATAAACGACGAATGCGGAACGCAGGGCAGAGCTGACGCGCATGGTTTCTTCCCGGATGAAGGCCAACGGTGCGCCTGCGCGACGTTTCGAGCAGACGTTTAAGCAAGGCCGCACGACAGGCCGTCGTTGCAGCGGAGGACAATCTAATGTCCTCGTCAGAAAAAAGATAAGAATGCCCACTTCGGATAACCTCCGTAGTGGATGTCAAACGCAGCGCAGGCGTCTCAACGTTCCGTGTTCGGTATGTCTGCGCTGCGCTTGTCATACCCTGCTTTTCAAACCGTCGATACTGTTCCGAACAGTCGATCAGACAGCGTCTTCGGGCAGCGGTGGCGCGTCCGGTCCGGGCGGGCTATCGGATTTGAATTCGTAGTGCGCGATTTTCCCGTGGCCGACGGCGAAGAAGCCTGTGGAGTCGTCGTTCATCGCCAGCTGGTGAACGTGCATCGGAGCCTTGTCCTGCTTGAGCAGCTTGCCGGTCTCGACGTTGTAGAACGAGACGAAACCGCCGTGGTCTCCGCCAGCGGCGAGCAGCCAGTTGCCAGCCGGATCGAACTCAATCTGCTCGACAAGACCTTTCAATTCGTTGTCTTCAATGACGTGGAGACTCTCGCCCTTCTGCCAATCAAAGATTTCGACGCGCGACGGGCCTCCGAGATGGTCGATGTTTCCGATCTTGCCGATGCCGCCTGCGGCCAGCAGTTTTGAGTCGTGCGAGAATGCCACCGAGCGAATCCCGCCGATTGAATGTCGCCTCGCGCGAGGGTCCCACGTGTACATGCCGGGAGATTCCAGCTCGGCGGCTTTCTTTCCGGACGACACTTCCCAAATGACGATGTGGCCGACTTTGTCGGCGGTCGCCAGCCATTTGCCGTCCGGTGAATACGCCACGGCGTAGAGCATCGACGGATAGTGATCGGGAGTCTCTTCTTTGTGATCTTTGAGAACGTGCATCGTCTCGCCGGATTCGGCGTTCCAGATTTTGCCGATCATGTCATCGGCGACGCTGGCGACTGTCCTGCCGTCAGGACTGGCCGTCACTTGCCGAATCCACCGCTCGTGGCCTTTGATTGTTCGCGTTGGCTTCTTCGACTCGGCGTCCCACCAGATGAGGTTGCCATCGTAGCTGCCCGAGACGAGTTGCTGCTGACTTCGCACCACGCCGGTGACGTAGCTCTGGTGGCCCTCGGCTTCGAATGCGGCGGGGGCGGGCTTATCGGCGAGCGCGTCGACTTCGTAAACCTTGAAGTCGGAATTGCCGAAGAACAGCTTGCCGGTGCCGACCTCACGAGCAACGCAGAACGCGATGCCACTGATGCCGAATTCTTTGACACGTTTCAGTTTTGTGGGATCTGACCAGGACATGAAATTGCCTTAGTGGTTAGACGATGCCTCGATGAACTGTCGCAGGGAAACGCTTCGGGCTATGCCAGAACTTCCTTGATGGGTTTTGCGCCGAAGTCTGCCAGAGGAACCGGACGGGCTCCAAGCATGTACTCTTTTTCGTGGTCGATGCCGAGTGCTTCAAGAATTGTCGCAAAGAGCTGGCCGGCTCCGACTTCGCCATCGTCAACCTTGTGACCATCTGGATCTGTTTTGCCGTAGACTGAGCCACCTCGGATTCCGCAGCCGGACAGACTGCAGCTCCAGGCATTGGCAAAATGGTCGCGGCCCAGGCTGGCGTTGATGCCCGGTGTCCGACCGAACTCGCCGAGCGTCACGACCAGCGTATTCTCAAGCAGGCCGCGTTCTTCGAGATCGTCCAGCAGCGTGCTCATGGCGTGGTCGAGGTCTGCGCACAGTTCGCGATGAGTTTCAAAATTCTGACCGTGGCTGTCCCACCAGGCTCGTGCGACTTTCACAAACGGCGTGCCGGCTTCGACGAGTCGGCGAGCGATCAGGCACTGCTGAGCAAACTGGCGCGGGCCATATTTCGCACGTACTGATTCCGGTTCCTGCTCGATGTCGAACAGTTTTTCGCTAGACATCAAACCGTGAACGCGGTTGTAAGCCGTCGTGTGGCTGTTGATCTTTTCGCTGTGCCGAGCCTGGACAAAACGCTTCGACAGCAGATCACGAAGAGCCGCCCGGTCGTGATGGTCGACATCTGAAATTGCTTCGAGCCGGTGCATGTTGTCGGGAATCTGCTTGTCGGACAGAAACATCGGAGCGTAACGGGCACCCAGAAATCCACTGGTGCCTTTGCGGCGGCCTTCGGTTGACGTGTACATCGAAACGTAATCCGGCACCTGACTGTCGCGGCGTCCGAGTTCCCGCGCAGCGACCGCTCCGATATCCGGGAAGTCGACACCGGGATCAGGGAGCCGTCCGGTTTCCATCAGTCGAGCTCCGCCGCCGTGGTCACCGATCTTCGTGTTCAGCGAACGAATAATCGCCGTGTGGTTCATTCGCTGCGCCATCTTCGGCAACAGCTCGCTAATGTGAACGTCGGTCGTGTTGGTCTTGATCTTCGCGTACGGCCCGCCCGTTGGTCGCCCCGGTTTTGGATCCCACGTCTCAAACTGGCTGGCGCCACCAGCCAGCCAGAGCAGAATCACGCTCTTCTGCTGGCGTTTGACTTCGCCGGCAAGCAGAGGATTTTTCAACGCGTCCAGACGCGTCATGTCCGCGGCAAAGGTGCCAGCGGTGGCGGCTGTCGCAGCTCCGAGGAATCCTCGACGCGATAAACCATGATCTGTCGATCCGCAGAAAATGCTGCCCGGTCGTGCCATGATCAACTCCTGCAAAGTATTCGTAGGATGGGCATCGCCCACCAGATGTTCGTGACTGGCCTGCATGGCCCGCCCTGATTATTCAGTAGTTAAACCGCAGTTCCGGGCCCGTCAGTAAAGCCCAGACAACCTGTTTCATCGCGGCGTTGCGGTCTTCTGATCGAGACTCAAGATACGCCTGAATCGCGGCCAGTTCGTCATTAGTAGGTTTGCGGGAACTGATTGCCTCGAAGGCTGCGGTAACCGCTTCGCTGGTGTTTTCAATTTGCTTCAGATGACCGACGAGGCGGTCGCCGGAATCTCGCAGCAGGTCATTGTTGATGCGGTCGTTGTTACTGAAGAAAAGTGCCTCGTCGACAGCGACCTGAAAGTTTTCGCCAGGAATCTCGAACTGGCCGGCCCAGCCGTTGGCGGCATTTTCGAGACCTTCCCGTTCGCGTTTCCATTCTTCGACAGGCTTTGTCAGCCACTGTTCCCAGTGAGGCGGATTCCTCGTCGCGACAAGCAGCGACAGTGCGTATTGCCGTGGTGACATCGGCCTGGAAATCGCCACGGCGAAATACTCGCCGGACGGTGGTTCGGCGGCGGATGTCCATTCACTCGATCGAGAATAAGTCTTGCTCAGCACGATGCCGCGAATCAGCCGCTTCAGGTCGTACCCGTGAGTAACCGTGTCGCGGGCGAGCCAATCCAGCAGTTCAGGATGACTGGGCGCGTTCTCCGAATGCAGCTGGTCCGGCGGATCGACAATGCCGCGCCCCGTCAGCCGGTGCCAGATGCGGTTGGCGATGTTTCTTGCCAGGAAGCTGTCGTTGTCTTTATGCGTTGCGGTCTCGACGAGCCGTTCCCGTGGTCGAAAGTCTGGCAGGGTCGGATCGGCTTTGTCGTCCTGCTCCAGCTTCTTCACGAGTTCGTCGTACTTCTTGCGGGACTCGTCGGTCAGCTCGGGCGTTCCATCGTCAACAACCGCCCCATTGAGGAACATGAACTTCGCCTGCTTTTCAACGCCGGCGGTCGTGGTGAATTTCACCTCGCCGTAAAACTTCTCGCCCAGCTCCTGCTTCTTCGTCAGAAACGTCCGACTGAAGAACGACTGCATGCCGTAGTAATGATCCTGTTTCCAGTCGGCGACCAGTGGGTGGTCGTGGCACTTGGCGCAGCTGACGTTCACCCCGAAGAACAGAATGGCCGTGTCGTTCGTCAGGTCGTCCAGATTGCGAGCCCGGTGCTTGACGAACTGTAACGCCGCTTTCTGGTACTCGTCATTTTCATCACCAGCCAGCATATCGTGGAACATCTCGTTCCAGGGACGATTCTGCTCGGCCGCCCACTGAAGATACTTGCGGAAATCGCCGTCGTTTCGGCGATCCGGGTACTCAAGCATCAACTGCAACTCGTTGCGTTGGTGAAACGTAAAGTCTGGACTGGACAGCAAACGATCGACCAGTTCGGCGCGGCGAGTTTCAGTATTTGCGGCCAGGAAAGCATGGACTTCGGCGGTGGTGGGAATGCGTCCGGCCAGGTCGAGCGTCAACCTGCGTATCAGGATGTTGGCGTCGATCTGAGAAGCGACCTGCACATCGTCGCCTTTGATCCTTGCATCGACGTGATGGTCGATAACGGACTCCATCGACTGGTCAGCAGGCAGAAGATTCGCGGCGCGAAGTGGAAGGGCGGCGCACAGCAGAATCGTCGCAAAGGTGAGGGATGCTCGGAGCATGGCGACAGTCGACCCGTTACGGAGTGGGACTGATAAGGTTCTGACCCGAGTTCAGTCGGCTGCTGAGAGGGTTAAAACCGGTAGGAATCAGCTTCCCAAACTATCAGGTTCGCGCTGATCCATCAATAACTCGTCATGGATCGAGCCAGTGAATCAGGTTGGTTTCCGAAGCAGGCAGCCTCAGCCTCAGCTCTACAGCCCGAAATCCCAGCCAGCCGGATCGATTTCCTGAGTGACCAGTGAACCACTTCGCAGCCACCCGAATGGATCAATTGGATGGACGGGAGAGCCCGCACAGCCGCCGCAAGGGTCACATAGTCTGCCGCAAGGATCACAGCTTCTGCACGGCGTGACGATTCTCGGCATGGAGAAGATCAGTCCAATGCTGCCCGGATCCGCGAATACCGGATTGGGAATGTGAGGCCGCATGGCGATATTTATGGTCGAAGCCGATTTTCGGAACCCGAATGGTTCGAGCACACCACGTGGTACAGATCACAGTTCTCAACAGGGCCAGTGTGATGACAGCGTTATGTCACACAACTTCCTCTGCGGGTGATTGACGGGGGCTTGTCGCAGGGTGGCCCTCGCGACGGTCAGCATCGATACCAATGACCGAATCGGAAAGTCGTATTCATCGTCTGATGCCGGAAACGCCGGACAGAACGGATCGACCGACTGTGCGCCCGGATGTGCCAGGTGCTCCGCCGGAAGCATTCAGAACGGCTGTAGCGACCGTTCTCGACAGGCAGGATATTCCGGTCGCGTCAGCTTTGGAGCGGGCCGGGTGCGGGTTTGGCACGTCGTATGGCTTGTATCAGGGAACATGAGGGCTCGCGGAATCAACCCGGCTGCGTGAAACCCACACGTCCGTGCAGAATGCCTGAATTGCCTGATCGGAACAATCGGATCACTCATCAGCGGATGGTGCCGACTTCTCTGAAGTCGGGCGTCCGGGTTTTGCAACCTGGGCGTGAGTATGACAATAATAAAGACAGGAGCGGGGATAGCGGACAAAGGAGTCCGCGAAAGTTTGCCCGGCATCCGGATTGAGCATGCACAACGGAAATCTTACCCAGTTGTGACAAACTGAATCCGAAGCCTGACACTGCTTGACTTGCGACAGGTTTTGTTCGATCGGAATGACCCGACTCGATCAGGCCACAAAGCCGCGAGTCAGTTTCTCCTCGGTGATGGATCACCAGCGAGCCATGAACGGCCCGCACTTGTGAAACAGAATGTCGCTTGGGCTGAGTTTCGACTCTGACCAAGCGACTGGCCGGCTGAGCCGGAATTTTCGCATCGATTGACCCGTCACCTGTGAGGAGACATCAAATGAAGAAGCTGTTGGCACTGGTCGCTTTTTGCGTGACCGCAACATTGAGCCAGCAGGCGTTCGCGTCCGGGTATTGTGGAGCGGCCACATTCAACTGCTGCCCGACGGTCGCTTGCCAGCCAAGTTCGTGTTACACGACCTGCAAAATCGAACGGCAGACGTGTAAGAAAACCGTGTGGGACACCGTCTGGGAACCTGAAGAGATCACTCGGACCCGCACCGTCTACGAAACCGCTTACGAGACGAAGGACGTCACCTGCTACAAGGTTGTCCGGGAAACCGCGTATCGCGAATGCGAGTACGAAGTTCGCCGACCGGTGACCGAAACGTCGTATCGCGAAGAGAAGTACACGGTCTGCAAACCTGTCTGGGAAACGAGCGAACGCGAGTGCTCTTACACCGTCAGCAAACCGGTGTGGGAAACTGCCGAACGCGAGTGCGTCAAAGTTAACTGGAATCGAGTTGTCGAAACCGGCGAACGCGAATGTCGTCGCACCGTCTGTCGACCGGTCGACGAAGTCGTTGAGCGGGAAGTCTGTCACACGGTGATGAAACCAGTGACGACCTGCCGCACTGTATGCGTCGATCAGGGACAGTGGGTCAACAAGCAGAACTGCCTGCCCGGCCTGCCGCTGCCGATTCTTTCGCTGCAGTGCAACCCGTGTTCGATTCTGCCATTGCCGGTTCTGGGTGTAGCTCATACTCCGGGACTCGCGTTCAACACGAAGAAGTGGTGTCCGAACATGGTGCAACGACAGGTGCAGCAGACGGTGATGGTTCCTGAGACCGTCAAATCGACCGTTCAATGCACTGTGCGTCGTTACGAAACGGACGTCATTGTCGAAAAGATTCCGACTCAGACCTGCCGCTGGGTGAAGGAAGAAGTCGTCGAGAAGGTTCCGTACAAAGTCTGCAAGTGGGTTAACGAAACCGTCGTCAAGAAGGTCCCGACTCGTACCTGCCGAATCGTGCAGGAAGAGATGGTCCGCAAGGTTCCCGTGACCAACTGCACCTGGGTTACGGAAACCAAAACCCGCAAAGTTCCTTACTGCGTCGAGCAGAAGGTTCCTTACACTGTGACACAGAAAGTTGCTCACTGTGTCGCGAAAGAAGTGCCTTACACGGTCACTCGGATGAACTGCCGGCGGGTAGCTCGTGAAGTCGAGTACGAAGTCTGCAAGGTCGTGCCGACGACGGTTTGCCCGACGATGGGCGGTTGTGCAACGGGATGTTCAACTGGAAACTGTGCCAGCGGAAACTGCCCGAACGGCAACTGCGCAGCGGCTCCGGCAGCATCTGAAAACGAGACGCTGAAGCCGGTTCCGGAAGAATCCGTTCCTGTTCCCGCATCCGTTCCGGAAGAGCAGGAAGTTCTGAAGGTTCCCGTCGAGCCACTGTCTGAGGTTGCTCCTTCAACTGAGCCGCCAAAGCCAAGCCCGGCTGACGACACTTCCAGCACTTAAGATTGCTGGAAAAAATTGCTGAGTCCAACGCCTCGATCGTCAAAAGATGATCGAGGCGTTTTTTGTGTCGGTGTGAACGCGAAATCGCCCCACGAATCGCCGACCGGATTCTTCGCAGGGGGCTTCTCGATGCGCCCCGTTTCTTGATTTTCCGATCATCATCCAGCCCCTGGGGTGCCGATAGTAGCGATTGAGCGGACGGCGCCGGATGTTCGGCGTGCGCCCGCCTTCTTGACCAGCGGCCCAGATGCAGCAAGAGGCGACCGGAAATGTACGAATCCTACTGGGGACTGTCGGCTTCACCGTTCACGAATCGGCTTAGTACGAAGTGGTTCCACGAGAGCGGGATTCATGAAGAAGCCCTCGCCAGGATGTTTTACCTCGTCGAGCAGAAACGTGGATTCGGCCTGCTGAGCGGTGGAGACGGCACCGGCAAGTCGCTCACACTGAAGGTCCTGTGCGAGCAAGTGAAGCGTTCTCAGCGGCACGTCGCCTTTATGAACCTGCTCGGTCTGGACGCTCACGAAATGCTCTGGAATCTGGCCTTGTCACTGGGGCTGGCACCCAGCGAGTCGGAATCCCGCTGGAACCTCTGGCGGAAAATCACCGACCAGATGCAATCTTTGCAGCTCACCCGAACGCAGACCGTCTTTGTGTTCGATCACCTGGAACGCGCCGACACAACCTGTCTGGCGCTGCTTGAACGACTGTTCTGTGCGGCGGAGGAAGCGTCCGGCCTGTCGACTTTTATCACCGCCGTCCGAACCAGAGAGTTGCCGAAGCTCAGCGGCATTCTCAGCGAACTGGCGGATCTGCGAGTCGAACTGCACCCGTTCCAGCTGGACGAGACCGCTGACTTCATCGAAGACATGCTCAGGCAGGCCGGCAGCGATCGCGAAATTTTCACCATCGACGCCACGCTGCAGATTCACGCTCACACGAAAGGCTGCCCGAGACTGATCAATCGTCTCTGTGAATTGTCGATGATCGCCGGCATGGCGGCGGACAAAGATAAAATCGACGGTTCTCTGGTCAGTTCCGTGTCATCCAGCCTGGTCACAAAGTTCGACCGGTCGCGTGAAATTGTCGAATATCACGAAATGGTTTGACGTCGGCAGCGAAATTGGTCACTGCCGAAGTCAAACGGTCCCGAATAAGTTTGCGCTTCGAATCATCGCAACTGAGATACTGGCCCTGGCGATCAGACGCCGACGACTTCCCGCCAGGTTTTTGCCATCAGAGCGTGACCGGCGAGCGTCGGATGCACGCCGTCGCCCGCCCAGTAGTTAGGCGTTGTGCCGTCGGCGATGGCTTCGTCGAACATCGTCTGAAACGGAACCCACAACGTGCCGGCGGCTTTGGCGACTTCTTTCGCGACGGCACGGCGTTCGTCGAACTCCGGAAACCATTCGTCTTTCACCGCTCCGCATCGTAAAGCGAAGGGCTCGCAGACAACGATTGTCGTTTCGGGAAGAGCTTCTTTGGTTTGCTGGAGCAGAGCGGTGAAGCCGGTCCCGTAGTCTTTGACCGTGCCGTCGTACCGGCCCGCGAATTTGTGCCAGATGTCATTCACGCCGACGAGGATGCTCAGCACGGCTGGCTTCAGATCGAGCGTGTCCTTCTGCCAGCGTTTCTGCAGATCAGGAACTTTGTGTCCGCTGATGCCTCGGTTGTAGACCTTGAGGCCCAGCTTCGCGTGAGCCTGCAGCAGCCCGCCAGCCAGCAGGAACGGGTAGCCCTTGCCAAGTCCTGACGGGTTATTGGCATGAGCTTCTGAGTTCCGATCGCGACCGGCGTCGGTGATCGAGTCACCCTGAAACAGAATGACGTCGCCCTCTTTCAACGTGACATTCGACTCAGCAGCGACTGCGCAGCGTGTTGTGGCGTTTAAAGCGGCTGCAGCGCCGGCGGCAATAATGGATGACTGAAGCAGTTGTCGTCGGTTGAGCTGATCTGGTTTCATGTTGAGGCCTCAGAGAAACAAAAGGAATGTCGGCAGGTCGATTGAAACGTTGACTGAACGGCGTGAACACGCCCCGCATGGCAGGCCAAAGTCAAGCTTCACGATAGCATAAGTAATCCTGAAAGTATCCCGGTTGAACGCGATCCTGTAGCCTGTCTGTTGTTCAAAAGGAAAGCTTAGTAAAGGGCCGAAGTTTGGCACGTAACACGACGTAATCGGGATGACACTCATGGATCAGCGACGACGATGGTTACTCGGAATGCTTCTGGTTGTGATGTCCCTGGCATCAGCAGTCTGCCAGGCCAGCGACTGGCCGATGTGGCGCCGCGATGCCGGGCGGACTGGTGTGACGCAGGATTCGCTGCCGGCGAAACTGGAGCTGAAATGGGTTCGAAACCTGCCAGCGATCACTCCGGCTTTCCACAGTCCAAGGCTGCAGTTTGACGCCGGTTACGAACCTGTCGTCGCTGACGGGCGACTGCTGGTCGCTTCGTCGCGAAACGATTCATTGACAGCGTATGAGGCGTCGACCGGTCGCGAGCTGTGGGTACATCACACAAACGGACCGGTCCGATTTGCGTCTGCCGTCTGGAAAGACTCGGTCTGTTTCGGATCGGACGATGGCTATCTCTACTGCGTCGAGTTGTCGACGGGCAGGTTGCGATGGAAGCACCAGGCAACTCCGAATGATCGTCGACTGCTGGGGAATCAGCGACTGATTTCCGTCTGGCCCGTTCGTGGTGGCCCGGTTGTGGCCGATGGGCAAGTCTACTTTGCGGCGGGAGTCTGGCCGTTTGAGGGCGTCTTCGTACTGGCAATGGATATCGCGACGGGCGAAGTCATCTGGCGGAACGAACGACTTGGATACCTGTTCGGTCAGCAGCCGCACAACACGCAGGCGATTGGCGGACTGGCTCCGCAGGGATACCTGATCGTCAACGATGACGAAGTTATCGTGCCGTGCTCGACCGCTTACCCGGCTCGTTTGAATCGCGAGACCGGCGAGCTGATCGACTTCAAACTGCCGGCTCCCGGTCGTTTACCAGGCGGCTGGTTTGCGGCGTTGGATCCCGAGTCGGCGAAAGCGGTCCGTCGAGGAAAGCTCACTTTCGACGACGTCGTGAATCAGCAACTGCACGAAGACAAGATTCATAAAGGAGACGGCGAGACAGGAATCAGTCGAACAATTCATGCCGGTGGTCGAGCAGTGAACTTCGACAACGCGCTGGCTGAACTGGAAATCAGCGGCGTCGAGGGCAAGGTTCACTCGATGATTGTTGCCGACTCAAAGTTATTCGTGTCGACACTGGCCGGAAAGATCTATTGTTTTGCCGAATCGGGTGCTGACGAAACAAAGCCGACTGAATGGTCAGAGTCCGCCACGCCGCTCGAAACAACGACTCAGGCGACGAAGCTGGCAGCAAGTCTGATTCGCGAGTCAGCTGGTCCGTATGGTGTGGCAATCGTCATCGGTCTGCAGGACGGAGCTCTGGTCAAAGCATTGCTTCAGGAATCGAAGTTTCACGTCGTCGCGGTCGACAATGACACCGACCGGGTTTCGCAACTGCGGAAAGAGCTGCAGGCTGCTGGTCTGTATGGAACCCGTGCGGCGGTGATCGAAGCCGATCCGTCTCAGGTTTCGTTGCCGTCGTACCTGGCAAGCCTCATCACGACGGAGTTGCCAGGCGGGCTTTCGGAAGTGTCTCCCGATCTGTTACAGACGTTGCGGCCGTTTGGCGGTATTGCGTTGGGGATCAAGTCGGGCAGCGATTTCGTATCATCGGAAAACCTGAACGCGCAGAAGCCGGGACGATTTCTGGCCGCTGAATTCAATGGTCAGTCTCTGATTCGCCGAATCGGGGCCTTGCCCGGAACGGCTGATTACCGCGGCAGCTACGCTCACTGCGAAGACACGCTCGTACGGTTTCCGCTGGGAGTCCTCTGGTTCGACGACACACTCGCCCATTTCAAGAGATCGCCGCAGCCGCTGTTCAGGAACGGCGTTATGGTGTCGCGACCAAAGGACTGGCACGCGCCCAGAATCAAGGGCAACTGGTCTGTCGACTATCCTCTGATGAAGCCGGTTCTGTCCGACATTTATACCGGACGGGTATTCGATGAGAGCGAGCAGGCCGCTTTGCGAAAGTCGTTACCTGCTGTCGATCTGAAGACACCTCAGCAAAGTTACTACCACGCGCCGGACCAGAAGACGGCACTGCTTCCGAATCCGCCTGATCCGATACTTGCTGGCGAACGAATCAACCCACTGACGGGTCTCAAAGAACCGCGAGTGTTTCCCAAAACGTATGGTTGCGATGGTGGCGTGGACTATGGCTTGTTCTACACGCTGCGCAGCGGCACGGCGGCGTTCTACGACAAAACGCTCGAAAGCGGCACCGTCTTCATCAGTGGACCTCGCAGCGGCTGTACCAACAGCATCATCCCGTCGGGCGGCCTGTTGAACGTGCCGTACTTCTACGAAGGCTGCACCTGCAGTTACCCGCTGCCGACAGCGCTTTCGATGGTAGCGATGCCTGAATCTCACGAGCAGTGGTCATCTTGGGGTGACGATTCCATCAAGCCGGCAACGATCGAGCGAATCGGTTTGAACTTCGGAGCCCCCGGCGATCGAAAGACACGCGACGGAACGCTCTGGCTGGACTATCCGTCCGTGGGCGGACCGTCTCCGCAAATCAAAGTCGTGACGAAGCCAGAGAATCCCACGTTCCACTATCGGCACAGCAACTGGATCATGGGAGGCGAAGCCTGGCCGTGGGTCGCGGCTTCGGCGGTTGAAGGTCTGGAAGAGCTGACACTCCACGATTTGAAACCCGGTCGCTACACCGTGCGGCTGTACTTCGCCGAACTCAGCAATGAGGCGTCGATAGACCGGAGCCAGACGATCAACCTTCAAGGAAAAACCGTGCTCAGCGACTTCAAGATTGTCTCGGAAGCAGAAGCACCAATGACCGGAATCGTCCGCGAGTTCAACAACATCCCCATCGACAACGCACTCACAATCAATCTGAAAGCAACTGCCGGAAAGTCACTGATCAGCGGCATCGAGGTTATCAAAATGCCATGATGCGGAAGCCTTTTCGGACTCAGGCACATCCACCAGGTTACTTGTAATCTGCTGTTGTCAGACTGTTGAGCACCGACTGTTGCCAGTCTCGAAGCTCTTTCTGCATGGCGGATGCGACTTTGGGATTCGCGTCGATCAGGTTTTTTGTTTCGGCAGGATCGTTCTGCAGGTCGAACAGTTCGCTGCTTGCTTCGCTGCCTCGCTTGCTGTTGACGATCAACTTGTATCGGTTGCCCAGCAGAACTCTTGAGCCGGCGAAGTCCTGATCAGTGATCGTCGGGTGATGGAAGTTTTTGAAATTGCGCGTGTAGATGTCACCCATCATCTTGACCAGCGGCGTTGTGCCTCGTTGAAGCTCGGCGTCGATGTACGGCTTGTTCTTTGAATCGGCTCCTGCATCGAACGACCAGAATCCGATTGGGCTGGGACGCTCGGTCATCTGTCCATCGATCACTGGCGTGATGTCGATGCCGTCCAGCAGGCGGTCAGGCAGTGGCGTGCCGGTCAGCTGGCAGAGCGTTGGCAGGATGTCGCTGGTGACCGAGTTTACGTCTGACATGGCTGGCTTCAAAATTCTCTCCGGCCATTCGATGACGCCGGGAACCCGGATGCCACCTTCGTACATGTTGCCTTTCTGCCCTCGATAGGGAGACGTGACGATGCCGTCGCCCGGAGTTCCATTGTCGCCGCAGTACCACAGCAGCGTGTTGTCTTTGAGCTTCGCCTGCTGCAGCCAGTCACGGAGCTGCCCGATCGAACGGTCCATCGCCGTGATCTCGGCGTAGCGTTCTCTGAGCACGTCGCGCAGCGGTCGCTTTGTGGGGCGACCCGTTTCGTTGGACGTCAGCCTGACTTCTTTGTCGGCGTATTCAGCGGGCAGGTTGTCGTAGAGCGCGAGATCCTTTTCGAGGCCGCTATAGGGTTCGTGTGGCGATCCGAACCAGACGACGGCAAAAAAAGGCTGCTTCTTCTGCTGAGCTCTGGTCAGAAACTGGATCGTCTCGGCGATGATGATCTCTGAACTCTCGCCTTGAAACTTCTGAGGCGGACCGCCGTTGCGCGAGAACACCGGATTCAGTTCGAAGAAGTTGTCGTGCGACAGCCACTCGTCAAAGCCCATTGCTCCCGGATTCGTTGGCGAAGCGGCTTTGACGGGACCGAGATGCCACTTCCCGAAATGCCCGCAGGTGTATCCCGCCTTGTTCAACAGGTGGGCGATCGTGATTTCCTGCGGGCGTATCGAATAGCCTGGAGCAAATGTGCCATAGCGATTTGGATGCCGCCCGGTCATCACGCTGCCACGCGTCGGCGAGCACGACGGATGCGCCGAATAAAACCGATCCAGCCGCAACCCCGCCGCCGCCATCTCATCCAGCACCGGCGTCTTCAGATGCGGATGCCCGTTGTAGCCGGTTTCATCCCAGCCATGATCGTCACCCATCAGCAGAACGATGTTTGGCAGCTCCGCCCCCGGTGCCGGGCTGATCATGGCAGCCAGCAAAGCAACAGCGAGGCACCGTACGAAACGGTCGGGGATCGTCTTGTGGTTTTTCATTTCGTTCCTATCGAAATACTGTCAGAAGCTCAGGAATAAGTCAGTCGCCTGGTGAGCGTCACTCAGTGAGGCCGATGCGGATGTCCCAGCCCAGCGCGGCGTTCATCTGCTCGACCATCGCCTCCCGCTGCTCGTCGCTCAGGTCGGCAACGCGTGCCACTTTGGCCAGGTGCTCGTCGGACACCGGTTCACGCGGGTCGAGATACGGACCGATGCCATCCGCGTCCTGGGAAAACACTCGCTGCTTCGCGTCGGCGAGCGGGTCGGAACTGTTGACGCTGCGGAAGTAGTGGCAGGCTGCCCAGCCTCGCGTTTGGGGTGTCTCAGTCGTGTGGATCGACTCTTTGATTCGCTCAGGGAGAGCGAGCGTCTCAGGATGTTCGGCCCACCGCTCATCACCCGCCAACAGCTCCAGACTTTTCGAACGCGGCTGCCATGATTCGTCCTCGACGGCGCGTTGTCTCAAGAGCTGGCGGGTGTCCTCATCGGCCCACCACCGTGT